>DAOUDY010000096.1:0-8566 GCA_034430755.1 Dehalococcoidales bacterium
GACCGGCTGAGCCTGGCCTTCGGGTACGTCTTTGTCATCATGGGCTTCCTCGGCGGCGTTTATGGCTACCATGTGAAAGATGCTCTGCAGCAGGTAGTGGCACTGCTGTACGTGGGGAGCTCGCTGGGGGTGGTCTTTGCCGGCGATCTGTTCACGCTTCTTTTCTTCTGGGAAATCATGGCCGTTTCTTCACTATTTCTCATCTGGGCCAGAAGGACGCAGGATGCCAGGAAGGCGGGATTCCGCTACCTGCTGGTGCACGCCTTCGGCGGCAGTGCCCTCATGGCCGGCATCCTTTTACATCTTCAGCAGACCGGCTCACTTCTGTTCACGCACTTTGATGGCGGGGTGGCCTCTTATTTGATCCTTCTCTCGTTTGCCCTCAACGCGGCCGTGCCGCCTCTGAACGGCTGGCTTCCTGACGCCTATCCGGAGGGGACGGTTACCGGCAGCGTTTTCCTCAGCGCCTTCACCACCAAGGTGGCCGTCTACGCCCTCGCCCGAGGCTTCGCCGGCATGGAACTGCTCATGTGGGCGGGCGCAGTGATGGCCGTCTATGGCGTGGTCTTTGCCTTCCTGGCCAACGACGGGCGGCGGCTCCTCTCCTACCATATCATAAGCCAGGTCGGCTACATGGTCTGCGGTGTTGGCATCGGCACGGCAATGGCCGTAAACGGTGCCACCGCCCATGCCTTCGCCCATATCCTCTATAAAGGCCTGCTGTTCATGGGGATGGGAACCGTGCTCTATGCCACCGGCCGCAACAAGATGACCGAGCTGGGCGGCCTGTTCAAGAAAATGCGGCTCACCCTGCTCTTTTTCATGGTCGGCGCTTTCTCCATCTCCGGCGTACCGCTCTTCAGCGGCTTCGTCAGCAAGTCGATGGTGATATACGGCGCGGAAATGGAACACCTTGGTGCCGTGGTGCTCCTGCTCAACCTGGCCTCCATTGGCACGTTTCTCTCCATAGGTCTGAAGCTACCGTACTTCACCTGGTTCAGCAAAGACCGCAACCTCAAACCGGAGCCGGTGCCGCCGGGAATGTACATCGGGATGGGGCTGACCGCGGCACTCTGCATCGCCATCGGCGTTTATCCGGCGCTGCTCTACAATCTCCTGCCCTTCGAGGTGCATTACCAGCCCTATACCGCCTCTCATCTAATCGAATCGATGCAGCTGCTCATATTCACCGGACTCGCTTTCTGGCTGGTGATGAAAAAGCTCCACGCCGAGGCGATGATTACCCTGGACACGGACTGGTTCTATCGGCGGCCATCACGCCTCGCTTTCAATGTCTTCAGCGTGTCCATCTGCGAGTTCTTCGGTGCCATTGAACGCCTTTCGCTTCGCCTTGCCCGGTATCTGGTCAGATTCGGGGCCAACCCCGCCGGATACGCCGTCGAGGCCACGAAAAATGCCCGCCATGTCCTGCTGCATACGGAAAAACCGTCTCCTGAGCCGTCGTCTTTCAGCCCGGACCGCTACCGGATACCACTGGGATTCATGGTGCTCGTGGTGCTCCTGCTCCTTATTGTCCTGCTCGCCTGGGACTTCCTGTTTTAACGGCAGGCATCAAGCCATCTGAAAGCTGTAGTAAGCACCGAGAAGGAACAACAATATCAGGGTAATATTCCACCAGCTGAGGCGGAAAAAGCGCTGGTGCCGGTGGCTTAACCCGATGATGAACACAATGGTCATGAGCATCACGGTGAAAGCGGTGATGAGATGGGTCTCGGAGACTGCCGCCAGCACTGGCCCTTTGACGTAGAGCAGGTCATCAATGGAAATAATAGTCAGGTTGAACAGGTTGCTGCCGATCAGGTTGGCCACGGCCAGGTCGTTGGCGCCAATTCTCATGGCAGCAAAGGAAACGGTAATTTCGGGCAGAGTGGTGGTGAAGGCGAGGAAAAGGCTGCCCACAAAGCTCTGCCCCCACCCGTAGACCAGGGAGATTTCATTACCGATAAAGGCGAGCCAGATACCGGCGCCGATGATAAAGACAGCTGATATTGAGAAATAAAGGTAGGTGTGCCGTAAAGACTTATCGGCGTACTCAAACTGCGTTTCTTTGAGAGACGGATGGCGCCGCTCGTAACGATAGATTATGCGGGCGAAAAACAAATACAGCAGGATAATAAAAGGCGTATACCAGCCAATCCAGCCGATGTCCATGATATGGAGTCTGTTGCTTATCAATATGAAGCCGGCAACGAAGATAACCATTATCAGGCTGAATATACCGGTCAGGCGGTGGGTTCTGCCAACGATGGACAGGATGGAGCCATTACGGTGAGCCAGGTCGAGAAGCGCCAGGTTGAACAGGTTGAACATATTGGCGCCGAGAAGGTTGCCGATGGTCAGGCCGGGAGCACCGACCAGGGTTACCGCGCTTATCCCGTTGAAGAGTTCGGGCAGGGAGGTCAGCACGGCGATGAGGACAAGGCCTATCCAGACGCCGCCAAGGCCGGTTTTCTCAGCAATTATGTCCCCATACCGAGCGACTTTTCTACCCGCGATGAAAATGACCACAATGCAGACGATAAATTTAATCCAGACCAATCAGTGTCTCCTCTGTCTATTCCACTTTATTGACCGTGAGGCTAAATGTCAATACTTGTGTTATTAAGCCATGATGGTTATAATAGGTCGGTCTCTGGAGTAAGCGAAATTAAGGATATAATAACAGTAGCGGCCCCTGTAGCTCAGTTGGACAGAGCACCAGCCTCCGGAGCTGGGGGCGGGCGTTCAAGTCGCCCCAGGGGCGCTTCAATGTGGTCAGGAGAGTGCAATGACAAAAAACAAACTTATAGAAATCAGATGGCATGGTCGTGGAGGTCAGGGGGCGGTTACCTCAGCGGAACTGGTCGCCCAGGCAGCTATCAGCGAGGGCAAGTATGCCCAGGCATTCCCCAGCTTCACCCCGGAAAGAAGGGGAGCGCCAGTTCTGGCATTCAATCGAATCAATCCGGATGAGCCCATCCGGACCAGATCCGAGGTTGACCAGCCCGATGTGGTCTTGATTTTGGACCCGAGCCTTTTATCCATTCTGGACGCAACTTCCGGCCTGAAAGATGGCGGCACGGTCATCATCAATACCAAGAAATCCGCGGAACAGGTGAGAAAGGAGCTGGGTATCAAAGCCAGGCTGGCCCTGGTAGACGCCGACAAAATCGCCCAGGAGACGCTGGGGGTTAATATCGTCAACACCACTATGATCGGTGCTATGATAAAAGCGACCGGCGTTATCTCTGCGGAATCGGTAAAAGAACCCCTGGAGAAACGCTTTGGCCGCCTGGCAGAGCGCAATATAAAGGCAATGGAACGAGCCGTTACCGAAACGAAAATAGGGGAGTAGCTGGAAATGGCAAAGGCAAAAACGAAGGAAAAACCGAGAGCCAAAGGCGAATTGAGCTGGAAAGACTTGGAAATCGGCTTCTTCATCACCGACCCGGGCAATTCTGTTGAAACCAGGACCGGTGACTGGAAATCGCGCCGGCCCGTGGTCGATTTCAAGAAGTGCAACAAATGCACCCTCTGTTACTTCTACTGTCCTGAGGGATGCATCGCCAAGAACCCGGATGGATACTTTGAAGCCGATTTATTCTACTGTAAAGGCTGTGGGATTTGCGCTGCGGAATGCCCCAAAGAGGCAATCACCATGGTCGAGGAGGAGAAATAATGGCAAAGCGGGAAGGCCTGGAAGTATCGATCGCCGTTGGCGATGCCGCCATGCTGTCCGATGTTGACGTCGTGTCGGCTTACCCTATAACCCCCCAGACACATATTGTGGAGCACCTGGCGGAGCTGGTGGCTAACGGTGAACTGAAAGCAGTTTACATTCCGGTGGAGTCAGAGCACTCGGCAATGAGCGCCTGCCTTGGCGCCTCGGCCGTGGGTGCCCGAACTTTTACTGCCACCGCCGCTCAGGGACTGGAACTGATGCATGAAGTGCTCTATGTCGCCTCGGCGATGCGGTATCCCATAGTCATGACGGTGGCCAACCGAGCCCTTTCCGCACCCATAAGTATCTGGGGCGACCACTCCGATGCCATGGCGGTTCGAGACACCGGCTGGATTCAGATATTCGTGGAAAACGGGCAGGAAGCGGTTGATAATGTCATCTGTGGTTTCCGCATGGGTGAAGATAAAAGGGTCCTGCTGCCGATAATGATTCACCTTGATGGGTTCCAGCTGACCCATGTTATAGAACCAATTGAACTTCCAGATAAAAAGGATGTTGACCGATTCCTGCCGCCTTTCCAATACCCTCTGCCGCTTGACCCGGAGAAGCCGGTTACCATGGGCGCTCTGGGCTCGCCCTTCATCTACACCGAGGTGAAATGGGCGCAGGAGATAAACCTGGAAAAGTCTAAAGAGGTAATCCTGGAAGTATGGCAGGAGTTCGGCCAGGCTTTCGGCCGCAGCTACTCGCCGGTAGAAAGATACCAGACCGATGGCGCCAAGGTACTGCTGCTAACAATGGGCAGCTACAGCGAGACGGCGATGGTAGCCGTGGACAAGATGAGAAATGAAGGCAAGAAAGTTGGGCTGCTCAAGCTTCGCCTGTGGCGTCCCTTCCCATATGAAGAGCTACGGAATGCGGTGAAGGACGCCGAGGTACTCATCGTGCTGGACAGGGCCATTTCCTTTGGTGGGCCGGGAGGACCGGTCTGCTCCGAGATAAAGGCCGCCCTGTACGCGGAAGAGAAGCGACCGCAAGTCATCGGCTTCGTGGGCGGTCTGGGCGGCAGGGATATCTCCATGTCCGGCTTCGAGGAAATGGTAAACCGCGGCATCGAAATCGCCCGGACCGGAAGCAAGCGAGAATTTGAAATCTATGGAGTGAGGGAATAATGATGGCAACAGCAGTGCATGGACCTGGCAAAATCACTGAGTTGGAGCCTTTTGCCCCCGGCCACCGCGCCTGCAGCGGCTGTGGAGAGGCACTGGCGGTGAGGCTGGCGGCCAAGGCAATCGGCAATAACGCCATTATCGTAAACGCCACCGGCTGCATGGAGGTAGTGGCCACGCCATTCCCTTACACCTCCTGGCGTATCCCGTGGATTCATACCCTGTTTGAAAACGCCGCCGCGGTAGCCTCTGGCGCTGAAGCCGGTCTGAAGGCTCTGGAGAAAAAGGGGAAACGTCCCGAGCGCAACATCAAAATCGTAGCGATGGCCGGCGATGGTGGTACCAGCGATATCGGTCTGCAGGCTCTGTCCGGAGCCCTGGAAAGGGGACATGATTTCGTTTACATCTGCCTGGATAATGAAGCATACATGAATACCGGTATCCAGCGGTCCTCGTCCACGCCTTACGGAGCCTCAACGACCACGTCACCGGCGGGCAAAGAAAGTCTGGGACAGGTAACCTGGAAGAAGAATATGCCGGCGATTGCGGCGGCCCATGACATACCGTACGTGGCCACGGCCTGCCCCAGCTATCACCGCGACCTGATGAGAAAGGTCGCCAAGGCTGTAGAGATGCCCGGTGCGGCTTATATCCATGTGTTATCGGTCTGCCCCACAGGATGGCGATGTGCCACCGATGATTCCATCAAGGTGGGAAGGCTTGCCGTCAGGACAGGCGTCTTCCCTCTGTACGAGGTTGAAAACGGCCAGTACAAGCTGAGCCTGAAACTGACCAAGCTGGAGCCGGTGGAAAGCTACCTGAAGACACAGGGCAGGTTCCGTCACCTGACGGAAGGCACCATCAAAGTGATACAGGAAAGGGTAACCCTGGAATACAACAAGCTGGTGGAACTGGCCAGCAAGTCAGGTGGGGAAGCTTCCTCAGAATAACCGGTATGGTAATATGGTAGTGGCGGGGTGTGGCGCAGTCCGGTTAGCGCGCATGGTTTGGGACCATGAGGTCGGAGGTTCAAATCCTCTCACCCCGACCATTACTTTATCCCGCATTGAGCAATCACTGCGTTCTAACTTACCGCACAACGTTCAGTAAAGACGGCAGCACATGGAAACAAGCCGGCAATCCGCCTAACAACTCGCCGTCAGCCTGAAGAACCACCGAATCGTCCGACCTTATCTCTATCTCCCTGGCTTTCTTCAACGTCACCTTTGGGTGCGTCAGGTGGGTTCCCCGGTATACCCTCGGCAGCGACCAGAGCAGGTCAGGCTTGCTCAAATCACCGATGATGAGCACATCGAGAAGTCCGTCGGAGATATCGGCCTCGGGTGCGGCAAACATGCCACCGCCTCCGTATTTACCGTTGCTCAGCAGAACAGTGCACACCTTTTCCTCAGATGCTTCACCATCGATAAGCAGCGTCACCGCCTTGTTTTTGTAGAACAGCAGGGCAGAGAGCAATCCGGCGAGATAAGAAGCGGTAGCATTCAGCCTCTTGTACTTCAATGTCGTCGTCCTCACGATTTCAGCATCAAATCCCATGCCGGCAAAATTGACAAATAATCGCCTGACCGTCTTGTTGCCGCTGAGGTATTCAATGAGGCCCACATCCACGCTTACTTTCCGCGGGTTTCTCAGGCACTGACAGGCATCCAGATGTGCCCTCGGTATCCCGATGGTACGGATGTAATCACTGCCGGTACCGGTGCCAATCATGCCAAACATGACATCAGCAATGCTGCCGGTATCGTAAAGGCCATTGACCACCTCGTTTACGGTGCCATCGCCTCCCACCGAAACCACCAGTTCATAGCCCTTGGTCACGGCGTCTTTCGCCAGTTCTCTGGCGTGGCCCGGTGCCTCGGTGATATCGTAATCAAAGCGCAGGTCAATGCTCTGCAGCCGGGCCATAATGTGAGGCCATTTGCGAGCAGTCTTGCCGGCACCGGCCGCCGGGTTGACAATCAAGCGGGCGTAGGTCAATGTCTCACCTCAAGGCAAAAAACGGCGGACTCAATGATACCACAGTATACCACAAAGCGAAAGGGGGCTAAACAGTTTACATAAAACTTGCATTGACAATACCCCGTGAAAGTTGTTAGAATGACGTGGTTTTTATTTTATGCGGCAAGCGGTTGCCTGTTACCATATTTTTGCTTGAGAGGAAGAAGAATGGAGCCAGTGAGAGTTATCCCCTGTCTGGACGTGAAGGAGGGTAGGGTAGTCAAAGGGGTGAACTTCGTCAACCTGCGTGATGCCCGCGATCCGGTAGAAGCCGCCGAAGCATATTGCCGCGAGGGTGCTGATGAGCTCGTATTCCTGGACATCATGGCTACGGTTGAGAACCGTGCTACCAGGCGGGAATGGGTGAAGAAGGTGGCGGAAAAAGTCACCATCCCTTTCGCTGTTGGCGGCGGCATCAGAGATACCCGGGACATGAAAGAGTTATTTGAGCTCGGCGTCGCCAAGGTCTCCATCAACACGGCGGCGGTGAAGAACCCGGAACTTATCAAGCAGGCGGCGGCCGAATTTGGCAGAGATAAGCTGGTGGTGGCCATTGACGGTCGTAAAAACCCCACCGGCGGCAACCTCCCCAGGCTGGAGGTGGTGGTCAAAAGCGGCGGTGAGGCTACGGGGATGGACATAGTCGACTGGGCAAAAAGGGTGGAAGAGCTCGGCGCCGGCGAAATCCTCCTCACCAGCAAGGATGCCGACGGCACCAGAGAGGGCTATGACCTTGAGATGACAAAGGCGGTTGCCGAAGCCGTCAGCATACCGGTTATCGCGTCGGGAGGCGCAGGCAAGCTGGAACACCTGTATGAAGCGGTAACCATCGGCAAAGCCGCGGCCGTGCTGGCGGCCTCCATCTTTCACTTTGGCGAGATAACCATACCGGAGGCGAAGAAGTACCTCCACGATAAGGGAATATTGGTTAAGCTATAAAAACTAAAGAAGGAGTCCTAACTATGAACCTGCGAAGACCAAATGCCAACGATGCTACAAGGTCGGCGAACCGCTCTCGAAATGTGGCCCCGATGAGCGGCATCTGCAGCCGATGCATAGACGGCTGCACCGGAAACTGCGAGGTATTCCAGGCAACCTTCCGGGGCCGGGAGTTAATCTATCCCGGACCTTTCGGCGACATTACCGCCGGCGGCGATAAGGAGTATCCGGTTGATTACTCCCACCTTAACATTCAGGGATATGCCCTGGGGGCCAGGGGGTTGCCTTCCGGTGTTGATGGCAACCCGGATACGGCCATCTTTCCCGTGGTGAACACGGAGACGGAATATGGCTGGGACATCAAGGTCAAAATGAAGCTGCCGGCCTTCACCGGCGCGCTCGGTTCCACCGAGATTGCGCTCAAGAACTGGGAGCACTTCGCCATCGGTGCCGCTATCAGCGGCGTTACCCTTGTCTGTGGCGAAAACGTTTGTGGCATCGACCCCAAGCTTGAGCTCGATGGCAAAGGTAAAGTAACCCTGGCGCCAGACATGGACCGCCGCATTGAAATCTACCGCCGCTACCATCAGGGATATGGTGAAATACTGGTCCAGATGAACGTGGAGGATACCAGGCTCGGTGTTGCCGAATATGTCAATAAGAAGCACGGTCTGGAGACTATTGAGCTTAAGTGGGGGCAGGGCGCCAAATGTATTGGCGGCGAGATAAAAGTAAATAGCCTGGAGAGAGCGCTAGA
>DAOUDY010000097.1:0-8325 GCA_034430755.1 Dehalococcoidales bacterium
CCGGTCTTCAGCTTGTGGTACAGGCCGACCATCACTGCCTGAAAAATGTGAAAGCCTGCGGTTTCGTCCGCCACTGCGATTTGCCCTGTGGTCACGGGGGTACCTTCCACACCATAACTGAAGCAGATGCCACCCATCGCCTGTGCTATGCCGTCAGTTCCCGGTAATTTGGCATTTGGCCCATCGGGACCGTAGGCTGATGCGCTGAGATAAACAATACCGGGGTTGACCTTAATTAAATCCTCGTAGCCGCAGCCAAGACGCTGGGCTACGCCGGGACGGAAGTTCTGGGCAAAGACGTCGGCATCCTTTACCAGCTTATAGAGTATCTCCTTGGCCTTCTCTTTCTTAAGGTCCAGCGTGATGCATTTGAACCCGCGGTTGTTCGTCTCAAAGTAGGGGCTGAGCGGGAAATTGGGGGCCACGCCAAGCCGTCTCCCCAGTTCACCGTCCGGGGTTTCTATCTTGATTACCTCAGCCCCCAGGTCGGCCATCATGGAAAACGCTACCGTTGCCTGCTGAAACATTATAATACCGACGCACTTTACTCCCTCGAGTGGACGAGTCATTTTGCTGTTACCTCCATATGCCATTTTCCCTCAGGAGACGCATAATTCAGCCTCTATTCTCCGACAAAAAGTTTCCTGTAGTACTCGATTCTGCCCTGAAGCTGAGGTGCCAGAACAGTTTTGTCAGGAATGACATTAATCACGGAAGTCTTCCCTGAATTAAAGGCCCTCTCAAGCGCGGGCCTGAGATGCTGTGGCTCGGCGACTAATTCAGCGTGGCATCCCATCTCAGCAAATATCTTGTCATACCTGATATCGGGCAGCATGCTCCAGTCGCAATCCTTCAAGTCCTCTGGCAGAACCGCCTGTTGGGCTGCGTCCCCCATCCAGCTGCTGTTGTTGAAAATCAAGTAACATGCCGGGATTTTGTAGCGGGCGGCAGTTTCAATATCCCAGCCGGCAATACCTACGCCGCCGTCACCCAGAAGGTCGACCACCTGCTTGCCCGGTCTGGCCAGTTGAGCGCCCATGGCGATGCCCACCCCGTGGCCAACACCGCTCCAGGTGGCGCCATCCAGTATCTGCCCGGCAAAAGAAGCCCTTATCTTGTCGGTGGCGAATCCGGCCATGCAAAAAGAGTCCAGAATAACAGTGGCATCTTTATCCAGGAAATCGAAAAGCTCAGCCGCCACGAAGTGAGGGTTAATAGCCTTGTTATCGCGCACCTTATCTACAAGCGCTTTTTCCTTGGCTCTGTCTTCCTCCTTCACCTTGTTGACTATACTCAGCCACTCGCTTCTATCTGGCTTGCCTTTCATCATGTCCTTGGCGCAGTCGAGCATCTGCCGCAAAACCAGCTTGGGGCTGCCCAGAATTGATACCTCAGTGGACAGCCTGGTGGTCAGTTCCTCCGGGTCTTCAGATACCTGAATATAACTGACATTCTCAACCGGGTAACGCGGTGGCATGCCAAAGCCCTCGAGCATATTCATTCTTAAGCCAAAGATGGCGATTACATCAGCCTGCATCTGGATAGGTCTTCGGAAGCCAGCGCCAAAGGCTAACGGGTGGTCCTCAGGCACGGCACCTCTGCCCATTCTCCGGGTCAGCACTGGAATGTCAAGCAGCTCAACAAATTCCCTGAGTTCCTCTGATGCATCAGACCAGTAAACACCATCACCACCAATAATCACCGGTTTTTTGGCCTCAAGTAACATACGCGTTGCTTTTTCTATCATCTGTGGGTCGCCCGCTGGTCGGGATGGGGCGGCACAGACACCATGCGGCAAATAGCCTCGCAGGGAACCTTCTTCCCCGGCTACCTGTCCCTGGATGTTGGTCGGAAATTCAAGAGCCACCGGCCCGCATGGATAACTTGTCGCATCCCGGATGGCTTTCTGCATGAAGTAAGCGGTCATAGAAGGGTCGGTAATCCGTTTGGTCCACTTGGTGAAATGGCCCGATAGCGGCTCGGCATACGCCTCCTGGAAAGGGCCCCAGCCATCTTCTTCTGTGGGATGCTGCCCGAGAAGACAGATGACCGGGCTCCGGGCCAGATAGGCCTGGTACATAGCCGATATCATATTACCGAAGCCGGGTCCAGCGGTACCCATCGCAACCCCTGGTTTCCCGCTGGCTCTGGCCCATCCGTCAGCCATATAGACGCCTGACTGCTCATGCCGCACGTGGTAGGTCTTAATACCGGCTCTATCTATGGCCACCATAAGCTGCCAGACGTGACCACCATGGACACCGGCGTACCACTCCACGCCCTCCTCTTTAAGAATCTTGGCTACTACGCCCATGACCTTAATCTCTGCCATTGTTTACCTCCCTTGATTATTCGCTGTCGTACAATTTTTTAAAGCCCCATTTCTAGCCTTAAATTTTGATTTTCAGCCTCCTTTTGCTCAGTTTTCGGCCGGCGTGTATATGGCATTATTGCAAGCATCATTGTAGCACTGGCGGGACATAAGTTAAAGGAACGCAAGGTACAACCAAAAGCCGGAAAGCTGCCGTAGATATGAAGCGCTTGTCTAACTTTTTTGCTGGCCGTTGACAAAGCTTCGGGGTATGCATTAGCATATTTAGTGCTACACAAAATATTTTTGTCAGACTGAATGTATATCCGCAAGGTTAGGCCCTGTTTTGAACAAAGATAAAGCGCCGCTCATTGAGGGAGTCCTCGCGCTTGAACAAGGGGTATATCGGTTACTGCGACCCATTGTGCCCAGGGAATGGCTCAGCGTCGACCTTACCATGCCCCAGTTCAAAGTTCTCCTCTTCCTCTTTATCGAGGGCCCGGCCCGTATGGGCGTGCTGGCTTCTGCCCTGGGCGTAAGCATGACCACGGTGACGGGTATCATAGGCCGCCTGGTTCGGCAAAGGCTGGTTGTCAGGCGAAGTGGCGATGAGGACAGGCGGATAGTAGTCTGTGAGCTGTCCGTAAAAGGGCGGCGGCTGATAATGCGCCTGTGGGAGCAGAGACAGGCTCGTGTGAGGAGCCTTCTCTCCAGAATAGCAACGGCTGACCTCCGCCTTGTTTCGGCCGGACTGGAGGCTATTCTTAACGCCGCGAAGTCGGAGAAGACACCGGCAACCAGTAATGCCGCAGCGAGTAAAGATGGATTCTCCTGAAAGGAACGTTACGCAGGGAGGGGGGAAACGGTTTTCCCTCGAGCCAGCAGGTTATCTTTTAAACCGTTTTGGCCTGCTGGCGGCGCTGGCCGGCCTCCTGCTGGCTGCCTGGTTTGGTCAGGTAGTAATTGTTGTTCTCCTTGGTCTGGTGCTTTCCGCCGCCGGCCTGGCCGGGCTGTGGAGTCGGCTCTGCCTCGCCGGGGTGAGCTGTCAGCGCCTGCTCAGCGAGCGACGTATTTTCCCCGGTGAAGAAATCGAGCTAAGGCTGCGCTTGATTAACCGCAAACTGCTGCCGCTTCCCTGGATTCAGATAGACGATGAGATACCTCTCAGGTTATCTCCTGACCTTGTTCTGGATTCAGGTGACAGGCCGGGCTCCGGTTTTTTGAGCAAATCCGTGGCTCTCCTCTGGTACACCGGCGTAAACTGGAAGCACCGCCTGCGCTGCCATCGGCGCGGCTATTATCAGCTGGGGCCAATCACGGTGAGTTCCGGCGACATCTTTGGCTTTTACCCTCGCTCTTTTACCCAGCCTTCAATAGACCATGTTATCGTGTACCCGAGAATCTTCGAGATAGCTCGACTGGGTATACCGTCGCTGCACCCGGTGGGTGAGATAACGGCGGAGCGGCGTATCTTTGAGGACCCGGTCCGCGTGGTCGGAATCCGCGACTACAGCCCCCATGACAGCCTTAGGCACATCCACTGGAAGGCAAGTGCCCGTCACCAAACCTTGCAGGTGAAGGTCTTTGAGCCGACCACCACGTTTAAGGTGGCCCTTTTTCTGGCCGTAGACAGCTTCAATGTCGAGCAGGGCGAAGTCGATACCGGAGAGGGCCTGGAGCTGGGCATCAGCACGGCTGCCTCTATCGCCAACTATCTTATCGAACAGCGCAGCTCGGTAGGATTATTTGCCAACTCGCGTGCGGCTGATTCCGGCGAACCGGCTACCATACTGCCGGGAAGCAGTGCCAGTCAGCTGGTTGAGATACTGGAAGCTCTGGCCAAGGTCACCCCGCTGTCCAGCGGCCCTTTTGAAGAGTTCCTGCAGGCAGAGCGGCCCAGACTGCCCTGGGGAACCACCCTCGTCTTCATACTATCCAGACCTTCACCATCATTAGCCGAGCAGCTCGCTGGTTTGAAAGAGAGGGGCCATAAGCTGATGGTGTTCCAGATTGGCGATGCCGAGTGGAGGGGAAATGATAATGGCATAGAGTGTCATCGCGTCAGGCAGGCCACAGACCTGGCCACAGTCAGCGGGGGAGAGACTAAATGAAGCTGGACTGGCGTCAGAGCATTTTATATATCGCGGTGCTGGGCATGGAAGGCTGCTGGCTGTATGTTTTGCTGTCGCTGCTCAATACCAAAGCGGCTGGCGGCCATCTTGCTGTCCCGGGAGTCCTGCTTCTCTATCCGGTGGCTTTCATTTTTAACTGGCTTCTGCGGCGCCTGAGATGGCCCAGAGCCTGCCTCTGGAGCGTGAGCTGGCTGGCGTGGGCCGTGAGCATGCTGCTAATGATAAAGGTACAGGTGTTTGGCCACCTGCCTCTGTCCGACCCGGCATGGCTTCTGTCCATACCCCAATCCATAACTCAGGTGATTTACACCTTCCGGCCGGAACTCCTGATTCTGCTGAGCACCGGTGTTCTCTGGTGGCTGGGTCAGCGTCTGGCCCGCCTCAGGCTTAATTTCTCCGCACTGGTCAGCGAATTTCAGTTCGGGCTGCCCATTCTGGTCTTTATTTTTCTTATCGCCCCTCCGCTGGAAGTCACTCTCGATAACACCGTGCTGATAACTCTGACCTTCTTCCTCTTCGCCCTGTTGGGAATATCGGTGGCGCACGCTTTGGAGGGAACAAGCTGGCTTTCCGGGTTGAACCAGGGACACTGGGGCGGGCTCCTGCTCTTCAGCATCAGCCTGATTCTTATCCTGGGTTTGCTCGTCAGCGTGGTGATAACTCCTGAGTTACTTCAATTCGTTGTGGAGGCTGCCAGATGGGTCTGTGGGCTCATTGCCAAAGCGATTGCCTTTATCATCAGCCTTTTCCCTGAGCCGGAACCGCCTTCAATAGGGCCGCTGCCCGGGGAGTCTGTGCCCCCACCGCCGGAGGAGCCGGATTGGGCGGAACTTCTGCGGATGCCTGAGGCAGTGCGAAGCGGTCTCCGGATAGGGTGGACGGTGATGGTGGTCGGCTTCCTCCTTTTCGCCCTGTGGCGGGTCTCATCCGAAATATTTCGCTGGCTGCGCCGCAGGCTGGCGGGCATGTCTGGAGCCGAGTTTGAGACACTGCCCGGCGCTTTTACAACCGATTTATTGAACTTGTTGAAGCGCATCCTCCAGAAGTTGCTGAAATTGAGACTGCCAGGGCTGGGAACCAGAGCCAAGCACGTTCTACCGGAAATAGACTCGGTTCGCCAGATTTATCGGCGGTTGCTGAGCTGGGCGGCCGCCGGCGGTTTCCCACGGCACAGTTCCCAGACCCCGCATGAATATTACTACGCTCTGGCAGGCGTGCTGCCGGAGGCCCAGGACGATTTGGGCTTGATTACTCAGCAGTACATCAGGACGCGCTATGGTATGTGGTTACCGACTGAAGATGAACTGGACCAGCTGAGACATAGCTGGCGTAGGTTAAGACAAAATCATTTGAAGAACAGGAGGCAAATCTAAATGCGCGAAGCGGCTAATAAAGATGTGAGTCAACAAATAAAGGAGGCGGCCGGTAAACTGGTCGGTAATGTCAGCAAGGTTATCGTCGGTAAGAAAGAGGCTATAGAACTGGTCTTGGTGGCTTTATTGTGTGAGGGGCATGTGCTGATTGAGGATGTCCCCGGCATCGGAAAGACCATGCTCGCCAAGGCGGTGGCCAAATCGCTGGACTGCCGCTTCAGGAGGATTCAGTCAACCCCGGACCTGCTTCCCTCGGATGTTACCGGCATACACTACTTTAACCAGAAGACTTCCGGGTTTGAATTCCGGCCGGGCCCGATTATGGCCAACGTAGTGCTGGTGGACGAGATAAACCGGGCTACCCCGCGCACGCAGTCGTGCATGCTGGAGGCAATGCAGGAACAACAGGTTACCGTTGACCTGGAGACGATGCCCCTGCCACGCCCGTTTCTGGTTATCGCTACCCAGAACCCCATTGAGCTTGAAGGCACGTTCCCTTTGCCCGAGGCACAGCTTGACCGCTTTCTTCTCAGAGTCAGCCTGGGTTACCCCTCCGAAGATGAGGAGGGGACCATTCTATCCCGATTCCAGCAGGAAAATCCGCTGGATAGTCTGACCAGCGTTCTGGAGGCGGCAGAGCTGCTGGAGCTTCAGAAGCTGTGCCACCAGGTGTACGTGGAGGAATCAGTCCGCAAGTATGTCACGGCCATTACCAGGGCAACGCGAGGTCACGATGGCATCAGACTGGGGGCAAGTCCGCGCGCCTCATTAGGGCTTTATCTGGCATCGCAAGCTCTGGCAGCGATTCGGGGACGGAACTACGTGATGCCGGATGATGTGAAGTATCTGGCAGCTCCCGTTTTGGCGCATCGCCTGATTTCTAAAACGGAGGCGAGACTGAAGGGCCGCTCTCTGGAGGCCATCGTCGGCGAGGTAGTGTCCGGCGTACCAGTCCCGGTGGAGGAGCAGCCGTGACGGCGATGCCAGAGGCGCGCTGTGCCTGTTTTTTATTTAATGCCCCGAATGCTTAATCGGTAAATCTATCCTTGGAAACGCAATTGTCAATGCCGTGCTCTCTTTTCACAAAGCGATAGATAGCCACGTCATACTCTTCCGGGTACTGAAATTTCCGCTCTGCTATCAATACGATTTGTCGGCCTAACTCTCTTGACGCTTTCATTGCGTGCTTATCTTTGTTAACGTCTCCCTTTTTTCTTGCGTAACCATAGACGAAGTCAGTTGAAAGCATGTGGTGTACCGAAAAGAAAGTGTTGAACAGGTTCCACACGCCCACATTCCCTAAACTCGCTCCGACTGATATTAAACCCCCGACCTTGTTCGTCAATCTGTTACTGTTTGCATATAAGGCATAGGAGCGGTCAATAAGTATCTTGGCCTGGGCGGTCGCATTAAAAAAGTAGACCGGCGTGCCCCAAATAATGCCATCAGCCTCCAGAAGTTTGGGATAAATCTCCTGTACGTCATCTTTTATGTGGCATTTACCGGTCTTCTCGCATGATAAACATCCGTCGCAAGGTTTTATATCTTTATCCCAGATAGTTAATAGCTCGGTCTCTGCACCACAGGTCTGTGCGCCAGCTAGAGCTTCCCGCATCAAAACTTCGGTATTCCCCCCTTTTCGAGGGCTACATACTATACCTAAAACCTTCATTATAGAAACTCCTCCTTAATCAATATTTAAAAACAAACAAATTGAAAGGGCACCACCAACCCCGTTTCATTCAACAGTCCCGGCGCCCCATTTAATCACTGCGCCTCTGAGTCGCTTTATCTCTAGGGGCTGTCAGGCAAGCTGTATGCTTACGTTCATCCGGCGACAGTCTCCGCAATAGTCGGAATGAATCTCTCCCAGCCCATTGGTACCAGGTGGACTCCCTGGCACAGTGACTTCGCCTTTTTAATAAATTCAACGGTTATTTGCTGGCTGGCGGCAAGGAGCTCTTCCCTGGAAAGGCCTTCCAGTTTTCTGATTATCTCTTCGGGAACACTGATATCTGGCGCATTGCTGTTCAGAAAGCTGGCTGAGCTTGCCGACTTCAGCATGACATGTCCGGCAAAGTCCCGCCCATCGTTCAAATCGCGTGCTGCCCTGACCACCTCGAAGGTTCCGCCCATTGCCTGCCTGACCAGCTTAACCAGGCCCTGCTCGCTGCTGATAATCAGTATCTTTTCCGCTGCCATGTTCCTTTCTGCGTGATATCAGCATGATAGCGTTGCAGGGATTTGACCCCTGACTTAGCCTTTCGGTGCGCCGCGATGCCTTTGGCAGCCGCCATGGCGGCTGCCAGGGTTGTGATATAAGGAACCTTGTATTTTATCGCCGCCTTACGTATGTAGGAATCATCGTACTGACTTAATTTACCGCTTGGAGTATTAATTACCAGGTGAATTTCGCCATTCATAATCGCATCGACGATATTTGGCCGTCCTTCGTGCATCTTCCATATCAGTTCCGATTTTATGCCCTGGCCATCGAGGAATTCGTTGG
>DAOUDY010000098.1:0-4032 GCA_034430755.1 Dehalococcoidales bacterium
GCTGATGGTCAGCTACCTTCGAGCCCGGGCAGAAGCGGCTGGCCTGGTCGGTGATGTAGGCCTTTTCACCCGTACGGAAAGAGTAATCATCTTATCACTTGGACTTCTGTTAAGCGGCATTGATTATGCCTTGATTGCATCGCTGGGTATCATCGCCTTTTTCAGCTACCTGACCATTATCCAGAGGCTGCTTCACGCATGGCACCAGACAAAGGGAGATTAGCCATCACATTGTTTTCGGGGAGGCTGTAATGCCAGTAATTGCCGTTATCGGGGCTCAGTGGGGAGATGAAGGAAAAGGAAAGATAGTTGACCTGCTCGCCGAGCAGGCAGACATGGTGATGCGCTTTTCCGGCGGGGATAATGCCGGGCACACCGTGGTCAACCAGTTCGGCGAATTCAAATTGCACCTCGTACCCTCCGGTATTTTTTCTCCCAAAGCCGCCTCCGTGATTGGAAACGGCGTGGCGGTCAATCCCCGCGTGTTGCTCGGTGAACTGGACGCGCTCAGGCAGCGCGGCGTGGACACCTCACGCTTTTTCATCAGCGACCGGGCCCATCTGGTAATGCCCTATCACATCCTCTTCGATGGACTGGAGGAGGAGGCGCGGGGAGGTAAGGCTATCGGGACCACGCGCAAGGGCATCGGACCCGCCTTCGCCGATAAGATTGCCCGGCTGGGCATCAGGACCAGCGACCTGCTGGACAGGGATATATTTCGCGAGCGGCTTCACGCTTTACTCGTCCACAAGAACACGATATTGACCAGGGTTTATAATGCCGACCCGCTATCAGAGGATGAGGTCTATAACGAATACCGCCGGTACGGCGAGACGCTGGCCCCTCACATCTGCGATACCACCGCCCTGCTGGAAAAGGCGATAAATGACGGGAAATACGTCATGCTGGAAGGGGCGCAGGGGACGCTGCTTGACCCCGATTTCGGCACCTACCCCTATGCCACATCCTCTTCGCCGCTGGCCGGGGGAGGCTGTCTGGGTGTCGGCCTGGGGCCGACCCGGATTGACCAGGTTCTGGGCGTTTTCAAGGCATACTGTACCCGTGTCGGTGGCGGCCCTATGCCTACCGAACTGAAAGATGAAATCGGCGATTCCATCCGGGAACAGGGCCACGAATACGGCACCACCACCGGCCGGCCGAGGCGCTGCGGCTGGTTTGATGCCGTTGCCGCCCGGTTCAGCAACCGCGTGAATGGCTATACCAAGGCGATTATCACCCGCCTTGATGTGCTTGATAAACTGCCGGCCCTTAAAATAGGCACCGGCTACGAGCTGAACGGCAAAAAAATCGATTACTTCCCGGCAAGCGCGGCCATGCTGGAGAAGTGCCGCCCCATCTATGAAGAAGTGCCCGGCTGGCAGACACCCATCAGTGATATCCGCGATTTTGCCCAGCTGCCGCACCAGGCCCGCCAGTACCTGTCCCGGCTGGAGGAACTGATTGCCTGCCCGATAAGCATCATATCGGTGGGCATGAGGCGGGAACAGACCATCATCAAGAAACCTGTTTGGTAGGAGGTATCTGGTCCAGTGGAAAGGAAAGAGCCTTACGCAACGCAGGAAGAATACAAGCAGCGGATAATTCGCTACCGCGATATACCTCTCGCTGAGCTGGTACCCGGCTCCAACAGCCATATCGTCTCCACGGAAAAGGTTACCGTCAGCTTTCTCACCATGAACCCGGGCATTTATTTCGAAAGACATCGCCATGAAGCGGAACAGGTCATGATCGTCCTCGATGGCGCCATCGATGAGATTATTGAAGGAAAGCTGTACCCGGTGAAGAAGGGCGATGTCATCGTCCTCCCCCCCAATACCGAGCACGGCGGCTATGTCTCCGAACAGGGGTGTACCGTCATCGATATTTTCTGCCCGCCCCGCCCGGACTACGTGGCCAAAATGGAAGCAGCCAAGAAGAAGGCGCAAACCTGATTAATATTAAGGAGGTCTATTTGAAAATGGAGAAAAAAGAACCTCTGGCAACACAGAAAGAGTATGAACAGCAGATAATCCACTACGAGGATATTCCGCCGGTGGAGCTGGTTCCCGGTCAGGTCAGTGTACACCTCATTTCCGGCGAACGGGCGACGGCCATGTTCGCTACCTTTAAGCCCAATGCCATTGGTCCCATGCATAAGCACGAACATGAGCAGATAATGATTATCGCTGATGGAGAGGGTGAACTGGTAACCGGCGGGAAACGCTATCCGGTGAAAAAGGGCGACGTTACCGTCTTCGCCTCAAACCAGGAGCACGGCACCTACGTCTCCGATAAGGGCCTCAAGACCATCGAGATATTTATCCCGCTACGCCAGGAGTACATGGATAAGCTGGCCGCGGTAAAGAAGCAACTGGGGAAGTAGCCGGGTCATCAAAACAGCACTGCAATTAAATATAGCACTGCTTTAATGGGTCAGTGATTGTTTATAACGACCACACTGGCCCATGATTATTTCCCCGCCTCCACCCTGTATCCCCTCCGCGTCAGGTAATTGCCCAGCAGGATAGATGTTATTATCACCAGCGGCAGGGAGACCAGCCACCGTATGGCGGTGAACTTGATGCCCAGAAACGAAGCCTCGAAGATGGTCATCGGGAGGCGGCATATGGCGGCGGCGCCGAGGTAGGTGAAAATCACGCTGAGCCTGGCACCTTTGCTGTAAAGAGTATAGGCCACCGGGAAGGCCAGATACAGCCCGCCAACCGCGGTGCTGCCAAGCAGTATCATCCAGAGGTAGCCACGGAAGCCCGACTCCTCACCAAGGTGTCGCTCAACAGTCTCCCGCTTCACCCAGACCTCAAAAAGCCCGATTAAAATGAAAGCGCCGGGCAGTATCTTCAGCATATCAACGAAAAAAACGACGAAATTCTGGCCGATTTGCTGGCCGGGATTGAACCCCATCAACCAGGAAACACCAATAAAAATAAAATAGCTGGCAATGAGCAGTATTTTCGATAGAGTGCTGCGTTTCATTGGCAAATTTCCCCGAAGAAAAAGCCCATCACGACGGCCACGGCAAGGGCGATAAAGAAGCCAATCACGTTCCGGATAATGGTTACTTTCAGCCCGAAGTACGCTTTCTCAATGGGCGCGGTGAGCACACCCACCATCATCAGTGTGGTGCTGAAAGCGGCGATGACCATATAGGCCACCCCTTTCTGGAGAAGTATGCCCGCCAGCGGGAATGCGATAAAGCCTGGCATATAGGTGACGGAGCCCAGAAGAGCGCCCACAGCCATAGCCGCAAATTTACTGTCGCTGCCCAGATAACGGGAGATGAGCTCATCCGGCACGAGGTAGAGGACAATGGAGACCAGGGTAATCATAATAAGAAAGGCGGGGAAAATCTGGATAAAGCGTCTGGCGGCGATTTTTAACGCCCGGCCGGTTCTTTCACGGCTGAAGACCAGGGAAACGAGCAGGGCTAACCCGGCGACAATATACAGATACATTTATCTTAATGCAGCTTAATCCTTATGGACGGCTGAAGTAAATACCCGAACTTATCGGCGGCAGTATGATAACCGCTTAAACCCTATACCGGCAGGTCTATGGTGTAGTTCTTCAATGCGTCCTTGATGATGGCTGCCGTCTTTTCATCGGGCTCGGTGAGCGGCAGTCGCGGCTTGCCCACCCGGAAACCGACCTGGTTCACGGCGTACTTCACCGGGATGGGATTCGAGATGATGAAAAGGGCGTTGACCAGCGGCAGAAGGTGACGGTGAATGGCCGCCGCCTCGGCAACCTTGCCGCTGACAAAGCTGTCTATCATCTTTTTTATCTGCTTGCCCACCAGGTGCGACGCCACGCTGATGATGCCGTAGCCACCGAGGGCCATGAGGGGAAAGGTATCAGTGTCATTGCCGCTCCAGACAAAGAAATCGTCGCCGGTCTCCTGGATGATTCTGGCAATCTGCTCAAAATTGCCGCTCGCTTCCTTCACCCCGATGATGTTGTCTATCTTGCTCAGGCGGATAACGGTCTCGGCGGTCATATTGACCACGGTGCGAG
>DAOUDY010000099.1:0-5972 GCA_034430755.1 Dehalococcoidales bacterium
TTCTTCAAGGCCGCCCGTGCCAGCAGCCGGGTGGAGTCCAGCACCGGCAGCAGTGAGCTCTATTATACCATTCCCACGGGTGAGTTTTGACGGCCCATTAGAAAGCCAGGGGAAAATAAAGGCGCGTTCAGTCCAACGAAATGGGATACTGACCGAACTCCCGGATTGCCCTGACCATGGCCAGGTAATTTCTGGGGTTGACGCCGGAGTGAATCGAGTTGCTGGACATGCAGATGAGCCCCCCGCCCTTCCCCGCCTTCCTGATGACCTCCCTGGTCTCCTGGCGTACTTCTTCCTCCGTCCCGGAGACGAGGCTGAAGGCACAGCTCACGTTGCCGCACAAACAGATTCTACCGCCAAAAGCGGCCTTGGCCTCGCCGATGTCCATCCCGGCCATGGGGTCGATGGGATGCAGGCCGTCGGCGCCGGCATCAATTATCGTGTCATAGATGGGCCAGATATTGCCATCGGTATGCTTGATTACGGGTACCTCCCGGCTGTGCGCGTAATCCACCAGCTTCTTTAAGGGCGGTGCCAGAAATCTCTCCGTAAACTCGCGGGAGACCATCGGCCGCTCGGTCATCGCCCAGTCGCCGTTTATCCAGAAGATATCGACGCCCAGTTCCACGCAGTTCCGCATGTACCTCAGCTGGTAGTCCAGCAGGAGCTCATTGGCCCGGTCTATGAAGCCGGGGTTTTTCACCATGGCGCGGAAATAGTTCACATCACCGAGGAAGTTCTCACGGCCGAGGGCGAATATATCGGTCACACCCACCACGATGGCCCGCTCACCCTTGAACCTCTGCACCATCTTTCGCAAATGCTGGTACCGCCACTCTTCATCAGCGTCGGGAAGTTTATAGACGTCAAGGTCCCTCTCGGATTTGATTGCCGGCTCCATCGGGACGGGATTATCCTCTGAAGTATAGCGGACGAGCCCGCCCCACTGGTCGCGCTTTATCCTTTTGCCCTCGTCCATTATTTCGTAGCTCCAGGAATGCGTCCGGTCGATAAACCTGACGCCGTCCAGGTCCAGGTGCTCGACGATATCTTCCTCGGAAGCGCCCGGCAGTATGCCCTCCCTTACACTCATGGCAATCCGCTCGAAATGAGGCACCCGGTCCGGCTCCTGAAGCCGTAGCGCCGTCATCACCCGTTCCAGTCCGTTCATTTTTGACTCCTATGATTTCCCAACCAGCTTTGCCGCCACGATTGCCGCCATGGGTCCGTCCTTGGCGTGAGCGTCGGCGCCAACTTTAGCCGCCCACTCCGCTGTGGTCGGTGCCCCACCCACCATCACCTTCACCCTGTCCCTGAGGCCAGCAGACTCCAGAGCTTCTATGATACGAGCGGAGTTGGTCATGGTCATCGTCAGCAGCGAAGACAGGCCGACGATGTCATAGCCGCCGCCGGACACCGCCGAGCAAAATTCCTCCGGGGAAACGTCCACACCCAGGTCAGTAACCTCCCAGCCATTCCCTCTCAGCATCATAATCACGATGTTCTTGCCCAGGTCATGGATATCACCCTGCACCGTGCCGATAAGGTATCTGCCCATGTATGATGCGCCTTCCTGCCCCATCAGCGGCTCAAGGTACTCCAGCGCCTTGGCCACGGCATCCCCGGAGACGATCAGCTCGGGCAGGTAGTACTCCCCTTTCTCAAAAAGCTCGCCGACCTGACGCAGGCCGGGAATCAGTCCCCTATTCAGGATTTCCGCGACCGGCATATTATTGTCGATGGCTTTTTTCGTCAGCACCTCGGCAACGTCAACGTCGCCGGCGACCACCGCCCGGCTCAGCTCTTCCAGATTCACTGCAATACCCCTTTCGTTTAGAGTCCCGATGGTAGCTTGACGCCAAACCGCTCGGCAACGCCTTTCAGGTTACGTATCGTTCCCTCGGGGAGCGGGATACCGTTCTTCAAGCGGTCGTCATAGGTCCTTTCCTCAGGCTCACCAGGCACCAGTATCTCTTTGAATCCTTCCGCCTTGGGCAGCCTCTTTATGCCGTCGATGAGGTTATCGATGTGCTCCTTGTAGCTTTCCACATCGGTGAACTGTCCGATATCGATGGCGGCGACCACGCTGTTCTGGATGGGCCGGGGCGTATGGTCTGGATGTGCACCCTTGGCCTCTGTCTGGGTGGTCTCGGCCTTTTTCTCCATAAGCCTGGGCTCAAGCAGCGGATTGCCGACAATGACGCTGGAGATACACTCAAACATCAGCGACAAACCGGAGCCCTTTGGTCCGCCCACCGGCAGGAAGACGGCTGCCTGAGTGGGGTCGGTGGTGGGCTTGCCATCCTTATCGATGGCCCAACCCTCCGGTATGGGCACTCCCTTGTCCACCGCCAGCCAGATTTTACCCCGCGCCGCCACGCTCGTCGCCATATCGAGGAACAGCACGCGGTGTTTTTTCGCTGGCACGGCGATGGTTATCGGGTTGTTGCATATGCCGGCTACTTTGGCGCCAAAGGGAGCCATATTGGGCGGGCCACAGACAAAAACGATGCCGGCCATATCGTTTTTCGCTGCCATCTGCGAATAGTAGCCCATGGCACCCTGATGGGTGGTGTTGCAAATGAACCCCCAGCCGATGCCCGTCTTTTTCGCCTTCTCCATCACCCGGTTGATGGCGAAGACGGTGACCACCGGCCCGAAGGCCTGGTCGGCCTCGACCACCAGCGTTGCCGGCGTCTCCTTGACCACCTTTATATTCGGCTTGGGATTCATGATGCCGCGGTCAACATTGCCCACGTACCAGGGAATGCGCAGCACACCGTGCGAGTCAACCCCCCGCAGGTTTGCCCAGAGCAGCATATCCGCTTCAATGTCGGCATCTCCGGGCGGCATGCCCACCTTTAAGAAAACCTCTCTGGCGAACTCACGCAAAGACTCTTCCGATACCTTCGTTTCTCCCTGTGTCATAATGCCTCCTTTAAGCTATCTTTTGTGCTCCTGAATGATATTGCCACCGTCATAATAATATAATGGGCAACACTCGTCCGCATTATAACAAAATTTATTCTTTGATTGAAATTTGTGGTAAGATATACGGCAAATAAAAGGAGGTCTGCCATGTATGACATACTGATAAAGGGCGGCAGGGTAATTGACCCGGCACAGAACATCGATGGCACCATGGATGTCGCCATAAATGGGGACAGGATTGCCGCCGTGGACAAGGGCATACCCCCGCAGGAAGGCCGACAGGTAATTGACGCCCGGGACAAAATCATTACGCCGGGCCTTATCGATATGCACTGCCACGTCTTTGATAGCATCATGAAGATTGCCGTTGCGCCCGATGTCGCCGGGGTGAAACACGCGGTGACCACCGTAGTGGATGGGGGCAGTTCCGGCGAGGCCACTTTTGCCGCTTTTCCCAAACACATCCTCCCCGCTGCCCGCACCAGAGTCTTCTGCTTCCTCCACCTGTGCTCTTACGGGTTGATTCCCGAGCCGGAGCTGAAGGACTGGGACGAGGTGAACCTGGAGGCCATGGCAGCGACCATTGAAGCCAACAAGGATACCATCAAGGGGGTCAAGCTGCGGCTGGTCGGCAAGCTCGTCACCAGCGAAGGCATTGAAGTGGTCAAAACGGCCAAAAAAATCGCCGGGCAGTTCGGTCTGCCGATTATGATTCATATTGGCGATACGGATAAACAGGTGCCAGCGTCTTTAACCCCTGAATGCCTCTCCGTGATGGAGGCCGGCGATATTCTGAGCCATGTGTATTCCGGCAACCAGGGCAGCGTCCTGCGCCCGGACGGCACGATACTGCCCGAATTGAAGGCCGCCATGGAGCGCGGGGTCATACTGGATACGTCCAACGGACGGAGTAATTTCTCCTTTGCCGTTGCCCGCAAATGCCTGGCAGAAGGTATATTACCGACCACCATCAGCACCGACCTCAACCACCGGTGCCTGAAAGACCGGACCTTCAGCCTTCCCGTCAATATATCCAAATTCATGGCGCTGGGGCTGGACCTGAAGCAGGCCGTGGCCATGACCACCATCAATCCGGCGTGCGCCATACATGAAGAGGACAGGATTGGCAGCCTCAGGCCGGGCATGGCAGCGGATGTCTCCATTCTGGAACTCAAATCCGGCGCCTGGACGCTTATCGATACGCCGGGAGAGACCGTAAAGACAGATAAACTGCTCATGCCGGTTACCGCCATAAAGGATGGCAAGGTGATAAAAGCCGAGCCCGTGGCCTTACCGCCGGCAACAGGCTGAATCAACGGTAGAGCTGCTGCGCTCCGTAGAAAAACCGGGGCGGCCGGAGCTGGTGCCATACCTCGTCGCAGGCTTTTAATTCCTCTTTGGCCAGGGTCAGCTCCACCGCGCCGATATTCTCCTCCAGCTGCTTTATTGAGGTGGCGCCACAGAGTACGGAGGTAATCGCTTTATTGTTCAGTATCCAGGCGAGGGCGAACTGGGCCATGCTCCGCCCGTGTTTCCGGGTTATCTCCCTGAACTGTGCCACCGCCTCGAAATCACCGGGCAGCCAGTAGCGGTCGCTGTACATCTTGCCCATCATTTTGTTGCTGAACCGTGTGTCCTCAGCCGGTGGCTTGTTCGGGTCATGCTTGCCGGTGAGCAGCCCGCCGGCGAGTGGATTGTAGACGCATACCCCGACCCCTTCATTGGCACAGAGGGTCAGCATCTCGTCCTCAAGGCCTCTGGTAATCAGGTTGTACGGCGGCTGCGTGCAGTCATAGCGTGCCAGATTCAACACATCGCTCACCCACAGCGCTTTGCCGAGCTGCCAGACAAGATAGTTGGAGCAGCCGATGTAGCGCACCTTCCCCTGGTGAACCAGGTCGTCCAGCGCGCGCAGCGTCTCATCTATCGGCGTGGCATGGTCCCACCGGTGGGTGTAGAAAATATCGATATAGTCAGTCCCCAGCCGGCGCAGGCTCCCTTCGATTCCGTCCATAATGTGTTTCCGCGACGTGCCGATATCGTTCACCGTCGGGCCTGACTGCCAGCCGCCTACTTTGGTGGCCAGCACCACATTGTGCCGCACTCCCTTGAGCGCCCGTCCCACGATTTCCTCGGTCAGACCGTTAACATACTGGTCGGCAGTATCGACAAAGTTAATCCCGGCGTCCAGCGCCCACTTCATCATCTTTGTGGACCCCGCCTCATCGACCTGGTTGCCAAAGGTCATCGTGCCCAGACAGATTTCAGAAACCATCAAACCGGTTCGGCCCATTTTACGGTATTTCATATCGGTGCCCCTCCTTACATTATTGTCACGTTTTACGCCTCATTTTATCATTAATCCACCCACCACAAAAGCGACACTCATTCTCCGCCTCATTGACAGTAAGACTTCGAAGCGATAAGATTACAGAAACCGCCTCTTATTTATAATCCCAGAAGATAGAGGCCGCACTGAGGAGGAGACACTATGCCCAAAGCAAAGATAAACGGAGTCAATATCTACTATGAAGTCACCGGAGACGGCTTCCCGCTGGTCTTGAGCCATGAATTCGGCGGGACGTATGAGAGCTGGGAGCCTCAGGTAAGGTTCTTTTCAAGGCGCTACCAGGTCATCACCTACAACCACCGCGGTTTCCCTCCATCGGATGTACCGGAAAAGGCGTCTGACTACTCGCAGGGCATACTCGTTGAGGACCTGTACCAGCTTTTACGGCATCTCGGCATAAAAGAGGCTTACGTGGGCGGCTGTTCTTTAGGAGGTAATATCGCCCTCAACTTCGGTATCGCCCACCCGGAAATGACCAGGGCCCTGATTATGGTCGCCACCGGCGCCGGTACCACCGGACGGGATACGTTTGTGCCCAGACTGGAAGGCCTCGCGCAACAGGTCGAAACGGTGGGATGGAAGGTGCTGGCCGAGCAGTATGCCCACGAACCCAACCGTATCCAGTTGAAGTGGAAGGACTCGCGTGGCTGGCAGGAGTTCGTCGATGACCTTGCCGCCCACTCCAATGAAG
>DAOUDY010000100.1:0-9642 GCA_034430755.1 Dehalococcoidales bacterium
GCTGATGCAGGAGATGTTTGACGCCGGTGGCTTCAACGTCATGCCTATCACCGCATCAGTGGAACTGCCCGAGACGTTCCTCTACACCAGCTTCCCGATTAACACCGTGGCTGACCTTAAGGGCAAGAAGATGCGCCTGCTCGGTGACGAGGCAGTCATCTTCGGCAAGCTGGGAGTAGCCGCAGTGGCCACACCGAGCCCCGAAATCTATGAGGCCATGCAGCGCGGCGTCATTGATGGATTCCAGCATCAGAATATCGGCGGCGACATCAGAATGGGCTTCCAGGAAATTGTCGACTACGTCTACATGTCCCCGGCCCGCCAGCCGACCGATATGTACATCCTCTACGTCAATAAAGATGCCTGGGCTAAGCTTCCCGATGACCTGAAGGTAATCCTGACCGAGGTAGGTTGGGCGGAAGGCATCAGGCACTTCGGCCTCGGCAGCTACGAGCTGACCAAGGCCACCGAGATCTGGGAAGCGGCCGGCGCCAGCGTTATGCCGATTCCCAAGGAAGTTGAAGATGCGGTGGTTCAGAGCGCCCTGGCCTTCTACGATGAGCAGGCCGCAGCCGACCCGTTCTTCAAGAAGACCATGGAGTCGCTGAGAGCCTGGCGCGACGCCTACAACAAGGTTCTCCCTCGCCTCTAATTACCGGTATTGCTGTGTTCCCCGCCCGGGTTCTGAGCCCGGGCGGGGAATTCTCGAATAAAAGAAAGAGCGGTAATGAGAAAAATTATTCATACCATCGATGCCATTAGTGAGTGGACGGCAAAGACGGGGCGGTGGTTCATCCCGCTACTGATGGTGCTGGTGACCTTCGAGGTCACCATGCGCTATGTCTTCACCAGGCCGACTCTATGGGGATACGAACTCCACGTCATGATTGCTGCCAGCACTTACATGCTCGCCTTTGCCTATACGCATTTGCATAGAGCTCACGTCAGGGTTGATATGATTTACGCACACCTCCCTCTCAGGGTTCAGGCTCTCATTGACTTCCTGGGCACGTTGCTTCTCTTTTTCCCTTTTATATTTCTGTTGAGCTACGTCGCGTGGGAATATATGTTTAAGGCCTGGGCGACCAGCGAGAAGATGGCCATAACCGGCTGGTACCCACCGGCAGCACCGTTGCGGACAATGGTCCTCTATGGACTCTGCCTGTTTGCGCTTCAGTCCATAGCCCATTTTTTCCGGGATTCATACCAGATGATAAAGGGCAAGCCATATGACCCGGAATACATATCCGCTGATAAGGGGCAAGCCTATGATTGATTTAAGTCCGGAAATGGTCACCGCCATCATGATGGGCGGTGTTTTCATCGGGGTTTTAACCGGTTTCCCTCTCGGTTTCATCGTCGGCGCGCTGGCTTTATTCGTCGGCGTATTCGTCTTTGGCGGCTTTGCACAAGCAGCCAACATCATCTACACCAATATCTACGGCATCATCACCAACTACGTCATCATCGCGGTGCCGCTCTTTGTCTTCATGGGGGTGATGCTTGAGCGCTCCGGAATCGCGGAACGGCTGTATGACGCGCTGTACCTGTGGCTCGGCGGTCTGAGGGGCGGCCTGGCCATCGTTACTGTGCTCATGGGCACCATCCTCGCCGCCACCGTGGGCATCATCGCCGCCTCCATCACCATGCTGGCTCTGGCGGTGCTGCCATCAATGTTGAGGCGGGGTTACAGCAAACCCCTGGCCACCGGTGCCGTGACCGCCGGCGGCTGCCTGGGCATCTTGATTCCACCGAGCATTATGCTCGTGCTTTACGGACCGATGGCCGGCATCTCCGTGGGCCAGCTTTTCTTCGGTGCCTTTTTACCCGGGTTTACCCTTTCCGCCCTGTACATCACCTATATTGCCATACGGAGCTATCTCCAGCCACAAATCGCGCCCGCCGTACCGGTTGAAGACCGGAAAGTGCCCTTTATGAAAAAAACGACGATGCTCATTACCTCCACTGTGCCCGTCGCCATCCTCATTTTCTCGGTGCTGGGGGTAATATTTTTCGGCATCGCACCCCCAACGGAGGCCGCCGGCGTCGGTGCCTTCATAGCCACCCTGCTGACCATTGCCTACCGGCGCTTCAGCCTCACCACCCTGAAAGAGGCGTCACTTATTACCTTAAAATCCTGTGGCTTCATTTTCGTCATCGTCACCATGGCAACGGCCTTTAGCGCCGTCTTTCTGGGCGGTGGTGGGCGGGATGTTATGTCCAATATCATCCTGAGTGCACCCGGCGGCAAATGGGGTGTCTTTGCCGTCATCATGCTCATCATCTTCATCATGGGCATGTTCATCGAGTGGATCGCCATCGTCTATATCATGGTGCCCATCATCACCCCCATTGCTGATGCCGCCGGTTTCAGCATCCTCTGGTTCTCCATCATGGTCTGCGTCAACCTGCAGATGGCCTTTATGACCCCGCCCTTCGCCTCCGGAATCTTCATCTGCCGCGGCGCGGCTGACCCGAAGCTCGGCATCACCATGGGGGACATTATCAAAGGGGTACTGCCGCATGTAGCGTTGGTCATTGTTGGACTTGCTATCTTCACATTTGTTCCAGAGATAATTACCTGGTTGCCGGGTCAGATGATTCGCTAGTACCAGTATTATATAATTACTAAGATACAGGGAGGTAGGATTTATGACGCATGAAGTTCATAAGGTGGTGAAGGAGTCTGGCGGACTGCGTATAGTCATCGCTGACTCAGCGACCTCGGTTAGCGAGGATAATAAAAATGACATCGTCGTTGACGGCTCACACTGCGGCGCCAATATCGCCCCCGACTACATACTCCCAAGCGGTGCTCGCGGGATGATCGGCAATGATGCCGGCATTGGCCTGGAGAATGCAGGGGTAGCGAGCCTGAAAACGCTGGAGGAGCACGGCATCCCGGCCGCAGCCGTGGCGGCCATGTCTGCTGAAATCGGCGTTGGCCAGTCCACCTACGATGAAGGTGTGATTTCGGCGGCCAATGAACTGGCCAAGAAAATGGGCGTTACAGTTGGCATGTCGGCCAAAGAGGCTGCTGATAAGATGCTTGAGGGCATCTCCTGAGAGACCAGGAGAATGGTTATAAAGGGGGAGGTAAAATTGTCTGATAAAATAAGCGTAAAAGAAGCTGGAGGCCGCAAGATTGTCCTTGCCGATTCCGCAGCGGCCATGGATGAAAGCACCAAGGGCGATGTCTTTGTTGACGGTTCCCACTGCGGGATAAACGTGGGGGAGATGACGCTCGACACCGGCGCTGGTGCCATGATCGGCAACGATGCCGGGATGGGAAAGAACGATGCCGGCATTGCTGGCCTGAAGTTCCTCGATAAACACGGTATTCCGGCGGCGGCGGTATCCGCCATGTCGGCCAAAATTGGCAACGGCAGGAGCACCTATGAACAGGGCAAAATTTCCGTAGTCAATGAGGCGGCCAGGAAACTTGGCGTCTCGGCTGGCATGTCCGCCAAGGAAGCGGCCGACAGGCTGCTGGAAAGCCTGGTCAAGAGCGGGAAATAGCACTGTTGATGAATGCAATACCGGTAAGATGTGAAGGTATAATAGAAAATGGTGTCTGCTGATATCGCTGGCGTGATAGTTATACAGGTGATTCCCAGGTTTATCATAACCCAGCATATCAGGATACACAAAAAAGATACTGAAATCCCCTGTGATGAACTCAAAAGAGGAACTTACAGGGGATATTTTTACGGGTGATATCGGCCAAAAAATGTGACAAGCAATGCTGAAAAGGAAGGGGCGTGACAAAATGAAAGCACTGGTGAAGACAAGCGAAGCTATCGGATACGAGTATAAAGATGTTGACGTGCCCAAAATCGGGCCCAGGGACGTCCTGGTCAAGATCAAGGGCACCGCTATCTGCGGCAGCGATCTCCACGCTTATCATTCATCACCCAATATCATGAAAATGATGCAGTTACCCATTGTTACCGGCCATGAAACGTGCGGCGATGTGGTGGAAGTGGGCGAATGTGTGACCAGCCTCAAGAAGGGCGACCTGGTTTCTCCGGAGCCGCACATTTTCTGCGGGGAATGCTACTACTGTCAGAATAGCGCGGCGCTCAACTGTCTGAACATGGGACTCCTCGGCCACACCATTGGTGGCGCCTTTGCCGAGTATATGGCCGTGCCGGCCCATGTCTGCTGGAAACACCCGCCGGGCACCTCTTACGAACTTGGCGCCATCCATGAGCCGCTCGGCGTGGGAGTACACGGCGTAATGGCCGGGGAAATCAACGGCAAAAGCATGGCTGTTTTTGGCTGCGGACCCATTGGTATGTTCGCCATCGGCGCCGCCAGGGTCTTCGGCGCTACCAAGCTCTTTGGTGTTGAAGTGGCACCGAAACGCGTCGCCATGGCGCGCCAGCTCTTTCCTGACGCCACCATCATCAACTCTAAAGAACAGGACCCGGTGAAAACAATCATGGACGCCACTGACGGCCTCGGCGTGGATGTGTCTGTTGAGCTCAGCGGCAACGCCGAAGCCACCAGACTGGCCTTCCAGGCACTGAGGCGCGAGGGCAGGGTAAGCCTGGTCGGTGTGCCCTCAGGGCCAATGGAATTTGACTTCCACCCCAACATCATCCTCAAGGAAGCCAGAGTGCTTGGCGTTTTTGGCCGTGTGATCTGGCAGACCTGGTGGCAGGTCCGGGCCATGCTGGACACGGGCAAGTTCGACCCACTGCCGATAATAACCCACCGCTTCCCGCTGGCGGAATTCAAGCAGGCCTTCAAGCTGGCCGAGAGCGGTGAGGCGGGTAAGATACTGTTAATCCCCTGATAGAAGGGGCCTTACACTTTTGGAAGCGATGCAACTTTCCCTCACGTGTTTTGGAGGCAAGTGAGCCATGGGAGAACGTTTGAAAGACAAAGCGGCCATCATTACCGGAGCCGGTGCTATTGGCCCCGGCATGGGCAACGGCAAGGCCACGGCCATTCTCTTTGCCCGGGAGGGCGCCAGGGTCATGGCGGTTGACATCAACCCGGAGGCCGCCGAAGAAACCAGAGGCATCATAGAGCAGGAAGGCGGCGAGTGCATCACCTTCCAGGCCGACGTTTCCAAAGCAAGTGACTGCCAGAAGATTATCGAGACCTGCATCGAAAAGTTCGGCCGTCTGGATATCCTTGATAACAACGTGGCACTGGGGTCGCACGGCGGTCCGGTGGAAATCAGCGAGGAGACCTGGGACCGGGTGATGAATGTGAACCTGAAAAGCATGTTCCTCACCTGCAAGTACGCCCTGCCTCACATGGAGAAGCAGGGAAGCGGCGTCATCATCAATATCGCCTCCATCGTCGCGTTGCGGGCAGAGCCTTCGTCTTTGCTGGCCTATTCCGTCTCCAAAGCGGGCGTGATTGCCCTGACCCGCGAGGTAGCCATTCAGTATGCCGCCAGGGGAATTCGCTGCAATGCCATCCTGCCCGGACTGATGAAAACGCCGCGGGTAGAACGCTACTATAAAGGTGTCTGGGGCAGCAACACTGAGGAAATGTGGCGGCGGCGCGATGCCATGTCCCCCACCGGAAAGCAGGGTGAGCCCTGGGATATCGCCTACGCTGCGCTGTTTCTTGCCTCCGATGATTCGAAGTACATTACCGGAACCACATTGCTCGTGGACGGCGGCCTGTCCGGGACGATGAGGACCTGGTCACCGGAAGCGAAATAGACACTTATATACCGATAGAAAAGGAGAGGAAGATGGGAGAACGTCTGAAAGACAGAGTGGCCATTGTCACCGGCGCCGGTTCAATCATGGCCGGGACGGGCAACGGCAAAGCGACGGCCATTGTCTTCGCCCGGGAAGGTGCCAAAATCATGGCCGTTGACTATAAGCTCGATGCCGCCGAGGAAACCAAACGTATCATTGAACAGGAAGGTGGCACGTGCGTTTCATTCTATGCCGATGTTTCCAAAGCGAGCGACTGTCAGAAAATGGTCGAGACCTGCATGGAAAAGTTCGGCCGGGTGGACATCCTGCATAATAACGTGGGGATGGGCGGCTATGACGGGCCGGTGGAACTGGCGGAGGAAATCTGGGACAAGACCATGGCCATCAACCTGAAAAGCATGTTCCTCACCTGCAAATATGCTTTGCCCTACATGGAAAAACAGGGCAGCGGCGTCATCATCAATATCTCCTCACTCAGTGCCATCAGGTGTCAGCCGGCGCCGGCGCTTGCCTACTCAGTGAGCAAGGCCGGGGTAATTGCCTTCACCCGGGAAGTGGCCATTCAGTATGCTGACAAGGGCATCCGCTGCAATGCCATTCTGCCCGGTCTGATGAAGACCCCGATGGTCGAGTACTACAACCCTGATGCCTACGGCGACGGCAGCGTGGAACTGATGTGGCAGCGGCGTGATGCCATGTGCCCCACCGGCAAGCAGGGCGAATCGTGGGATGTGGCCCACGCCGCTCTCTTCCTCGCCTCCGATGACTCGAAGTATATCACCGGGACTACCCTGCTGGTTGACGGCGGTCTTGCCCAAACCATTCGGTCGTGGCCGCCGGAAAAGAAATAGTAAACGGGAAAGGAGATTTATCATGGGAGATAGACTGAAAGGCAAAGTGGCCATCGTTACCGGAGCGGGTTCCGTCCTTCCCGGCATGGGAAACGGAAAAGCGACGGCCATCGTCTTCGCCCGTGAAGGCGCCAGGGTCATGGCCGTTGACTATAACCCTGAAGCTGCCGAAGAAACGAAAAAGCTGATTGACCAGGAAGGCGGCGAGTGCGTCACCTTCCAGGCCGATGTTTCCAAAGCGAGTGATTGTCAGAAAATGGTCGAGACCTGCATCCAGAAGTACGGCCGGATTGACATCCTGCACAATAACGTGGGCATCGGGCAGTGGGGAGGCGTCCTCGATACCACGGAGGAGACCTGGGACAAGGTGATGACGGTGAACGTGAAGAGCATGTTCCTCACCTGCAAATATGTCATCCCCTATATGTTGAAGCAAGGAGGGGGTTCCATCACCAATATCGCCTCGGTGGGGGGCATACGTTTCACCCTGCCCAACTGCGCCTACGCATCCTCAAAGTCGGCGGTTATCGCCCTCGCCAGGGATATCGCTCTTGAGCACGCCGCCAAAGGCGTACGCTGCAACGTAATATTGCCGGGGCTTATGAAGACGCCGCAGGCTCAGTACTATAACAAGGATGCCTGGGCGGGCGGCGACGTGGAGGAAATGTGGCGCCGCCGCGATGCCATGTGCCCCATGGGCCGGCAGGGTGAAGGCTGGGACACCGCCAATGCCGCCCTCTTCCTGAACTCCGACGAAGCGAAGTACATCACGGGCACCACCCTGGTAGTTGACGGCGGTATCTCGCAGACAATACGGTCATGGTGACCAAATTTCACATTTTGGAAAAGTCTATTATATAATATTAATGGATTTGATTATAGCGTGCTGATATTTAGGCCTGTTAGCTACCCTCAAATCCCGCTGATTAATCCCAGTTTAGGAGAAAGAGGCAACTATGGCTATCGAAAAGGAAAAGCTGATATGGATGTTTCGCACCATGGTCCGCATCAGGCGGTTTGAGGAACGTGTTGCCCGGGAGTTTGCCGACGGGAATATTCCGGGCAGCGTTCACCTCTACATCGGTGAGGAGGCGGTGGCCACCGGGGCAATTGCTCATCTGAAAAAAGAGGACTACATCATGAGCACCCACCGCGGACACGGGCACCTCATCGCCAAGGGCGGCGAAACGGACAAGATGATGGCGGAGCTGTTTGCCAAGAAGACCGGCTACTGCCTGGGCAAGGGAGGTTCCATGCACATCGCCAACCTGGATATTGGCATGCTGGGTGCGGCTGGAATCGTTGGTTCGGGAATCCCCATTGCCACCGGTGCCGGGCTATCCGCAGTACTGAGGGGTACTGACCAGGTTACCATCTGTTTCTTCGGGGACGGCGCTTCCAACATTGGCCGCTTCCACGAGGGAATAAACCTCGCCTCCGTCTGGTGCCTGCCGGTTATCTTCATCTGTGAAAACAACCTCTGGGCGGTTTCCGTGCCCACCAGTTGTTCCCTCAATATCCCCAATATTGCCGATAGAGCCGTAAGTTACGGAATTCCGGGAGTTGCCGTTGACGGCATGGACGTCACCGCGGTCTATGAGGCGGCAGGCGAAGCGGTGGCCAGGGCCAGGAACGGACAGGGGCCGACCCTGATTGAGGCCAAGACGTACCGCTTCCGCGGCCACTTTGAAGGAGACTCCGGCACCTACCGGCCCAAAGAGGAGATTGAACACTGGATGCAGCGAGACCCAATCAAAACCTATAAAGAAAAGCTTATTGAAACGAAGGTGCTGACGGAAAAACAGGCTGAGGACATTGATAAGGAAGCGCTTGCCGAAATGGATGCGGCCTTAAAATTTGCTCAGGAAAGCCCTTTCCCTGAACCGGAAGAGACTTTGGAAAACGTATATTCATAGGAGACAGGCATGAGAGAGATAAGTTTTCGAGAGGCGATTGGTGAAGCCCTCGATGAGGAGATGGCCAGAGATTCCTCCGTATTCATCATCGGTGAGGATGTGGGGCCGATGGGCGGCCTGATGGGTGAAATCGGCGGCCTGTATAAGAAATATGGCATAGACCGGGTCAGGGATACCCCCCTCTCCGAGGCAGCTATCCTTGGTGCCGCCATCGGCTCCGCCATCACCGGAATGAGGCCGATTGCGCGGATGCGCTTCGCCGACTTTCTCGGCATTGCCTGGGATGAAATCATGAACCAGATGACCAAGATGAGATATATGTTCGGGGGCAAGATTAAAATGCCCCTTACCATGGATGCTCTCAGCGGCGCCGGCCGACGCAGCGCCGCCCAGCATTCTCAGAGCATCGAGGGCATGATGATGGCCATCCCGGGGCTGAAAATCGCCCTCCCATCCACGGCTTACGATATCAAGGGGCTGTTCAAGACCGCCATCAGGGATGACAATCCGGTGATTATATTCGAGCACAAGTTTCTGATGTGGTCCGGGCCCAAGAGCGAGGTGCCGGAGGAGGAATACCTCATACCCTTCGGGCAGGCGGCTATCAGGCGGGAAGGGAGCGATGTTACCGTGGTCGCTACCGCCGCCATGGTAGCAAAGGCACTGAATGCTGCTGAAACTCTGCAAAAGGAAAAGGGCATCAGCCTGGAAGTAATCGACCCGCGCACCATCGTGCCTTTCGATAAAGAAACGGTGCTGAAATCGGTGCAGAAGACCGGACGTCTGGTCGTTTTCACCGAGGAGTGCCAGACAGGCAGCTTTGCCGGGCACGTAGCGGCCATAGTTGCCGATGAAGGGTTTGACTACCTTGATGCCCCGATAAAGCGGGTTAACGCGCCGGATACACCGGTACCCTACGGGGTAGTCCTGGAAGACTACTGGCTGCCCAACGAGGAAAAGCTAATCAAGGCAATAAACGAGATACTGTAACCGCTATCCTGATTGCAGCGCAAGGTATATTCACAGTATCTTCTCACAACTAATCATGCGCTATAAAAGGGGAAGGAACCGGCAAATAATCGTCTGCACTTCCCCTTTTTTATTTTTGCCGGAGACAACGTTTGAGGATGGCAAAAGTTTGCGCCAGCGGCGCAATACTTATAATATAGAGCTAACATGTTACAG
>DAOUDY010000101.1:0-2433 GCA_034430755.1 Dehalococcoidales bacterium
ATGATAACTCAGGAGCAGGCCGATGAGTTTCTACAGTGGCAGCAGTCAAGACCTGATGTCCCGTTTGGATTTGGCTTCAAAGGCCACGGCGGGCCCCGTGGTTTTCCCGGACCACACATGCCACCGAATGGTCAGTAAAGGTCGCTGCCGCGTCCTTTATTTTCAATACTAAGAGGGGGGGAACACCCCCCCCTCTTTATTTAACCAGCGACTATGAAATTAATACTTTCTTAACATTTATGGTATAACATTAACGAAGGTTAAATTAATTGAGAAATTTTAACGATGGCAGGCAAACGGGTACTGATTGTTGATGACGACCAGAAAACGGTGGAGCTGGTCGGGCTCTACCTGAAGCGGGATGGCTATCGCGTGCTGACGGCTTATGATGGTATTGAAGCTCTGCGCCAGGCCCGAGAGGGGAATCCCGACGTTATTGTTCTGGACCTCATGCTGCCCGGCATGAACGGGCTTGAGGTTTGCCGCACTCTGAGGAAAGAATCCGATGTGCCCATCATTATGCTTACCGCCAAAGCAACTGAACAGGACAAGCTGACCGGGCTGGACCTGGGAGCAGACGACTATGTCACCAAACCCTTCAGCCCTAAGGAGCTGGCTGCCCGGGTAAGGGCATTACTCAGGCGCCTCCCCGGAGAACGCGGGCCGTCCGAGATCAAGAACGGTATACTCGGTATAGACTTCGTGAAACACCAGGCATTTCTTGACGGCCGGTCTCTGAATTTAACGCCGACCGAATTCAAGCTGCTGGGGGTTCTGGCCAAGGAACCGGGCAGGGTCTTCAGCCGGGCCGAAATCATCGACAAGGCCCTCGGTTATGATTTTGAGGGTTTTGACCGTACCGTAGATGTCCATATACTCAACCTGCGCCGCAAACTGGAGGCAGACCCTGACCATCCTAAATATATAAAAACAGTATACGGAGTCGGTTATACTTTTCTAGAGACGGGAAATGATACATAGTCTGAAGTTTCGCCTTTTAATTGCCTTCCTCTCGGTAATACTGGTGACCATCGGCACGGTCTTTCTCTTCATAAGCCTGAGAACCAGCGGTGAAATCGGGCGCTTTGAGGAGCGGCGTGAGGAGGCTCATTTTGCCCGGGTACTTTATTCACTAACTCGCTACCATTTCGAGCAGGGAGACTGGACAGGCATCCAGGCCCAGATTGAGGAGATGGGAAGCCTGTACGGTCGCCGCATCGTGCTAATAGATAAAGATGGAGTGGTAGTCGCTGATTCTCAGGGGGATTTGGTAGGGCAGCCGTATCATCCTCCATCATCGGAAAGGGGTTTACTGCTCCCGCTTGTACCACCTCCACCAGGTCCCTTCTTACCACCTTCACCACCGGCAACGGAGACATCAGGCACTGTTTTTATTGGGCCTGAACTGTCAACGAACCCGACCTCACCACGGTTCCTATTCCACTCCATAACACAGCTTATTGTATGGGGATGTCTCATCGGGGGCGGCGTTGCCTTGGCCATGACCCTGATTTTGTCGCGGCGAATCCTGTCTCCTATCAAGGCGCTGACTGAAGCTGCCAAGAGACTGGGACAGGGAGACTTTTCTCCGAGGCTGGAGCTCAAGGACAAAGGCGAAGTGGGAGAGCTGGCCCGGGCATTCAATTCGATGGCAAGTGACCTGGAACGTGCTGAGCAATTGCGACGCAATATGGTCGCCGATGTCGCCCACGAACTGAGAACCCCTCTTTCCAATATCCGCGGCTATCTAGAGGCGGTGAATGATGGAGTGATGAAGCCAGATGCTGAGGCCATCAAATCGCTAAATGAAGAGACAGCCCGGTTGGCACGACTGGTTGACGAGCTACAGGAGCTGAGTCTCGCTGAAGCCGGCGAACTGAAACTAACCTGCCAAGCTGAGGACATCTCCAAGCTGATTGGTCAGGCGGTATCGGCCTTCCAGGCTCAGGCGGCATCGAAAGGAGCAGAGCTGTCCGTCGACCTCGGGGATGACCTCCCGACGGTGCACATTGACTCTCCGCGGATGGCACAGGTGCTACACAACCTTCTGGATAACGCGATAGCTCACGCTGGCAGCGGTGAGCACATAACCGTCAGCGCCGTGAAGAGGGACGACTGGATAGAGGTTGCGGTGACCGACACCGGTGAAGGCATTCCCAGCGAGGACCTGTCCAATATATTTGAACGCTTCTACAGGGTTGACAAGTCCCGCGCCCGGGCTACCGGCGGCAGCGGACTCGGACTTACCATCGCCAAACGGCTGGTCGAAGCCCACGGCGGCAGCATTGAAGTCCAGAGTGAGCTGGGGAAGGGCACCCGTTTTAGCTTCACGCTGCCCATTTCACCGTGATAGACATAATAAGGCTTCCCCAAGGCCGTTTTTGACAGGCGGGCGAATTTGGGCTAGAATAGGCTCGGTTTTGCGGGAGTAAC
>DAOUDY010000102.1:0-8548 GCA_034430755.1 Dehalococcoidales bacterium
CGCCGTAATCACTCATGTAATGCCTTACCTCAGCACCATTGGCATTGGCAGGTCGCAATCAAGCCTGGTGGCTACCGCACTCCCGCTGATGAGTGTTCCTGGCCGCCTTGGTTTTGGCTGGCTCGGTGACAGATACAATAGGAGGCTGGCGGCCACAGCGAGCTTCATTATGATAGGTTCCGGCATGCTCTGTTTTGCCTCTGTTTCCGATATGAATATCTGGTGGCTGATTCCCTTCATTGTTCTCGTGGGCATCGGTTACGGGGGAAGCAACGCGCTCCTGCCATCACTGGGCAGAGAGCACTTTGGCAGGACCAAGTTTGGAAGTATTTACGGTATAGTAGAAGGCATTGGCACAATAGGAAACATGATGGGCCCGGTCATAGCTGGCTGGGCCTATGATAACTGGGGCAGTTATCAGAAAATCTGGCTATTGCTGGCTGGCCTTGCCGTTTTTGCCATAACCTCGGTCTTCACCATCGCCCCGGTCAGGAAATAGATGGAAAGGGGCAAAGGAGGAACAGATGAAAATTACCGATGTAACCCTGACCATTAACACACGGAATTTAAACGCAGGCACAGGCATATGATATAATAGGAAGGCGTCTTTTCAGGAGGTATGAACGCGTGATAAAGCTCGTGCTTTTGAGACACGGCGAGAGTATCTGGAACAAGGAGAACCGGTTCACCGGCTGGACGGACGTTGACCTTTCCAGGAAGGGAATCGAGGAAGCCCGGAAGGCCGGTCAGGTCCTCAAAGAAGAGGGTTACATCTTTGATGTTGCCTTTACCTCGGTGCTGAAACGGGCCATACGCACGCTCTGGATTGCTCTTGATGTGATGGACCTGATGTGGATACCGGTGTACCGGTCCTGGAGGCTGAACGAAAGGCACTACGGCGCGCTGCAGGGACTGAACAAGTCGGAAACAGCGGCGAAATACGGCGAAAAGCAGGTTCTGATATGGCGCCGAAGTTACGATATCAGGCCACCCGCCCTGGAGAAAACGGACGAGCGTTACCCAGGAAATGACCCTATATATAGGGGCCTGGATGAGGAAGATATTCCGCTCACGGAGTGTCTCAAGGACACGGTGGAGCGCTTCCTCCCCTACTGGCATGAGGCGCTGGCGCCGGCGATAAAGTCCGGCCAGAGGGTGATTATATCGGCCCACGGCAACAGCCTGCGGGCGCTGATCAAGTATCTCGACCATATCAGCGATGATGACATTGTCAAGCTGAATATCCCGACCGGCATCCCGCTTATCTACGAGCTGGATGGAGAACTGAAGCCCATTAAAAGCTACTACCTCGGTGACCCTGAGGAGGTGGCCAGAGCTACGGAAGCCGTGGCCAGACAGGGGAAAGCAAAAGAGTAAACGCCGAGCCTTTGACCTGTGATATATTTCCCGGTGTTCAGGTTACTTTCTCCACCTTGAGCAGGTTGGTGGACCCGGCCACGCCGATGGGTATTCCTCCCGTAATTATGACCAAGTCGCCGGGTCTGGCGAGCTTCATCTCTTTGGCCAGCCGCACGCCGGTGGCGAAAAGCTCGTCCATGGATTTCTGTTCCGGTATCTGTATGGGGTGTACACCCCAGCGCAGCAGCAGCCTGCGGCACACGTTGCCGTCGGGGGTGATGGCCAAAATAGGCATTCTGGGGCGGTATTTGGAGACCCTTCCCGCCGTGCTGCCCGACTGAGTGAAGGCCACGATGGCCTTGGCGTTCAGGCTGTAGGCGGTGTGGCAGGCGCTGTAGCTTATCAGCTCATCGGTCTTGTGCTCCAGATGACGGCCCCTCTCCATCAGTATCTGGTCATAGGGCAGTTTATTTTCCGCTTCCCGGGCAATCTTGGCCATTATGGCTACCGCCGGCACCGGGTATTTGCCGATGGAGGTCTCGGCGGAGAGCATGGTGGCGTCGGCGCCATCAAATATAGCGTTGGCGACGTCGGTAACTTCGGCACGAGTGGGACGCGCCGCATTTATCATTGACTCCAGCATCTGTGTGGCGATGATAACCGGCTTGCCGGCGAGGTTGCATTTCGCGATGATTTCCTTCTGTACCATTGGCACTCGTTCCAGGGGTATATCCACACCAAGGTCGCCGCGTGCCACCATGACGCCGTCGCTGGCGGCCAGTATGCTGTCGAATTTGCTGACGGCGTCTCCCCTCTCTATCTTGGCGATAATGGGGATATCGGCGTTGTTTTCGACCAACATGTCTTTTACCGCCTTCATATCGTCAGCGCTGCTGACAAAAGAAAGGGCGATGTAGTCCGGGCTTTTGCCGATGGCAAAGAGGAGGTTTTCTTTCAGCGAATCGGTAATGAACGGCCCCGAAATGCGCCTGCCGGGAACCGCTACCCCTCTCCCTTCGGTAAGCACTCCGCCCGCAATGACCCGGCATCGGACCTCGACCCCATCTGTTTCCAGCACCTTGAGCTGCATGGCGCCGTCATCAAGCAGCACCAGGTCTCCCGCCTTTACATCCTGGGGGAGATGGGGCAGGTTGACCGGTATCAGCCCGGCAGCACCGACCACCTGCTTTGTGGTCAGCACCACCTGTGACCGGTTTTTAAGCAGCATCTGGCCGCCCTTGAGTTTGCCAATGCGATATTTGGAGCCAGGCAGGTCCATCAAGATGGCAACATTCATGCCAAGCCGCCGGCTAACGCTTTTGATGGTCTGGATATACCGGCTGTGTTTGCGGGCGGTGCCGTGCGACAGGTTCAGCCGGGCAATGTTCATGCCGGCCAGGATAAGACGCTCGATGGCGGCCGCCGAGCCGGTTGCCGGTCCGATGGTGCAGACTATCTTGGTACGTCTTCGGGATAGTTTGGTTGCTATACTAACACCCCCCAGATATTATTTGCTTGATTTCTCTATTTCACGAAAGGCATAGGCAGCGGCACCGATAACCCCCGAATTTCTGCCCAGTTCGGCGCGGGCAAAGCGTACGGAATCGAAAGCCGCCCGGTATGCCCTCTCTCCGGCCGCTTTGTACGCCGGCTCCAGCAGCATATCGCCGATATTGGATAGACCACCGCCGATAACGATCAGTTCCGGATTGAAGATATTGATGAGGTTGGCCAAACCCACCCCAACGTAGTAGCCGGTCTGAGCGATGATTTCTTTCGCCAGCGTATCTCCATTCTGAGCGGCCTTATGCACCGCTTCTGCGTTCACTTTATTAATGTCGCCTTCAGCGTAATTCAAAATAGTCGTTTCAGCGCCATCCGTGATTCGCCTCCTGGCTTCTCTTTCCAGTGCCGTGCCTGAGGCCAGCGTTTCCCAGCAGCCGGTGTTGCCGCAGTTACATTTCGGGCCGCTGGCATCAATGGTCATGTGGCCGATTTCACCGGCGGTGCCCAGAGAGCCGGCATATATCTCGCCATCAATCACGATGCCCCCGCCGATTCCCGTGCCAAGGGTGATGCAAATGAAATTGCGGGCCCCTTTCGCCGCCCCGAAATATAATTCGCCCAGGGCAGCCGCATTGGCGTCATTGATGAGAAGGGTTTTCACGCCCATTTTGTCCTCGATGATATCCCTGAGGGGAACATCTTTCCATCCGGGCAGATTAGGCGATGTGAAAAGGACGCCCGTTTCCGGACTGGAAAGCCCGGGAGCGCCGATGCATATGGCTTCGAGTTCAGCGGCCGCTATGCCTGCCTGGCTGAGGGCGCGCTCCGCAGATTCCAGCATTGCCTGAATTACGGCTTCTGGCCCTTTCGCGGCCGGCGTGATGCTGTGGTCGCGCGATAGCATTTCGCCCTCGATATTGACCACTGCCGTCAGTATTTTGCTCCCGCCCAGGTCAACGCCGAGCACCAGTGAACTGTCATGCATTGATTTGCCCCGTCTGACCCTTTGTCTCTTCAATATATAATGAAGCTACTGCTCTGTGTGTCTTGCCTCTTATTTTATGTAAAGCTTTCGCGTTCATAACTCCCCTGCTGCCACCCTTATCCTTTTAATTTTCAGCCATTACGCGAATTCTGTCAATCTTAAAAGGCGGCCAGTGAATTTTGGAGATGCCAGGCTGGCTTAACGTTGTAAAATCGGTCGGATTGTGCTATTAATATTTGATTAAAGACGCCGCTGGAGGAGCATCATGTCAAGACTGCTGATTATTTCCAACCGTTTACCGCTGAACGTTGAGAGGAGAGATGGTAAGCTGCATTTTCAGCCCAGCCTTGGTGGCCTGGCGACGGCCCTGGGCGCATTCTACAAGTCCCGCCCCAGTCTCTGGATCGGGTGGCCGGGCATAGAGCAGGAGAAGCTTAAGAAGGGTGAGGAGAAGGAGATTGAGGACAAGCTGGCTGAGGAACGGTGCTACCCGGTGTTTCTCTCGGAAAAAGATGTTGACGATTTCTATTTCGGATTCTGCAACCAGACCATCTGGCCCCTCTGCCACTATTTCCCTCAGTTCGTAGAGTATGACCCCATCCTGTGGCAGGCGTATCAGCGGGTTAACGAGATTTTTGCCGACGCCATTGTTGGTGTGGCCAAAAAGGATGATATTTTCTGGGTGCAGGACTACCATTTCATGCTCCTGCCCAAGCTGATAAGGGACAGGCTGCCCAAGGCAACCATCGGCTTTTTCCTTCATATACCCTTCCCGTCCTACGAGGTTTACCGCCTGCTGCCCTGGCGCCGGGAGATACTGGAGGGGCTGCTTGGTGCCAACCTGGTCGGTTTTCACACTCATGACTATGTCTGGCACTTTCTGAACAGCACGCGCAACCTGCTTGGTTATCGCACTTCCATGGGCTGGATTACGGCTCCCGACCACGTGTCCAAGGCGGATGTCTTCCCCATCGGCATCGGCTACGACTACTATTCCGGTATTGCCCGGAGCCCGGAGGTGGCCGCGGAGGTGAAAAAGTTTAAGGAGAAGCTGGGCGACCGTAAAATCATCGTTTCCGTGGACCGCCTCGATTACAGCAAAGGCATTCCAAATCGACTGGAAGCGTACGGACTCTTTCTGGAAAAGCACCCGGAATATCGGGAGAAGGTGGTCTTCATTCTGGTCATCGGGCCTTCCCGCATCAGGGTGCAGCGCTACGCCGAGTTGAAGCAGCAGATAGAAGAGATGGTGGGCACCATAAACGGCAGGTTCGGCACCATCGGCTGGACGCCTCTTGAGTATATTTACAACCCGATACCCTATCACGCGCTTCTCGGCCTGTACCAGATAGCGGACGTATGCCCGATAACTCCGGTGCGCGACGGGATGAACCTGGTGGCAAAGGAATACCTGGCCACCAAAATAGACGGCAAGGGTGTTCTCATCCTCAGCGAGACGACCGGAGCCGCCCGGGAGCTGGGAGACGCCATCATCATCAACCCGAATAACATCGAGGAAATCGCACAGGCTTTCGCCGATGCCCTGACAATGCCGGAAAAAGAGCAGGTTGAGCGCAACCGGGCCATGCAGGAGCGTATCAAGCGCTATGATGTCAGCCGGTGGGCTGGAGATTTCATTGACAAATTGCATGAAACGGAAAAGGTGGAGATGGGCGCCGTCCCAGAGCCAATGCCCGGTAAAGCAAGGGGTGAGCTAACAGTTCAGTTCCAGAAAGCCCGGAAGCGATTGCTGTTGCTGGACTATGACGGCACGCTGGTGCCCTTCGCCAGAACACCCGAGGAGGCCAAGCCGGATGCGGAGCTGCTGAAGCTGCTGGCCGAGCTGAACAGCGATGCCAGGAATGAGGTCGTGCTCATCAGCGGACGGGATAAAAACACGCTTGACAAGTGGTTTGGCAGCCTGAAGACGGGCATGGTGGCGGAACATGGTGTGTGGATGAAAGCCAAAGGTGGCGACTGGGGCAAGATGGCCGGCCTCTCGGACGACTGGAAGGATGAAGTGCGCATCATCATGAAGCTGGCGGTGGACCGGATTGAGGGGTCACTCATCGAGGAGAAGGACTATTCCCTGGCCTGGCATTATAGAAGGGCTAACCCGAGAATAAGCGAGCGGCACATCAGAGAGATAGCTAACGACCTGCTCAATCTGACGGCCAATTCCAATCTGAGGGTGCTGGAAGGAAGCAAGGTGGTCGAGGTGAAAAGCGCCAACCTGAATAAGGGCTCGACGGCGCAGCAGTGGCTTTCCAGGCAGGACTGGGATTTTGTCCTTGCCGTCGGTGATGATGTTACTGATGAAGACCTGTTCCGGGCTCTGCCGGGGAACGCCTGGTCCATCAAGGTCAGGCCTGGCCTTTCCGCTGCCAAATTCAGCCTCGATTCACCGGATGAGGTACGTGCTCTGCTGAAGACACTGGCGGTAAAATAAAGATATGAAAATAGCACTGGTCTCCCCTTACGACTTTGCCTATCCCGGGGGTGTCTGTAATCATATAACTAATCTAGAGCAGCAACTGACCAGAATGGGGCATGAGGTGAAAATCATTGCCCCCGCCTCTAAGGCAGTTTCGGCTCTGGGTGAGCGTTTCATACAAATCGGCAGACCCAGGCCGGTCCCGGCCAGCGGCTCTGTGGCCCGTATTACCCTTTCACCTTGGCTGTCGTCAAGGATAAAGGCGGTGCTGGAAAGGGAGAAATTTGAAATCGTTCACCTCCACGAGCCCCTGATGCCGATGCTGTGCACCACCGTGCTGCGTCTCTCCAATGCCCCGAATATAGGCACCTTCCATGCCTCAGGTGGCAGACCCTGGTACGACTTCGGTACGCCGCTGGGCAAGCTGATTTTGAAGAAGTGGTTCCGCAAGCTGGACTATAAAATTGCCGTTTCCAGACCGGCGATGGAGTACGTGAACAGGTTCTTCCCCGACGAATACAGCATCATACCCAATGGAGTTGATACGGACCACTTTCGGCCCGATGTCGAGCCGCTTGAGCAGTACCTTGACGGAAAACTGAACATCATGTTTATCGGGCGTCTGGAGAAGCGCAAGGGCCTCGATTACCTGCTCCAAGCTTACCAGCAGGTCAAAAGCCAGATTCCCGAATCCCGGCTCATCGTCGTCGGGCCGGGTATACGCCTCAGGAAAAAGTACCAAAAACGGGTGGCCCGGCATGGCATAGAGGACGTCGTTTTCATTGGCTATGCCGCCTACAGTGACCTGCCCAGGTATTACAAGACGGCGGATATCGTCTGCTGCCCGGCCACCGGGTGGGAGAGCTTCGGCATCATCCTGATTGAAGCCATGGCCGTGGGTACGCCGGTGGTTGCCTCGGATATATCAGGGTATGCCAGCGTGCTGACCCACGATGCCGAGGGATTGCTGGTGCCGCCGAAAAATGTTCCCGCCCTGGCCGAGGCGCTGCTATCCCTGGCCGGCGATAAATCCCGGCGACAGCAGATGGGTCAGAGGGGAATCGCCACCGCCCGGGAATACAGCTGGGAAAATGTGGCCAAGCGAGTTCTGGCCTGTTACCACAAGGCACTTGGCTAGTCCGGGGGGCGCAATCCAATCAAGCGGCCGCTCTGATAGCGCAGACGGTAAATATCTCAGTCTATTTTATGGAACTGGTCCTTGCTGGCGCCACAGACAGGGCAGACCCAGTCCTCCGGCAATTTTTCAAAGGGTGCTCCTGCTGGTACGTTGTTTTCCGGGTCTCCCTGTGCCGGGTCATAGATATAGCCGCAAACCGAACATTCGTAGCGTGCCATTTTTAAAACTTCCTCCCGTTTCTCGGAAAACTGCCCTTTAACCGAGGATTTCCATCGCCTCTTCCCGGTATGCCTCCATCAGGTATGGAATTCCGGTCACCCTGGCGCATTCCTCGGTAAGAGACATGAGCTCTCGACGTGAGATAGCCGGCACGCTGAAGCACCTTGCCCCGGCCATTAACTGCTGCAGGCCGATGCGCAGTTTTTCACAGTAGCTGTATAGACCCACTGCACCCAGTGGAATGTTCTTCATCTCATCAGCACCGACGATGCTCATTACATCTTCGTAATTGACGAAGATTTCCTCTGGCGTGGAGCCAAACTGGCTCACCGTGTTGGGCAGTCTGCCTTCTTTAATCCAGTTGGCGATATTCTTGCCCACCATGCCCGGGATCATCATGGCCCGCCCTATGCATATCGCCTTCACGAATGGTGAGCCGAGGGCAAGCGCCTTGAAAATGCCGTCCTCGCTGCTGAAACCACCGGCGAAGGCAATATCGGGCGCGCGCTGGCCTTTGTCCGCCAGCTTTTTGCAGAACTCATAGGCGGCGGAATGCAGGTAAAGACTGGGGATGCCCCACTCTTCCATCATCCGCCAGGGGCTCATGCCGGTACCGCCGGATGAGCCGTCGATGGTGAGCAGGTCGATTTTAGCGTTGGCGCCCCACTTTATGGCCATGGCCAGCTCACGCAGGCTGTAAGCACCGGTCTTGAGCGTGATGCGCTTGAATCCAAGCTTCCTCAGGCGCTCCACTTCGGCGTAGAAACCATCCTCGTCAATGAAGCCGAGTCGACTGTGCCGTTCGAATTCCTTGAGCGCGCCGTCCTTGTAAGCTGCCTGGGTGACCGGGCTTGAGGGGTCGGGAGTGACAATGTAGCCGCGTTTCTGCAGCTCCAGCGCTCTCTCC
>DAOUDY010000103.1:0-3567 GCA_034430755.1 Dehalococcoidales bacterium
GGCTGGAATCGTCAATGTCCATCTTGGCGTCAAGGGCCAGGTACTCGCCTTTCATGGTACGCACCAGCGGATTGATTTCGGCAATACTGGCGTCGTATTTGCGGAAAACATGATAGAGCTTGTGGAGGATATCGGCAATCCGGGCGGATTCATCGCCGGTAAGTCCGGCCTTTTGCGCCATTTTCTCGGCCTCAGGCAGGCTCAGACCAGATAGGATTGGGACTTGATTTGAGATGACTGTTTCGGGAAGAGCTTTGGCTGTCTCTTCGATGGAAACGCCGCCGGCAGTGCTCAAAATAACCACCGGGCAGCCAGTCAGGCCATCTATGGTTATGCCGAGGTAGAACTCCTGTACCACCTCCGCCTTTTTCACCACCATTACCCTGTTCACCGGCAGTCCTCTGATGGATGATTTCAAAATCCGCCGGGCAGTTTCCTCCGTCTGCTCTGGGGACTCAGCAATCTGTACGCCGCCGGCCAGCCCGCGGCCACCGGTCAGGACCTGGGCCTTGACCACGACCGGAAAGCCAATTTTCTCGGCGGCTTCACGCGCCTGCCGGGGGCTATTGGCGACCGTAAAATCAGGTACGGGTACGCCTTCCTGTCGGAACAGGTCGCCGGCTTCAAACTCGTATAGCTTCATGTCTGCTTGAAGTAAGTTTACTCCAACCGCAAAGCAGCGTCAAAGGCGCTGCTCCTGAGAAGGAATGTATTGACAGGGGAAAAGGGGCGGTGTATAGTGAGCGCTGGCAGGTTGAAAACTAGTTATGTCTGTAATGTTACCCTGTTGAGAAATCCGGCCGAGGAATTTAACTTCGGGAGGCAGTTGCATGAAGAGAAACAAGGTGCGCGAGATATTGGAAGGAGGCGGCACCCCGGTCGGGCTATTCCATGTCTTTCAGGAGCCCTACCTGACGGAGATGATGGGACACATCGGGTTTGACTATGTCATGGTGGACCATGAGCACACCACCGCAGACGAGGATATGCTCAGTCGGCTTATACTGGCAGCGAATGCTTCCGGATTACCGGTGTTCATTCGCATCGGGGAGATTAACTCTTCCTATATGCAGCGGATGGTAGATGCCGGCGCGGCTGGCTTCCTGTGTGCTCAGGTGCGTACCCGGGAGGACATACAGCGGGCGGTAAAGGCCATCAAGTACCCGCCAATGGGAAACCGGGGTGTCCTGCCTTGGAGCCGTGCCAGCCTTTTTGGGCTGGGACAGACGCTTGATGAGCACTTCCGCACCTCCAACCAGGAGACCATGCTCTTCGCCCTCATCGAGAACAAGGAGGCAATCGAGAATATAGAGCAAATTATCTCTGTGGACGGGCTCGACGGCATCATGTTTGGGCCCTGCGACATGTCCCTTGACATGGGCATTTACGACCGGTGGGACTCGCCGGAAGTCATCGCGGCCATGGAGAAGGCCATTAAAGTAGCCCACCAGTATAAGCGGCATCTCATCGGCCTGGTACTGTCTGGAGAGAACCTGGAGCAGCAGATATCTGACTGGAGGAAAAAGGGGGCGCGCATTATCCTCTATGCCTATGATATCTATCTCATACAGCAGCTGTTTCTCTCTGACCTGGCCAAAATCAGAAAGTCGCTGCGGTAAACCTGTCAGCTATTGGCTTACACAGCCAGGGGATATTTCCCGTACTCTCTTATGGCCCGTATCATCTCTGCATAGTTCTCCGGATTGACGGCGCCGTGAATAGAATTGCCGGACATGCAGATGTAGCCTCCCCCCTTGCCCGCCTTGCGGATACAGTCCTTGACCGCTTCGCGGACCTCCTCTTTACTTCCCCAGCTCAGCAGTCTGCCGCAGTCAACGTTGCCCATAATACATACTTTATCGCCGTACTTTTCCTTTGCCTCTCCAATGTCCATGCCGGCTACGGGGTCGATGGGGTGGACGCCATCAGCGCCGGTCTCCACAATGATGTCAAAGATGGCCCAGATATTGCCGTCGGTGTGCTTGAGACAGGGTATACCCCGGCTGTGGCAGTAATCAACTATCTTTTTGAGCCCAGGGGCGATGTATTTAGCCATATGCTTTGGTGCCACCATGGGGCCGTTGGTGAACGCCCAGTCAGCGGTCTCAATAATCATGTCAACCCCAACGTCAATCAGGTTTTTGACATACCGTCTGTAGTAATCATCGGTGATTTCATTTAAACCTTCGACAAATTCCGGGTCTCTTATCAGGTCCTTGAACAGCTCATCCTGCTCACGGAGGCTGCCAATGATGGTGGCGAAAGGTCTGACCACGGATATAATAGCCCTCTTTCCCTTAAATCTTTTTATCGTCTCTTCCAGTCTCTCAAACCGCGATGGCCGGTCAGGGTCGGGAGGGACATATTTAGCCAGGTCTTCCTTGGATTTGAGCGCCGGCTCCAGTACCATGGGGATGGCACGTGATACCCCTGAATACTGCTTGATGGCGCCCCACTGGTCGCGGACGATGTGCTTGGCCTCGTCCAGCACTTCATAGTAGTCTGTTCTCATCTCATGGTAGCAGAGGGCATCTAAATCCATGTATTCAACAAAATCCTCGTAGGAAGCGCCGGGTTTCAGGGCCTCAATGACCCGCTCGTCAATATCGAGTTCAAAGGTAGGAACAGCATCCGGTTCCTGGCGGTGAACCGCCTTCATCATGCGCTCCAGACTGGTAAGCGTCTGCATCTTCATTTCCTCCTCTATTTGTTTAGCAGTTCCTTCGCTTTGACCACTGCCTCAACAGCGTCTCGGGCGTAGGCATCGGCTCCTATCTGGTCGGCAAAAGACTGATTCAGCGGCGCTCCGCCTACCATGATTTTGACCTTGTCTCTGAGGCCGGCTTCCTTGAGGAAATTTATCGTTTCCGGCATCTTGGGCATGGTGAAGGTCAGCAGGGCAGACAGGCCGAGGATATCATAGCTGCCTTTTTCAATTTCTTCGCAGAAGCGCTGTGGAGAAATGTCCCTGCCGAGGTTGGTGACCTCCCAGCCGTTCCCCTCCAGCATCAGGATGACGATATTCTTGCCGATGTCATGAAGGTCACCCTCAACCGTACCAATGACATATTTCCCGGCATAGGCGGCCCCTGTGCTGGAAAGCCCGGGTCTCAGCAGCTCAATCGAGGCTTTCATGGCGTCGCCGGCCATAAGCAGTTCCGGCAGAAATATCTGGCCGTTCTCAAAGTCGGTGCCTACAAGGTTCATCGCCGGCAATAGCCCCTTGTCCAGTAGCTCTTTGGCAGGCACCTGTGCCGCCAGTGCTTTCTGCGTGAGCTCGGCTGCTTCGGCAACCTGCCCGTCGGCCACGCTTTTGGTTAATTCATCGAAATTAAACATGGTCCGGCTTTTCACCTCCAGTAATTTTTCGATACCACTGTATTTGATATTGTATCACGGTACGCCAAAAAAGTCGGCTTAATCTCAATCCAGCCCCAGCAGCGCCAGCGCGTCACGATGGATTATCTGCTAAGCGCAATATTATGCCTGTTTACACTCACAATTCCGGTGTGAAAAGCAAGGGGAAGCAATACAGGTTTCCCTGAATTAAGAAAGGCGGCTACTTTC
>DAOUDY010000104.1:0-2510 GCA_034430755.1 Dehalococcoidales bacterium
GCCCCGCAGACGCTGGTCAGCATGAAAGAATTTCGCGAGCAGCTTGGCAGTGAAGTAACCCTCTGGGGAGGGATACCGTCGATACTGTTCGAGCCGATGTACAGCGACGAGGACTTTGATAACTACGTTAAAAGCATGTTCAGGGAGATGGCGCCGGGTTATCGGTTCATCGTGGGGATGGGAGATAATTTGCCCTTTGATGGCGACATCAACCGCGTGCGCCGGGTCGTTGAGTTGATTGAAAAGTATGGCAGTCTGCCAATCGAAGTCTAGGAGTGAAAAAGTTGACCACTCAGACCGAAGTAGAAATGCCTGACCTGACCCCGAGGCGGCGTTTTCTGGCCAACCTGATGGGCGGACGCAAGGGCAAGCGCATCTCTGTTTCCAATCCCACGTCGATTGTCTGCGTGGAACTGATGAATAAAGTGGGCATCCATTTTCCCGAAGCCCACACCGATGCCGCTGCCATGGCGGAGCTGGCCGCCGCCGGCTATGAAGTCCTGGGCTTTGATACCATCATGCCGGAGTTCAGCGTCCAGCAGGAGGCGGCCGCCCTCGGCTGCGAGGTGAACTGGGGCCACGACACCATGATGCCGGAAACGATGACGCACCCGGTGAAGAGCCCTGAGGACGTCGTCATTCCGGATAACCTGCTGGAAAAGCCGTCCATAAAGGTGGTGCTCGATGCCATCTCCCTGCTCCGCCGCGAGTACGGCGACCGCGTGGCGATTATCGGCAAGGTGATGGGCCCGTGGACCATCTCCTACCATACGGTCGGCGTGGAGGAATTCCTCATTCTGGTGCGGCTTGACCCCGACCAGGTGCGGGCATATCTGGAAGCATACCTGCCGGCGACTATCGCCATCGCCAACGCCCAGCTCCGCGCCGGTGCCGATGTGGTGGTGCTTCCCGACCACGCCACCGGCTCCATGGTCAGCGCCCTGACCTATGCCGAATTTCTGGTGCCGTTGCACCGGAAGATGCTGGCGCAGATTGGCGGCCCGACCATCCTGCACGTCTGCGGCAAGTGCCTTGACCGCATTCCGCACATCGCCACCGAGGGCTATGACGGCTATCACTTCGAGTGGCAGAATGACCCGAAGAAAGCGGTGGAGGCGGCGGGAGGGCAGATGTCAATGCTGGGGGGCATCAGCAATATCGAAGCCCTGCTGCAGGGCACCCCTGGCGATGTCTACAAGCAGGCCAGGTATAATATTGAGGCGGGCGTTGACTCCATCGGTCCGGAGTGTGCCATATCGCTGCAGACCCCGCTTGCCAACCTGAAGGCCATAATCGCTGCGGCAGAAGAGGGCTATTAGATGCCGGCGGGGATAACTATTCTTCCCCTGTCTCTTTCAAAAATTCTTCGGCCAGCTGTACTGCCTCGGTCGCCGTGATGTCGAGCGGCGTTTCGTATTTGACCTCGACGTATTCTTTCTCCAGCTCCTCAATATAGGCCTGGAACTCCTGGTTATGGCTCGCCATGAAGTTGAGCTTTACCTCAAGCTCATCGGCTTCCCGGTCCAGGTCGGAGATATCCAGGTTGAGATGGAGAAGGCTGTTCAGCCGGAGCACGAGCGCCTTTATTGCCTTGGGGTTGCGCGGGATGATGACGTTGAACTCTGGATAGTAGGTGGACCGGGCGATAATGCTCACGAAGGGCATTTTCCTCTGCCGCGACAGATGGAGCATGGTGATGCTGAAGCTGCCTGGCCCTTCGTAATTGCTCGGCAGCGTGGCGTACTTCATCATCTCCTGCCGTAGCTCTTTGGAGCTGCAGGCGCAGAAAACGCCGGCCTCTCTGGTATGCGGCGTCTTGTCCAGTACCCCTCCCAGCACCAGAATCCTTCTGGCGCCATAATCCGCGGCGAGGTTCAGCAGGTTCTCGGCGTATTCTTCCCAGTAGGTGTTTGGCTCGGTGCCCAGGTAGAAAATAAGGTCATGGTTCGAATGAGGGTTGACCCAGTAAAAGAACTCGTTATGCGGCATCACGTGTTCTTTGAGCAGTCCGTCCTCGATTTTTATCTGGGGCCTGAGGGAGAGCTGCCCCGGCACCTGAAAGACGTGGTACCGGTCAAGGGGCATTTCGGCGAATTTTTGGGCACCCAGTTTCTTGATGAGGTACCGGGTCGTGCCCGTGGCCGCCTCCCCGCCATCCACCCAGCCGTTGATGCCGCAAATCAGGTAAGGCTGCCTCAGCTCCGGCTTCTCCAGAAATAGCAGATTGCTCTGTCTCGCCATCGTACCTCACCTCCACTTTTATTAATATATTAATATCAGTGCAGCAGATTGTGCGCGGTGGTCTGGCACATCATTCTGACGTGTTCATCAGGCACGCCGCGGAACAGAAAGCCGAGAATCATCTTTCGCATCTGCTCCCAGGGGATGCCGATTTCAATATGACCGCTATCGGAGCCGAAAACGATTCGTTCCGGCCCGACCGCTTTATAGAAGGCCATCGCCTCATCCCAGACGAAAGCCGGCGGCGCCAGGTGCATGGCATAGATGCC
>DAOUDY010000105.1:0-16788 GCA_034430755.1 Dehalococcoidales bacterium
TAGCCGCGCCGGTAAAGGATATGGAAAAGAGGGCAGAGGAATGGAATAGGGCGCTCGGCGGCATGGCGCGCGTTATTGATGGCGAGACCATGGTCGGCGGCGGCAGCCTGCCCGGGGGAACGCTGCCCACGAAACTGGTTGCCGTCGGCGACGGAAAAGACCGCAATCTGGCGCAGCGAGCGGCCCGCAAACTGCGCGGGCAGGAAATACCGGTGGTGGGGCGGATTGCCGATGACATCCTGCTCTTGGACCCGCGCTCGGTGCTCCCCGAAGAGGATGAAATGGTACTGAAAGCGCTGCGCAATCTGGCTTCTGATTTGCAACACACTTCGTGAGGAAAGGTGTTTTAAGTGTACGTTCTGGGTACGGCGGGCCACATTGACCACGGCAAATCGGTACTGGTGCAGGCGCTCACCGGGATTGACCCGGACCGGCTGCGTGAGGAAAAAGAGCGTGGCATGACCATAGACCTCGGCTTTGCCTGGCTGAAGTTGCCAAGCGGGCGCGAGGTGGGCATCGTTGACGTTCCCGGGCACGAGCGGTTCGTCCGTAACATGCTCGCCGGTGTGGGTGGCATTGACCTGGCATTGCTCATTGTGGCGGCCAACGAGGGTATCATGCCGCAGACCAGAGAACACCTGGCGATTGTCGACCTGCTGGAGATAGGCCGGGGCATCGTGGTCATCACCAAAAAGGACCTGGTTGATGAGGAACTGCTGACGCTGGTGCGCATGGAAGCCGAGGAGCTTGTAAGCACCACGGCTCTTTCCGGGGCACCGGCAGTTGCCGTGTCCGCGCTGACCGGGGAAGGCCTGCCGGAGCTGGTGGCGGCGATTGATGAGCTGTTGAACGCCACGGAGCCGCGGCGCGACCTTGGCCGGCCCAGGCTGGCCATCGACCGTGTCTTTACCATGACCGGAGCGGGCACCGTGATTACCGGCACGTTGATTGATGGCTCGCTTTCTGTGGGACAGGAGGTGGAGATTGTACCCCCGGGCTTGAAGTCGCGACTGCGCGGGCTGCAGTCACATAAAACACGCCTTGACACCGCCACGCCCGGGAGCCGGGTGGCGGCAAACCTGGTGGGCGTCAACACCTCCCAATTGCAGCGCGGCGACGTGCTGACCCGGCCGGGCTGGCTGGTTCCCACCACGCTGCTGACCGTGAAGCTGCGGCTGCTTGGTTACCTGCGCCGGCCCTTGAAGCATGGTGCCACCGTCAGCTTCCACACCGGAGCCGCGGAGGCAATGGGCAGAGTCCGCCTGCTGGAAGGGGACGAGCTGAAGCCGGGACAGGCCATCTGGGCTCAGGTCGCGCTTGACCGACCGGTAGCGGTGGTCAGCGGGGACCACTTTATCGTCCGTTCCCCGATGGAAACCCTCGGTGGCGGGAGAATCATCGAGGCGCACACGAGGCGGCTCCGCCGCTTTCGTCCCGATATCATTGAGAACCTCAAGGCTAAAGAGACGGGGAGCGCTGAAGAGATGGTATTGGCGCTCGTGGAAACAAAAGGGCTTCTGGAAACCCCGGCGCTGTTGTCCGAGCTCAGCCTGAAACCCGATGAAATAAAAGTTGCGGTTGGTTCCCTCGCCGAGCAGGGGAGGGTAATGGTTCTGGGGCGGGGGGACCAGTCTCTGCTGGTAACCGCCAAGAGGTGGGAAAACCTGGTCCAAAAAACGAGGGATGCCCTTCAGGAATATCACCGTAAGTTCCCCACCCGTCCCGGTATGCCGAAGGTGGAGCTGGGGAGTCGGCTGAAACTGGGGGCATACGCTGCTGCTGCCTTCCAGAAAATGGCGGCGCAGGGTATCATCGCTGATGAAGGAACGGTGGCCCGGTTGCCATCGCACCGGATACAGCTGACCCAGGCACAGCGGGCCAGAATGGACGCTTTTCTCCGCTCGCTTGCCGAGAACCCGTATGCCCCGCCCGGCGACCTCATTCCGGAGCCTGACCTGCTCAATCTGCTCGTTGAACAGCGCCAGGTGGTGAAGGTGAGCAACGACGTGGTTTTCGCCTCGTCGGTATATGATGAAATGGTAGAAAAGGTGACCTCTCGAATCAAGGCTCAGGGGCAGATAACGCTGGCAGAAGCGCGGGACATGTTTCACACCAGTCGCAAGTACGCCCAGGCGCTGCTGGAGCATCTGGATGGGAAAAAGGTCACCCGTCGGGTGGGCGACGCACGCGTTCTATACTAATTAAAACTTCGCGGTGGTATAATTAGTCTTATCCGTTACAGGGGAGGTGCCTGCCATGTGGAACTGGATTACGGTCAATAGCTGGTGGCTCTTTATTGTCTCCGCTTTTGCGCTGATTACGTTACTTGCCGTAAGGGGTCGGGTTCAGAGCAGAATCGAGAGATTGGTGTCCGAATCGCACACTACCGTCATACATAGATGGCTGAGCATCGCCTTCTGGGCACTGGAAGGAATCGCGCTGATACTAATCGGCATGACGGGGGTATCCATAGTCTTATCTGAAGAGGGGATTTACAGTGTCATAACGGTGGCAATGGTGCAGGCGTGGTTTCTTGAACATAGCACCCGCATCCTCGTCATCCTGCTGGTGGGATTTGTCCTCTGGGTTGTCCTGAAGAGATATCTTCCTCTGATAGTACAGCGCTCCATGGCCAAGCCGAAGCGAGGTGAGAGCCGGGAGGGGATGAAGAAGAGGGCGGATACCATCCAGTACGTCTTCATGGGATTGGGCAAAATACTGATTATTCTGTTCGTCGCCTTCATGATTCTGTCTGAACTTAATGTTCCCATCGGCCCGATTCTGGCTGGTTTGGGTATCGTCGGCATTGCCGTTGGCTTCGGTGCCCAGTATTTAATCCGGGACCTTATTGCCGGTGTCTTCATCCTTATGGAAAACCAGTACCGGGTGGGGGATGTGGCCCGGGTGGCCGACATCGCCGGGCTGGTGGAAGACATCACTTTAAGGAAGACGGTGCTGCGTGACCTTGACGGTATTGTCCACCATGTACCCAATGGCGAGATAAAAGTTGCCAGCAACTACACCAGGCATTTTTCCCGTGTTAACCTCGATGTATCGGTCGCCTACGGCACGGACCTCGACCATGCCATAGCCGTCATCAATCGCGTTGGCCAGGAGTTGGCGGAGGAGCCAGACTGGAATTGGCGCATCAGGACCATACCCCAGGTGCTGAGGGTAAACAAACTGGGCGATTCCGGAATTGATATCAAGATTCTGGGCGATGTGAAGCCGATCGAGCAGTGGAACGTGATGGGTGAGCTGAGGTATCGCCTTAAGAAGGCTTTTGATGCTGAGGGTATTGAGATACCTTGGCCGCATACCAAGGTGTATTTCGGCAATTCACCACGGGAGGAGGGCGGTAAATGAAGTGACGGGAAATCCCGTTGAGGGCAGGCGGTGCATCTGATTACTCCGCTCCTGTCATTCCTGTTCGAGGCCGCTGACCATGAAACAGATGGTGATAGCCAGGCCGATGAGGGTGAAGACGCCATAGGTAAGGTTGCCCTGAATCCAGGTGAGATCGCCGGCGGGATAATTGAGGTTGGTTATAAAGAGCCCGATACCCCCGGAAATGAGCAGTAAAATGCCGATGAAGGGCAATATCATAAATAGCGTGCTCATTTTTCCACCTCCACTATCCAAAGATTTGAGCCAAGTATAGGAGGAGCGTTGCCAAAAGTCAATAAGGAGCGCGAGAGAGCAGCGTGTTCTTTGTCGGATTGACGTTTAGCGCGTAACCGTTTATTATTGTCTTACCGCACTTAGGAGGTGGCATATGGCAAAACCAGAAGTTATCAAGCCCGGATATTTTGTGGCCGTCAGTTTGATTCCGGGAACGGCGCCAGAATGTTGCTATATTGGTCTCGTGCAGGTTCTGGATGAGTACGGCGTACGCATTACTCAGGTCGAGTGGGATGACCAGCTGGATGGAGTAAAGCAGTTTAGCGAAGATATTTTCGTTCCCTGGGTCAATGTTAACTCCATGCTGGTCTGCACGGAACAGGAACCGACAAGGCGCTTTATCAAGGATAGGGCTCCGGCATGGAAAAGGAAAGTCGAGGCCATGTACAAGAAACCCAAAGCTGATAAATAGGGAACAGCAAATTTAAGGAGGCGCGGTAATCATGCCAATCGTAACCGTGAGAGCCATCGAGGGCAGGACTGTGGAGCAGAAGCGAAAGCTGGCAAAGGACATCACCGATGCCGTGGTGAAACATTTTAAGGTTGAGGCGGACAGGGTGAGCGTTAATTTCTTTGACATGCCAAAGCATAATATTGCCAGGGCAGGTAAGCTATTAACCGACCAGTAGCTGGCTTTCACCTTTTCTGAGATACATAATAAGGCGGAAATAATACAGTCATTTTTCAGTCGTAAAACTCCGAGATAACCACCGCGAAGACAAACGGGCACTGGAAAGGCGGTTTTATGCTATATTCAGTGCCCGGTTTATTTGCCGGTTAAAGTGCCCATTTCCCTGGTGGATGGTCGATTAAGTATAATAAAGAGAACCGATAACTATAATTACGGAATGATGGAGAATCGAATGCGAGTAAAGGATAAGGTTGCCATCGTGACCGGCGGTGCCGGGGCTATCGGAGGCGAAATAACCAAGCTGCTGGCCCGGGAAGGTGCCAGAATCGTTATCGCTGACGTGAACGCTGAGGAAAGCGGCAAGATGCTTGATGAGGTAAGGGCCCTGGGGTCGGAGGCTCTGGCCGTGGGTGTTGACGTGATTGAAATTGACCAGGCAGAAAAGCTGGTCAGGGCAGCCCTCGACGCGTTCGGGCAGATAGATATACTGGTCAACGTGGCCGGCGGCTCCACCGGCCCATCAATTAAAACCAAGATGGACTTCTTCGCCCGGTCGGAAAAAACCCGTGGTGAGGAGATTGTGCGTCTCAACCTGCTGGCGCCATTGAACTGCGCCCGGGCGGTCATAAACCACATGATAGAAAGGAGAAGCGGCGCCATCGTCAGTATATCTTCCACAGCCGGGGTAATCGGCATGATGAAGGGGGTTGAGTACTCCGCGGCCAAAGCGGGCATCATTGGCATGACGGTAACGCTGGCCAAGGAGGTGGCGGAGTACGGGATACGCGTTAACTGCGTTTCTCCCGGCATTGTGGGAACGCAGCGCGTCTTCAAGATGGCGCCGGACCGCATCCCCCAGTGGGAGAAGGGCATCAAGCTGGGCCGGCTGGCCAAACCGGAAGAGATTGCCAATGCGGTGCTTTTCCTGGTTTCCGAGGAGTCCAGCTATATCATTGGCCAGAACATCGTCGTTGACGGGGGGCTGTGCCTGGGGCCGGAGGGGTATTAATTGCCTGGAAACAGTGATAATAGTCACAGACAGGTGGGAAACCGTTTAATAAAATAAAGTAGTTTGCATAAGACAATGGGTGGTGAGAACGGATGAAAGCAAGATACGTAGCGGGGGCGCTGGTCGGCGCGGCTGTTGGCCTTATACTCAGTTACCTGTACAGTCAGGGTGACGCTGCCGCCATCGCCTCAAACCTGGGGATAGGGGCACTGATTGGTATGGTGGTCGGCCTGTACATTGTTTCCGCGGCAAGCGCGTCAGGCAAAGGCAGTGCCAGTGCTGACGGCTGCGGTGCCGAAAGCCCCCGGTTTGGCTGAGCGCTGTTTAACTGGGGTCCCGTGGAAGACCCCGAGGATAAAAAAGCCGGTGATGGGGGAAACAATGCCCCTCTATGAATACGAATGCCCGGAATGCGGCAAGAAGTTTGAGCTGCGCCGCAGCATGAGCGACAGCGATAGCAGCATTAAATGCCCCGAGTGCGGGAAGGGCATACTCAAGCGGGTTTTATCCCTGTTCAGCACCTCGTCTTCCGGTACGAGCTGTGCGCCAACCGGCTCTACCTGAAGCATAAGCGGGTGAGGCGGTCTGCCTCACCAGGTTTACCTTTGACTTCTCTATTTGCTTACCTCCTGCGCTATATCTGGTCCCCTTTAAGGCCCCACAGATTGACAGCCTCATATTGATGGCATACTATAGCGGAAAAGACATGCTGTCAGGGACGGGGTTATTCTCGATAGATTGAGTTAGAGAGGAGGTACAGAGATGGTCTTTCAGCGAGATGGCAAGCCTGCCGAGGGCAAGCTTTCCGACAAACTGGCCGAGCTCCTGAGCATAGAGAATGAAATCAGCAACATCATGAGGCGCTCCGATACCCTCCGGGGAAAGTCGCTGACCGCGGTGCGCGACCATATAAGGGATGCTCTGCACAAGGCTTACGAAATCGCGTTCATTTTCGGCCCCAAGGAGATGTCCGTTGAGGCGGGGATAGGCGTGCCGCCGAGGGTCTCGGTGCGTTTCACCTGGCCGCTGGCGGAAGAGGCCAGGAAAGATGAGTTTTCCCTCGATGAGCTGTTCAGGTAGTTGTGTTTCACCAGTTTAAAGTCAGTGCGGATTCGTAATCCATTGGGGTCACAAAGGATGAGTATAAGGTATCGGTTTTTTATTGAGAATAACGAGTCACCTCATCCATATGCCAATATATTAGTGATGACTTGACTAATGGCACATTTGGTGTTAAACTAATATTTAGACTAATGTTATTGCCGTATCAAGTATTATATATGTTAGGAGGACTCCGCATGGTACAGGATGAAGAATTGGAAGTTATGAGTGCAGTTTATCAAGAGTTTATGAGGATTGATGATGAAGCTAAACAAAGAGTGCTTGGCTGGATCGCTGGGAAGTTTTCTTTGGGATCGCCTATAACTGCTATCAAAGGTACAAAAACATTAGCTGATCAGGGTTTGGGTTATGAGACTATTAGTATTGAGTCCTTTAGCTCGGTAGCAGATGCCTTTAATGCTGCTTCCCCAGAGATAGATAGAGACAAAGCCTTGGTTGTCGCTGCCTTTCTTCATAAAAACTCGGAAAAAGATGAGGTCACAGGGTATGAAATAAACAATGAATTGCGGCAATTGGGGCATGGCCTGAATAATATTACCGACGCAATAGACCAAATGATAAACAAAAGGCCTAAACTAATGATGCAAGTGAGAAAAGAAGGAAAAACCAAGCAGGCAAGAAAGAAATACAAGGTTACAGCGGAGGGTTTCAAAGCAGTTCAGCAGATGTTGATTACTTCTCAGGAATAGTAACTTATGACATCTAACGATTTGATTCATGAACTTTCCAAGCATGTTGATGAGTCTTTGGCGAGTGATCTCGTTAGCTCTTTTATAGAGCTACGCAAGGACTGTAAGACAGGCACGCTGGGACGATCGAGTGCTGGTAAGTTTGTGGAGACTGTGGTGCAAGTTCTGCAATATCTTGAAAATAGCACCTACGATGCCAAACCACAAGTAGATGATTATCTTCGAAACCTTGAATCAAGGTCTTCGCTATTGTCTGATGATCTTAGGATATGTTGCTCCCGAATCGCTCGTTCTTCCTATAGTCTTAGAAACAAGCGAAATATCGCGCATAAAGGACAGGTTGATCCGAACATTTACGACCTACATTTCACCTACACATCTGCACAATGGATGTTATCTGAGATTGTCAGACAGGTTATCACTACTAACATGGCAGTCGCGGGTAGAATAATTGAGTTTATTCAAATTCCTGTTACGTCTATTGTTGAGAGATTCGGTGATAGAAGGCTAGTTTATGGAAATTTAACCATTGAGATGGAGCTGATTGTTCTTTTGCATAGCTACTATCCAGGTTATATTTCCTTGAAAGTGATACAGCAATCGATGGACCGCAGGTCAAAGTCAGGAATCTCCAATGCTCTAAGCAAGCTTTGGAGTAACAAGATTATTCACAAGGAAGGGGCTAACTATGTTCTCACTCAGCAGGGGTTTAAGAAAGCCGTAGAGATACTGAGCAATATTAGCGAGCCCGATTGAACAACATGACTATTCGAGAGCCTCTTATCTTTCCAATGCCTTATATAGCCTTAAACTATCCTCAAACTTCACTGACCCAGTATATCTCTGCGCCATCTTAAGGCTTGCCCACCTGCCCTTTTTAGATTCTAAACGTATGCCCGATTCCAAGTTATAACAAAGCCCTGCTCTGGCATCATGGGGTATTTATTGACAGTTTCCCATTTTGGTATATAATTCTACTCATTACCATGATGTGGCGAGCCGTATCATGCGCAGACCAATTGCCGACAGACAGCCGGGGCAATGAACGTTATAATTATATATAGGCAAATAATTAAAGGAGGATAGCCATGCCAACTAATCCAAGACAGATTCTGAATGACTTTCGTGGAGGCGTTGAGGAATGGGCGAAAGCGCACCCGGACTGCATGCCCGCATTCAGGCAGTTGAGTAAGGCCGCTATGAAGCCGGGGGCTTTAGATTTAAAAACAAAGGAGCTGATTGCGGCTGCTATCGGGCTTTCTATACGGTGTGAGTACTGCATCGTCCACCATATATATGAAGCCCTGCGTGCCGGGGCAACGCGGGAGGAACTAATTGAGACTGCCTGTGTGACCAATCTCATGGGCGGTGGCCCGGCGGTGACCTATAGCGCCACCCTGTTTATGGATGCGGTGAACGAATTCGGTCCGGAATTTGAAAAGAAATAGGGGGGCCAGCTCAATCTGGCAGGCAGAAACTTGGCGGGAGCGCATGGGAGTCGAACCCACCAAAGGCGTTATTAGCGCCCCCCAACGGATTTGAAGTCCGCAAAGCCCACCGGGACTCATCCGCTCCCGACCAGTCAATCAGTATAGCGCAACAGCAGTTATAGTGCAATCATTGGAGTAGCCCGGGCTTACGCAGCTTCTTCCACCGGCTGCCTTTTCTGGAAGAGCCTGGCCAGCCAGATGCTCATCTCATAGAGGATGATGAGCGGGACGGCGACCAGGCTTTGATTTATCGGGTCAAAGGTCGGTGTGATGATGGCGGCGAGGATAAAGGCAAAGATAATGGCCAGCCGGCGATGTCTGGAGAGCCACTGCGGCTTGAGCACGCCCAGCCTGGCTAGAAACGTGGTGATTACCGGCATCTCAAAGACGATGCCAATAGCGAGCAGCAGCCTGGCCATCACTGCCACGTAATTGCCCACCCGAATCTCGGGGCTGGCGATATCGGAGCCGAAGCTGATTAGAAATCGGGCGGCCGGTGGAATGAGCACGAAGTAGCCGAAAACGACGCCGCCCATAAACATCAGGGCTATCCAGGGCAGGATGATATAGACGTACTTTTTCTCCCTGGGGGTCAGCGCCGGGGAGACGAACATAATGCCGTGGTAAACAAGGTAGGGCATGGCCAGAATGACGCCGGCGATGAGACACACCTTCATGATGGTGCCGACCATCTCGGTCATCTCAATAAAAACAAGGTTGATTCCCTCGGCAGGGAGCTTCAGGATATAGAATATCCATTTGTAGAAGACAAAGGCGATAACCGTGGCAATGGCAATGGCGATGACGCTTTTAATCAGGCGCTGGCGCAGTTCCTGAAGGTGTTCCAGGATGGACTGTTTTTTCTCTTCACTCATCGTCCGCGGCATCTCTATCGGCTGTACGGTTCTCAGGAGGTGGTGCGAGCTGGCCTTTTTCCCTGCTCTCCGATTCTTCAATATCGATTTCCCTGGTCACCTGGGAGGTGAAGTCATTGGTCGCCTTCCGAAGGTTGCGCACCGTTCTGCCCAGCCTGCGGCTGATCTCGGGCAATCTCCTCGGCCCCCAGATAATCAGGGCGAGGATGAGGATGAGCAGTAATTCTCCTAAACCGATGCCGAAAAAGTCCATGTCTGTTCCTTGGCTGGATACAAATATTGGCTTATCTATGAAAGCGTGAGCCTGTGAGTGAGCCTGCGGCGGTGGTATTTAACTCTTGGCACCTTTCTTGCGGGCAGACCTTACGGGTTTCGGCTCCTCTTTCGGTTCTTCCTCGTCCTCACCGTGCCGCCCTTTCTGGAAAGCCCGTATTCCCTTGCCGAGGGCACCGCCTACCTGTGGCAGCTTGCCCACGCCGAACACGATGAGGATGATTACAAGGATAATGACAATTTCTGGCCATCCCAAGAAGTGTGGCATAATATACAGTCCTCCTAGTTTAAGTTGTTCCTTGCTTTATATGCTCCTCACCCGAAAAAACGGACAGTCTATTTCCCCGGGCATAACCAATTATAGCGATTCCCAGCTCTTTGCCCAGCCTGACCGCTCGCTCGGTTGGCGTGCCGCGCGATACGATGACCGGCACCTGCATTCTGGCTGCTTTCAGCACCATTTCCGAGGAGATGCGCCCCGTGGTCAGCAGGATTTTGTCCTGCGTGGACAGGCCCGTCATCAAGCACTCGCCCATTATCTTGTCCAGCGTGTTGTGGCGTCCGATATCCTCCGCAGAGACCAGTATCTTTTCGCGGTCCGCCAGCGCCGAGGAGTGGATACCGCCCACTTCCTGAAACAGGTCCTGCTGCTGATAAAGCTGCCGTATCAGCGCCAGAATTTGCTCTGGAGTTACCCTTATATCTGAGACCACCTGCGGTGGTCGGGCGGCAAAGCTGAAGCCGCTCCCGCAGCCCGAGGTAATGGTGCGCCTGGGTGGCGCCTCGTATTCGCTCTTCAGGAGCCTCACATCGGCAATCGGTTCGTCCTCGCAGACGCGCAGGCCGGCCACCTCGTGCCGGTCGGCAATTATTCCCTCCAGGTATAGAAAGCCGAGAACAAGCTGGGTCAGTCTGGCGGGCGTGCACAGCACCGTGGCGACCTCCTGGCCATTGACAAAGATGGTCAGAGGCAGCTCGCCGGGTATGGCTACCGTCTCCTTCCGCCATGTCCCATCGCGGAAAAAGCTGCAGGTCACCTCAGGGGTGACGCCTGTTCCCGTGCCTTCTTCTACCGTTCTGCCCATGCTAACGTGTATTATACTAGTTGGCATGTACCATGTCTACGATGTTAAATCAGTGGTTCTTCTCGGTTGGGATTGACAGCCCCCTTTTAAGCGAACTATAATGCGCCTAAAAAGCGATATTAGTTGGGTAATATGCCGAGACGAAGCAGGCGGAGCAGTAGTAGTAATAGCGACATCTGGTTGTGGATTATAATCGCAATTATAGTAATTATTGTATTTGCCCTGATTAAAAAGTTTATTGAAGACAATCCGTGGGTAAGATGGCTCATATTTATCTGTTTTACCGCTCTCTTTATTTTCTGTGTTGACTACTTCGTTCAAGGTATACGCTCCAAGACCTTCAATGTTCAGTGGTTGTGTGCTTTGGTTGGTGCTATTTTTTCTTTCTTGCTTTTCAATGCACAAACCGATTTCTTTAGAACTTGGTGGGCTGACGGCGCTTGGCTCGTTTGGGTTTTTAATAGTGTTATCATTGTATGGTTGCTCTATTTGTTTATTAAATTGCTCTGGGAATGGAGACAAAGGCGAAGAAGGGGTTTTTATTAATCTCACAATGCCCCTTACTGTATCCCAAAGTAACCAAACTATGAATATGACAAATGTGGAAATCCATACCGTTAAAATCATTAATATAACCTCCTTTTAACCCCTACCGAGAAGAACCAAATCGGTAAAGGCTGGAGGCGTGGGTTTTATTTGCATATGGTTGTTCTTTTACTTACTCACCCCCTTTATCCCCCTCTCAAACAGTTTTGTCTTTTGCGTTCCATTTAGTAATGTTTGAGAGGGGGAGAGCTTTTGAGAGGGGGCTCCACCCCCTCTTCTCTGGACTCCCCTCTCCAGCCATTAATGCCTGTGGTCTTTTACCAGTGATGCTGGCTGTAGAGGGGGAAGGGGTAAGGCGTCAACTGCCAACCAAAACCAAGCAGAACCCGAGGCGTGCGCCAATTTACATATAGCAGCGCGGTATGTTATAATCACTTGATTTGTAATTTATTGCCTATGACTGTTTAGTGAGGTGTAGTTTGGATAAAGAGAAGAAGGCTGGTATCATCAGTGATTACCAGAACAAGGATGGAGATACCGGTTCCACTGAGGTGCAGGTAGCGCTGCTTACCGAGAGGATAAAGCAGCTGACCAATCATATGACAGCGAATCGCCATGACTTTCATTCTCAGCGCGGTCTGCTCACGCTGGTGGGGCAGAGAAGGAGGCTGTTGGACTACCTGAGCCGGGAGGACGTTGGTAAATATAACAAGCTGATAAAACGACTCGGACTGCGTAAATAAGGTCTGAGCGTGGAGGGTAAATTGCAGAAACTTCAATCTTTTCAGTGCCAGGTTGGCGGCAGAGACCTTATTATTGAGACTGGGAAATTGGCCGGTCAGGCCAGTGGGGCGGTAACGGTTCGCTACGGGGATACGGTGGTCCTGGTGACGGTCACCGTGGCTGATGACCCCCGTGAGGGTACTGACTTTTTGCCATTGACCATAGACTATGAGGAACGGTTGTACGCGGCGGGTAAAATCCCGGGCGGCTTCATCCGCCGGGAAGGACGACCCAGCGAAGCGGCCATTCTGGCCTGTCGGCTCGTGGACCGTCCGATACGACCGCTCTTGCCCAAGGAATGGCGTCGGGATATCCAGGTTGTGGCCACGGTGCTCTCGGTTGACCATGAGAATAACCCCGATGTCCTGGCCCTAATCGGTGCGTCGGCGGCAATGGGCATATCAGAGATTCCTTTTGATGGTCCTTTAAGCGCCGTTCACGTGGGCTATATCGATGGCGAGCTGGTGCTGAATCCCACTCTGGCCGAGCTTGAGAACAGTCAGCTTGACCTGGTCGTGGCCAGCACCGGGAAAGCGATTGTTATGCTGGAGGCCGGGGCCAAAGAGGTTCCCGAAGAAATTCTGCCCAGGGCTATCCAGTTCGGCTTTGAGGCCAACCAGGATGTAATCCGGCTTCAGGAACAGGTGCAGCAGGCTTGCGGCAAACCGAAAGAGGAGGCGCCGGTCCACGAGGTCAGCCCCGACATTGCTTCGGCGGTGGCCTCAGCTATCGGCGATGAGCTGCCGGCGGCGCTGGCGGAGGCGGATAAAGCCATCCGGGAGGAAAAGCTCTCGGAGTTAAAGAAGAGGCTGGTGGAAAGCCTCGGTGAAACCCATGCCGAAGATGATATCCTGGCTGCCTTTGAGGCCAGGGCCAAGGCCGAGGTGAGGAACAGCATACTGGCGGGGAGGCGGCTCAACGGCCGCGCTCTCAACGAGGTCAGGACAATCAGTGCCGGGGTGGGACTCCTGCCGAGGACACACGGCTCGGCGCTTTTCAGTCGCGGTCAGACGCAGGTGCTGACCATTGCCACTTTAGGTTCCACCAGGCAGGAGCAGCAGCTTGACGGCCTGGGCATCGAGGAGACGAAGCGCTTCATCCACCACTACAATTTTCCGCCCTTCTCCAGCGGTGAGGTAAAGCGCCTGGGGTCGCCGGGTCGCCGCGAAATAGGACACGGTGCGCTGGCGGAAAGAGCACTGGTGCCGGTATTGCCCGCCGATGAGGATTTCCCATATACCATCCGGCTTGTCTCGGAAGTCCTCAGTTCCAGCGGCAGTACCTCAATGGCGAGCGTTTGCGCGGGGAGCCTGTCACTGATGGATGCCGGCATACCGATAAAGACCGCGGTATCTGGCGTGGCCATGGGCCTTATCACCGGCGATGATGGCCGATATCAGGTTCTGACCGACATCGAGGGTCTGGAGGATGCCTACGGCGACATGGACTTCAAGATTGCCGGGACCAGGGACGGCGTTACCGCTGTGCAGATGGATATCAAGCTCAAAGGCGTCAGTCTGGAGGTTCTGGAGAAGATAATCACACAGAGCCATGAAGCGCGGATGTTTATTCTGAATAAAATGAACGAGACCCTGAGCACCAGCCGACCCGAGGTCAGCCATTATGCGCCGCGGGTGTACAAGATAACCATTGACCCGGAAAAAATCGGCAGCGTTATCGGCACCGGCGGCAAGACGATTCGCTCGATAATTGAAGAGACAAAGACAACCATCGACATCGACGACAGTGGCACCGTACTGATCGGCGCTATCAATGAAGAAGCAGCCCAGAAGGCCATCGCCATTATAGAAAGTATGACCAAGGATGTCGAGATTGGCACCATCTATACGGGTAAAGTGACGCGCATTTTCGACTTCGGTGCCATGGTGGAAATCCTGCCCGGGAAAGAAGGCCTGGTACACATCAGCGAGCTGGAGGACCACCGTGTGGGCAAGGTCGAAGACGTGGTCAAGGTCGGTGACGAGGTTACGGTTAAGGCCATTAATATCGATAATATGGGAAGGGTAAACCTTTCCCGAAGGGCGGTCTTTGAGAAAGATTATCAACCCTCTGGCGCTCAGGCAAGAGATTCCTTTGGGTCAAGGCGACCATTCCGGAGGGATAATGACTCGTATTCCGGGCGGCGCGACCAGCCCAGGCGCAGGCCACCACTGACCAAAGGTACGTTCCGGGATCGTTAAGAGTTTTTTCACCAGACGGGGAAACACGATGAATCCAATCAGGGTTATCGTTCATGGAGCCGATGGCAAGGTCGGGCAGGAGGTGGTCAAAGCCGTCTGCGGTGAAAGCGACATGCAACTGGTTGGCGCCGTAGACCTGAAAGCGGCCGGGGATTCACTGCCCCTGCCCGATGGTTCCGGTTCGGTTCCCTTTTCGGCTGACCTGGCTGATATATTAACCCGCTGCCAGCCCGATGTCATGGTGGATTTCAGCATTGCCCAGGCGACTATGCCGGCAGCGCGCCTGGCTGCGGAAAAAGGCGTCAATCTGGTCATCGGGACCACCGGCTTCTCGCCTGATGAAATCGAAGAGATAGAGCATCTGGCCGCGGAGCGAGGGATTGGCGCCGTGATGGCGCCGAACTTTGCCCTCGGCGCCGTCCTGATGATGCACCTGGCCCAGACCGCGGCCAAGTACCTTGATTATGCGGAGATAATTGAACTGCACCACCACCGGAAAGCTGATGCTCCATCCGGAACAGCGCAGACTACGGCCAGGGCGATGGCAAAGGCGCGGGGCAAACCATTTGTCCAGCCGCAGGGCGAAGCGGCGGCGAGCCGGGGGGAGCAGGTGGAAGGGGTGAGCATTCACAGCGTACGGCTGCCCGGGCTCATGGCTCATCAGGAGGTAATCCTGGGCGCGCCGGGGCAGACACTGAGCATACGACATGATACCATTAACCGGGAGTGTTACATGCCCGGTGTGATGCTGGCGATAAGGGAAGCGGTCAAGCGCAAAGGGTTTGTTTACGGTCTGGACAAGTTGCTCGGACTGTGAGGAAGCGATGAAGGAATTTAATGTTGCCATTGTTGGTGCCACCGGGCTGGTTGGCCAGGAGTTCATCAGGGTCCTGGTTCAGCGCAACTTCCCGATGCAATCAGTCAGGCTGCTGGCCTCCGACCGTTCTGCGGGCAGGAAGCTGGTGGTCAACAGGCAGGAAATCGAGGTCAGGGAGACAGATCCTGACTCGTTTGAGAGGGTAGATATCGCCCTTTTTTCTGCCGGCTCCGAAATCAGCCGTCATTTTTCGCCGCTTGCGGCACAGTCGGGCGCGGTGGTAATTGACAATAGTGCCGCCTGGCGTATGGAGCCCAATGTGCCGCTGGTGGTGCCCGAGGTCAACCCGGAAGATATTGAGTGGCACAACGGCATCATCGCCAATCCAAACTGCTCGACCATCCAGCTGGTGGTGGCGCTCTACCCGCTACATAAGGTCAACCCGATAAAACGCCTTGTGGTCAGCACTTACCAGTCGGTTTCCGGTACCGGTGTGGCGGCGGTGGAGGAACTGAATGCGCAAAGCAGGCAGGTTCTGGAAGGGCAGAAAGCCATACCCCACGTGTACCCTCACCAGATTGCCTTCAATGTGTTGCCGGAGATAGACGTGTTTCTCGACGATGGCTACACCAAGGAAGAGTGGAAGATGGTGGAGGAGACCAGAAAGATAATGCATGCCGGCGAAATCGCTATCTCGGCCACCTGTGTGCGCGTGCCGGTATTTACTTCGCACAGTGAGGCGGTATGGATGGAATTTTCATCGCCGATGATGCCTGACGAAGCCGAGCGCATACTCGTCGGGGCGCCGGGAGTGAAGATACTGAATGACACCGCCATCAGCCTCTACCCGAATCCCTGGATGGCGGCCGGCACCGATGAGGTATTTGTCGGTCGCATCCGCCGCGATACTTCCCACCCCAATGGTCTGGTTATGTGGATTGTCGCCGATAACCTGCGCAAGGGAGCGGCATTGAATGCAGTCCAGATTGCCGAAGAGATGATCAAGCGGGACTGGATAAAACCGAGGGAGGTAGCAAGATGAAAGAGCTGGGAAGATTGCTCACCGCCATGGTTACCCCATTCGATGAACAGGGGGAGGTAGACTATGAGCAGGCGAAAAAGCTGGCTCTTGCCCTGCTTGCTTCGGGGAGTGATGGCGTGTTGGTGGTCGGCACCACCGGGGAATCGCCCACGCTGGTCCGGGCGGAGGAATGCCGACTTTTCCAGGAAATAAAAGAGGCCGTCGGCGGCAAGGGGTCGGTTATCGCTGGCACCGGCAGCAACAGCACCGCTGAAGCCGTTGAAGCGACCAGAGAAGCGGAGAAAATAGGCGTTGACGCCTGCCTGCTGGTGGTGCCTTACTATAACAAGCCCACCCAGGAGGGCCTTTACCAGCACTTCAGGACGGTGGCGGAAAGCACCAGCCTGCCCTGCATCATGTACAACGTGCCGTCTCGCACCGTGGTCAATATGACCGCCGAGACCGTTATCCGCCTGAGCAAGATAGACAACATCATCGGGGTGAAGGAAGCGAGCGGCAATTTTGAGCAGATTGCCAGAATCATCCAGGAGACCGGCGACGATTT
>DAOUDY010000106.1:0-18610 GCA_034430755.1 Dehalococcoidales bacterium
TGGTGGCGGCGCGTGACCAGGGAGTGAAAAAAGTGGTATTTGCCTCATCGTCCTCGGTATATGGAGATGCAGCAACGCTGCCGCAGCGCGAGGATATGATTCCCAGTCCGCTTTCACCGTACGCCCTGACCAAATTGACCGGTGAGCATTACGGCATCATCTTCAAACAGCTCTACGGCTTATCCACCGTTTGTCTGCGATATTTCAACGTCTATGGACCGGGGCAGGATCCCCATTCCCAGTATGCCATGGTTATCCCCGCCTTCATCGACCGCGCGGCGAACAACCTGCCGCCGGTCATCCACGGTGATGGAGAGCAGAGCCGGGATTTCACCTTCATTGGAGACGTGGTAAAGGCCAATATACTGGCTGCGGAAAGCACGGCGGAAGGTGTTTACAATATCGGCAGCGGCCGCAGCATCACCATCAAGCAGCTGGCCGAGAAGATAATTCAGCTTATGCGGAAAGACCTGAAGCCACTCCATGACAAACCCAGGCCTGGCGATGTGAGACACGCACTGGCTGATATTTCCAGGGCGAAGTCATTCGGTTATGAGCCGGAGTGGAGCCTGGAGGACGGTTTAAAGAAACTTATCTTTGAGACGGGGCAGGGAAGTTAAATGAAGGACATCTGTATTATAGGTTCCGGGCACGTCGGGCTGGTCACCGGGGCCTGTCTGGCGGAACTGGGAAACAGCGTTGTCTGCATGGATGATGACACGAAGAAAATCGAGGGCCTTCATAAAGGCGCTATGCCCTTTTTTGAGCCGGGTTTGGACGAGATGGTGCGGCGGAATGTGGACGCGGGAAGGCTTTCCTTCACCACCAGTGCTGAGGAGGCGGTGAAAACTTCGGACATTGTGTTTATCTGTGTCGGCACGCCGCAGAAACCGGATGGCGAGGCAGACTTAACTCAGGTTGAGAATGTCGCCCATCGCGTTGCCGGGGCCATGCGTGGCTACACCGTGGTCGTGGAGAAAAGCACCGTCCCCGTGAAAACCGGAGGATGGATAAAGAGGACCATTGGACTGGATAATACCAGCAACGCCGATTTCGACGTCGTTTCCAATCCGGAATTTCTGAGGGAAGGCAAGGCCATTTACGATTTCCTGCATCCCGACCGGATAGTCATCGGTGCCGAAAGCGAGCGCGCCGTGCAGGCGATGCTGGAACTGTATGAGCCCCTGAAGGCACCGATTATTGTGACCAATATTGAAACTGCGGAGCTAATCAAGCACGCCTCCAATGCCTTCCTGGCCACCAAAATATCATACATTAATGCCCTCGCCAATATCTGCGAGAACGTTGGCGCCGACATTGACAAGGTCGCCGAAGGCATGGGCTATGACCGGAGAATCGGCCGGGACTTTCTCAATGCCGGCGTGGGCTACGGCGGCTACTGCCTGCCCAAGGATACGGCCGCGTTTATCCGGATAGCCGAGGAGGCGGGTTACGATTTCGAGCTGTTGAAAGCGGTCCGTAAGGTAAACGAAGAGCAGCGCCAGCAGCTATTCAATAAAATTAAGAAGGAGCTCTGGAATTTAAACGGCAAGACCGTCGGCATACTGGGCCTCGCCTTTAAGGCGGATACCGATGATATGCGCGAGGCTCCGGCCATAGACATAATCGGCCGGCTGCTGAAAGAAGGCGTTCGCATCAAAGCCTATGACCCCCAGGCAATGGAGGTCTCTAAAACCATATTGCCCGACATCGAATACTGTAAAGATACCTACGAAGTGGCCGGAGGCAGCGATGCCCTGGTTATCCTCACGGAATGGGATGAGTTCAAGAAGCTGGATTGGGCAAAAATCAAGGCGCTGGTCAGGCAGCCCGTCATCATTGACGGCCGGAACCTTCTCCAGCCGGATGAAATGGGCAAACTGGGGTTCATCTACCGGGGAGTGGGGCGATGAAGGTCGCGGTCACAGGCGGCGCCGGCTTTGTCGGTTCAAACCTGGTCGAATTCCTGCTCGCCCAGGGGCATCAGGTAAGCTGCCTGGACAACCTCATCACCGGCAACGCCCGAAACCTCGAGAATATCATCGGCGATGAGAATTTTAAATTTATCGAGTATGATGTCACGAAATATATTGACATTCCGGATGACATTGATTACGTCCTCCACTTCGCCAGCCCGGCCAGCCCCGCCGATTTCGCCCGCTTTCCGATTCAGATATTGAAAGCAGGCGGTGTCGGCACGCTCAATGCGCTCGGGTTGGCCAAAGCGAAAGGGGCAAAATTTCTGCTTGCTTCCAGCTCGGAGGTCTACGGCGATGCCCTCATCAATCCGCAAAAAGAGGACTACTGGGGAAATGTCAACCCCATAGGCCCGCGGGGTGTCTATGACGAGGCGAAGAGGTTTGCCGAAGCTCTGACCATGGCATACCACCGTCAGCATAATATTGATACACGAATCGCCAGGATATTCAATACCTATGGCCCCAGAATGAGAAAGGATGACGGCCGGGTAATCCCCAACTTTATCACCCAGGCTTTAAATAACGAGCCGCTGACCGTGTTCGGAGATGGTTCCCAGACGCGCAGCTTCTGTTATATCTCGGATTTGATACAGGCAATCTACCGGCTCATGCTTTCTGAGGCGACGGAGCCGGTAAATCTGGGCAACCCGCACGAGATAGCCATCAGGGAGCTGGCGGAGAAAATCATTGGAATCGCCGGCAGCAGGAGCAAAATTGTCTATAAACCGTTGCCGCAGGATGACCCGAAGACGAGGCGACCGGATATCACCAGGGCCGGGAGCTTGTTGGGCTGGCAACCAGAAGTTGCCCTCGAGGAAGGTCTCCGGATAACAGTAGGATGGTTTAAAAGAAATAAGTAAACCGGAGTTTTGCTGCTCAGTCCCACTTTATATAAAAGAATCATAAAAACGCATGCTAGTGCTATCATGATCGGCAGGTATATCAACCGCATCGGTAACTTCATTCAACTGGACCTGGACTACTACATCAGAAATTCTTTTTATCTCATTACGGCACGTGGCGTGATGATGGCCTGCGGGCTTCTGCTTTCCGTCACCTTCGCGCGCCTGGTCAGCCAGGAGAGCTACGGGCAGTGGAATTACCTATTTTCCATTCTCGGTATCTGTGCCATACTGACGCTGCCCGGCATGAGCACGGCCATTCTCCAGGCAGTGGCCACCGGTCATGATCGGGTCCTGATTGACGGGACCAAGCACAGATTTAGATGGTCACTGCTTGGCAGCCTGGTACTTGCCGGGGTTGGTTTATATTATCTTCTCGCTGGCACCGCTGAACTTGGCAAGGGTCTGCTGGTGGCGGCCATTTTCCTGCCCTTTTACCAGAGCTTTGATAGCTATACGGCGTATATAACCGGGAAAAAGCAGTTTGACAGGCTGGCAAAATATCAGATTATTACGCAAGTTGCGGCAATACTGGTAACAGTTCTGGTTATATACCTCGCCAGAAACTTGGCGATAATCATTATTGCCTACTTAATATCTTTTTCGGTGCTCAAAGGCTATTTTTTCCGGATTACCTCTCGTGAGGCCACCAATCAGAAGAGCGACCCCAGCGCCATAGCTTTCGGAAACCGCATGACCATCACGCAGATTCCAACAATGGTCAGAGACCAATATGATAAGATTATCATCGCGCTGTTTCTCAGCTTCACTGACCTGGCCATATATTCTATCGCCCTCGCCTTTTCCGAGATACTGAGCCCGTTGCGCTCCATCATCGCCTCTCTAGTCTTCCCGAAGCTTGCGCAGATGGACAAGGAGCAGGCTTACTCCGAAGTGAGAAAAAGGTGGCCTCTGGTGATTGCCGGCTTTGCCGTTATTGGCAGCATACTAATTGCTTTGTGCCCCTATGTTATTCCTTTCCTGTATTCCCAGAAATACGCGGCGTCGGTGCTGTACGCTCAACTATTAATTGTTTCCGTCGTTATCTCAGCGCCGGTGCAAATCATAAACAAGGCCCTGTTCCCTTCCCAGAGAAGAATTAAAGACCTCTACAAGCTGCAAATATCAAGTTCGGCGGTGGGGATTATTCTGGCGACTGTGCTGGTGATTAGCTACGGTCTACTGGGTGCCGTTATCGCCTTTATGCTGATGCGAGCTTTCAGCCTGGTCTATTCGCTGTGGCTCGCCGGTTTTCTATCATCTCGTTAGTCGGCAAGCTCTCCCTGATTTTTGCCGATTATCTAATTTACCAAAAAGTAAATAAACGCACATTGAATCTATAACTAAATCTCCCCTTATTTCCTGCGGATGCTTACTCTTTCTCGCATATCAAAATGTTTTCTAAAGACCAGCCGGGAAAGGCAAACAAGTTCAAGAAGTCAATAAAAGCCGCACTCTGGGTTTTAGATGTAATTAGTCTAACTAATTCGTAGATAAGCGGAAATGTTGGTGATAAGCCTTTGCGCTGAATTATTCTAAAACCTCCTCTCCGCAGGAGTTGAACGTATTCTGCAATAGGCCTATCCCCAGGGTGTTTTTTTATGTTCGCTGTTCTTCTGAGTTTTCCTCTGAAGAAGAAATCCAACCTCGAATAGAGATGGGCAAGGTTTGGTATGCTTAAAATGGCCGTACCATGGTCTTTCAATACTCGAGCTATTTCAGCTATCGCCACCTCCTGTTCCACATAGTTCAAGTGCTCAACAATGTCCAGGCCTAGCACCAGGTCAAAGGCCTTATCAGAAAAAGGCATTTTTGTTATATCAGCCCTCAGTACAAACCGTGACGAATAATTCAGGTCTAATCCCATTATGTTGTAGCCCTGGCTTAAGAGTTCTTCCACGAGCACACCTTCTCCACACCCCGCGTCAAGTATCCTCCAGGTTTTTGGGACATTTTTCAGATATCCCCTGATGAATTTCATCTTGGCAATATAAACGGGGTAATAATACCAGTTCGGGTCTAGGTATTTATGATATTCCCCTCTTTCTGCATATTCTCCTAACATCTTAAGTTCCTTTTGTAAAAAAGCTACTACACACAGCTCGATTTTTAGAGTTGCATTCTGAATTTACCCGGCCTGAAAGTTAGCCAGCCTTGTTACTTTAATCTCTCATCCTCTACCTTTTCCGCGATTACGTAGTAGCCAGAAGTCATAATACTTCTTTCCGGGATTTTTTCATGGGAAACGCCGTACTCCTCTCTGATAAGGAACCTGACTATAAAATCAAGGCGTAACAAAAAACGAGCGATAATATGGAAAAAAATATCTGAAAACGGGAGACGGAAATCACTTTGAAATGCTATTCTTTGAAGCAATACCGCTATGCTGCCTATCGTGCTCGTCTCTTCTTCGATTTCTGCTATTCTCCAGTTTCTTAGTAAATGCCTGAGCCCATACTTTGTAAATCTATAGTAATCATCGGGGGTATCGTGTAACGGGAAAATGAACCTCGTGGTAAGAACCAATTTCCCCCCACCCAGTAAAACCCTTTCCATTTCATCAATTGCCTTCTCGGGTTCTTTAAAATGCTCCAGCCCCTCGGTACATAATATGACATCAAAGCTTTTATTTCTAAAAGGCAAGAAGTGAGCATCGGCTAGTATCTCGGGTTTTCTCAACCTTGATACGTCTATTGTTACACTGTTGGGAAAATAAGAAACATAGGGGATATTTCCACAGCCGATATCCAGCGTTTTGCCCTCTGCAGAATGCTTCTTTAAAAATATGTCAAGCTTTTCTCTTGTTATCTTCTTGGTGACTGAACGGGCCAGTTTATTTATTAACCACAAAATTCAGTATCCTTTCAGCTCTTTTGTCCCAGCTGTATTCCTGTACGTCCTGGAATGCTTTCCTTACCAGACTATCAGCCAGCGCCTTGTTTTCGCTCACTCTCATTACACCTTCTGCCAGCGCTATTGGGTCATCTGGATGGACCAGCATAGCGTTTTCCTCGTTCAAAATTTCCCGTATTGCTGGTAAATCACTGGCCACGATTGGCCGTCCGGCGGCCATATATTCAAACAGTTTTAAGGGCGATGTGTAATGGGAAAACCTTTTTTCAAGATTTGGCAAAACGACAACATCCGAAGCAGCCAGATATTTCGGCACTAATGAAGGAGGTACATATCCAATCACCACCACATTCGGAATTTTATCCTGCTCAACGAATTCCTTAAATCTTCGCAGGTCTAACTCTGTACCCCCAACGAAATAGGCTAAATATTTATCGGACAAATGATTCATGCTTCTAGCAAAAACATGGACACCCTTCCAGTCATATAAGTGACCAGTATAACAGATAATATTTTTATCTGAGGGAATTTCTAGCTCACTCCTCGCAACTCTTCTTGAAGGGATACTACTGAACATCTTTAGATCAACGCCATCGGGTGCCACCAGGATTTTCTCCTCCGGGATTCCTTTATTTAGGTAGAATTCCTTTAACTTATTTGTAATCACGATTAATCCGTCAATGTTTTTCAACAGAAATCTGGCTTTCCAACCCTGGAGAGAAATTTCATGTACTTCGAAAAATACCTTTTTTATTATATGTAACTTCTTGAGGGTAAGTGCATAAAATACAATAGGAAGTTCCCTCGTATAAATATGAGTGAACTTCAATCTTCTTAATTTTAAAGCAATTCGTAAGCTTTGTGCTATCATTGTAAGAAGTGAAATAGCCTTGCCTTTTATTTCAATAATTGGGAATCTATTTCGTATTCCGTAAAATCTGAAAATATCCTCATCTTCTGAATGCTTCTTTCCTATAAACAAGGATACCTGTTCCTTATTGGCAAAGGCTTCACACATTTTTATTGTTTGTATCCGATTAGCCAGCCTGCTAGGCAGATGTATGGTCGAAAGGTAAGCTATTTTCATCACTTATCTCGTATTTTTGATTTTATGAGCGGTACTTCTTCCGGCTCAATTGCTTGGCTATTTTGCATCCGGCACATTACCGCCTCTGTTTTCTCTTTATCCAGAACTACCCAAGCATTAACGTGTCATGAGCTATTTCGTGTTCCGGAAAACCAAAAATTTCGTATGTCCGGCAAAAATTGCCAATGACATATCCAGTGCGAATCTAAATGCTCGGACCAGCAAGTTATCTCCCCGATACTCAGATAATCCCCGCAGCAGCCGTCTTAAAAGGCTAACCTCATCCTTAAGTCCTTTCACACCTCCCAAAGCTTTCTCCCCTATAAGGATAAATCCATTCGCTTCAAAATTCCTCACCACTGTATCACGGTCCAAAGCAAACTGATAAAAATTTTCTTTCTCTTCCCCGTCAAATTCCTGGTATAAGCCAAATCTTGCCTTTATTTTTCTAAGCGGTGACATGTAAGGAAAGCTAAGAAATACATACCCCCCATGGACTATTACCCTTCGCATTTCTTTTAAAACATCCTGGTATCCCTGCCAGAGATGCTCTATAACTCCTATTGACCAATAGACTGTGAAATAGTTATCCGGAAACTGCAGGTTACTTATATCCCCAGCTCTTACATCAAGTTCGGGGAAAAGTTTCTTTGTCCTCTCAACGGTCTCCTTTGCCGAGTCTATGCCCACGCTTTCATAGCCGTGAACATGCATGCAGTAAACTATCCGGCCGTACCCGCACCCTCCCTCAAGAATGCGCCCCCTTTTGTCGGGAACATATTTTTTCAAAATTCCTAGATTGAAGCGATCGTTCTTTCCCTTCTCTATGGTTTCCCGGGGATTTTCGATATCAAAAAGTCTGTCCCAGAAATCCGGAGAGGCCTTTTCGCCAATGTATACCAGTCTCCGGTTCGATTTGTCGTAATATCTTTTCATTTTTTTCTGGCGCTTTTAAAAACTTCAATTAACTTTTCCGTTAAATTCTGAACAGAGTGCTTTTCCCTGATTATCTCTCTCATGCTCCGACCAAGTTCTTTTCGTTTGCTCACCTTCATGCGCAAGATATATGTTATTTTATCCGCGAGTGCCGCCTGGTCTTTGGCGCCGAACATTAGAATTGAAGAATAGTCCCCCAGGATTTCTTTAAAGGCTTCATTACACACCAATGGAAGCTTCTCGCACGCCATCGCTTCCAGGGTTGTTTTGTCCACACTGCCGGTTTGACTGGCGCTCACAAAAAGGTCACAAGCCTGATAATAATCAGCGACCTCAGTGTGCGGAATCATACCGGCGAATTCAAACCGGCTGATTAATCCCAGCTCCTCAGTAAGTTTTACTATTTTTTCATAATATGCCTGCTGGGAGGATATGGGAACTCCGCCGACAATAAGAAATTCCAGATTGTCCATACCCTTTTGGTTCACCAAGATATCGGCGGCCCTTATCAATGTCTCATAATTTTTTACCGGAGAAATCCGGCCCACGGACAGAATGACATGCTTGTTGCCGGGTCTCTCTCTTCGCCTGGCGGGTCTGAATTTATCGGTATCAATTCCCTGTCCGGTGATTATCACCTTGTTGCTCTTAAGCCTGAAGCCCTCTTTTGATGAAGTTACAATCTTATCGGCAATCAGATGCGCTAACCTCAACTTAAAATCCGCCCTGCCGTGAGCATACCACTGGACAATGGGAATACGCAGCGGTTTGACCCATGGCGCCACCATGAAGGTGAATACCACGTACATGTGGCAAAAGACAATGTCCACCGCCCTCTTCCGCAGCAGGCGGCACATTATGCGGCTGAAGTACAGATATTTGGTGAGCTTGGTCTTTTTCTCGCTCAGATTATAAACGGCAACGTTTTCAGGCAGCACGGTCTCCCTGTCATATTCATCAAGAGCAATCACATGAAGCGCATCCACCTTGCTGGCCAGATTATTTATCCAGGTGACAATGAATCCCTGCTGAGTCTTCGGCGCCACTTCGGGGGTAATCATAAGCACGTTCATCGTTTCACCCCCCTGTCGGCGGCGAGCTGAATCGTATTTGCCCACATATCGATTACTTTCTTGATTCCCGCCTCGGTATCGAAATTGGCGGCTATGTGCTTCTGTGCATTCGCGCCCAATTCCCTAGCCAGTTCCGGCTGCTCAACTAAAGTCAGTATCCTGGCCGCCAGTTCCTCCGGCTGTCGCGGAGGTACCAGAAAGCCGGTGGCCTGGTCCACCACGATGTCTCTGGGGCCGGTCAGGTCAGTGGCCACGACCGGTTTCCCGGCCATTCCCGCTTCCAGCAGCACCAGGCCAAAGCTCTCGTGGTTGGAGGGCAGCGCAAAAATATCGCAGGCATGATAGTAGCCCGGCAATCCATCATGTGGTATCTCGCCGGTGAAAATAACGCTGTCGGCAATGCCCAGTTCCTGAGATAAATGTTCAAGGTTTTCCCTTTCCTCGCCATCGCCGCAGAGCAGGAATTTAACATCGGTATACTTCTGGCTGACTATCCTGGCTGCCTGCAGCAGATTGGCCACATTTTTTGCTTTTGTCAGGTAGCCGACAAATAGAACAGTCCTTCCATTGACTAATGAATACCTCCGGCGGATATCGTCCGCCTTATCCGGCGAAGACTCTTTAAATTTTGTCAGGAATACCGGCGCGGGTACAACCCATATTTTGTGGTCCGGGAGCCCGTATTCCACCAGTTTCTGCTTTATGCCGTGGCTGACCACTCTGATGCCATCAGCCCGCTTTACCAGCCATTTCCCGAACCGGCCGAAGAAAGGATTTTTGAAGTTCTCCCCGAGCCAGTACTGGTTATCAAAGAAATCACCGTGGAGCTGGACGGCAAGCGGAACCCCCAGCTTTCTTTTCAGCAGATAACCGATGAAACCGGTGACAAAGGGGTCCTGCGTTGCGATAACGTCGATTTTACTGGCCCGGCAGATACCGAGGCATAATCTATACGTGTTCCAGATATAGGAAATTGGCTCCCGGTATGATACTGGCTGCACTGTTACCCTGTCGGAGAGGCGCTGTGGCTTCAGGTTCCTGGCTCTGGCGCCCATAACGACGATGAACAGTCCGGTCAGGTGCTGACCATAGGCGATGTGCCTCCTCCGGCTATCCCCGACTATATCATACCCTTCCATGGCCAGCGTCGGGTCAAGGCTTATCATCAGGACATTCATACCGCTTTTTCCAGCTCCGCTTCCAGTTTTGGCAGATTGCTTTCCCAGGTGAATTTATTTTTTACCGATACCAGGGCGTTTCTTGTTAATCGCTCCGCCAGCTCTCTATCCTGCAATAGCCTGGTTATCCGTTTGGCGAGGTCTTTTTCGTTATCTGGAGATATCAGCAGGCCGGTTCGTCCATCTTCTACTGCCTCGTCTGTCCCCCGTATCCGGGTAGCCACCACCGGAACCGAACAGGCCATGGCTTCAATTACGGTATGGGGCAAGCCTTCATAGATGGAATTGAGGACGAAAATATCGGACTCTTGCAACAGCTGGAGCGTCTTATGACGGTCGACATTGCCGTAGAATTTTATACGCTGCTTGCTTCCCAGTTTCTCCGCCAGCTTTTCCAGGCTCTCTTTTTCCGGGCCATCGCCTACCAGTGCCAGAGCAGCGTCGGGGAACTGGCCCGCAAGCTTGTTCAAGGCAGCAATAGTGCCCTCCACCCTCTTGTGTCTCACCATGCGCCCAACGGCAATGACCTGCCTGCCGTGCTTCTGCCGGCGCCCGGCGGCTGTCTCCTCAATGTCTTTCAGGTCCACTGAATTGTATACCACGGCGATTTTGTCCGGTTTCACCCGGTAATGTTTTGTCAGTATGTCACGAAGATAATAAGACGGGACAACAATGCGGCTCATATTGCCGAGCACGAATCTGAGCAAATAAGTCCTTAACCTCAGCGCCGGGCTTCTTGGCGATGAGCTCAAGAACTCATCCAGGTTTTGATTGGTGCGACGGCGACCGTACTCTTTTTCCCATACCGAATCGCCGACGAACTTGAGCACCACAGGCTTTCTGACCAGCTTGCCGACCAGCAGCGAGGCCGCTCCAGCCACCATCGGGTCCTGAGCGTATATTAAATCCATATCTTTGACTGCAGACAAAAGGGCAAAAAAGAGCCTTGCCTGTCTGATTAACGTACCGAGCATTTTATAGCGGATTCTTACCGGAATAACTTCCAGATTGTCTGCCGGTGGCTTTCCATCAGCAAAGGCAACGATGCGTATCTGGTGCCCTCTCTCCTGCAGACGCCGTGCCACCTCCACCGTGTAGGTGGCCGGGCCTCCTATTTCCGGCGGGAAAATCGGTGTGCTTAGCAGTATTTTCATCACTTAGCCCTTTAATATTCCTGAATTCTACCCTGTTTAGTGTGAATTACGTTTCCTGAATACGCAGACCAGTGCTTGACCGTAATTTCGCAATAGCGGCAGTCGGCAGAACCAGCTGTCTATCCGGTGGATAAAATCGCTGGCGAACCAGAACCGGGGAATGCCATAGAGATGAAGCGGTGGGAACATGGTGCTGGCTCTCGCTCTGGTCAATTCGAACCCGGCTTCCTCAACGATTTTTATCCAGCGACCGACCGGATAACTCTGGTTGTGCGCGTCAGGGTTCCATTCACTGGATTTCATACTATCCCTTTTAGGTTTAGGCCGCCTTATAACGCGCACCAGCGTGCTTACCATCTCGGTATATTTATCATGCATGGTCGGAAAAGTAATCAGAACCTCGCCATTTTCCTTTAGTATACGATGTGCTTGCCGGCATAGCTTTTGCGGTGATCGAACGTGCTCAGCAATGTCCACAGCAATGGCTTTATCAAACGCGCCGTTTCGGAAGGGCATTTGTTCCACGTTGGCCATGACCGTAGTGTAGTCACGCACCTTGAAAAGCCGCATCGCCTCCCGTGACTTTTCAAGGCGCTGGCGATTAATGTCAATGCCAATCATTTCACGAAATTGGCCCGCGTAGACTACAGCCTGGGGTCCCTGGCCGCAACCTATATTTAATACCCGGTCACCAGGATCGAGCGCGAAAAATTCAGGGTAGACTCTTCCTGATAGCATTTTTCCCCGGAGAAAATGGAACTTGTCTTTTTTGCTACCCATTTAACCCCCCCTTTTTCAAGAGGGATTCAAATTGCTAACTTCTAAAAACCGCAATGAAATTATCTATGAAAGCAGGCCTTCATAAATGTTTTCCATCTGCTTTAACACTTCTTCCCAGGTAAACCTTGCTTTTACCGTTTGATAGCCTCTTTCCGCGATTCGACGGGACAGATTCCCATCCTCGATGACCCTTTTGAGAACCCTGGATAATGCTCTGGCATCTTCGGGGGGCACCAGCATACCGTTTTCGCCGTCTTTGATGATATCGGTGATGCCGCCCACCGCCGTGCCTATTGTTGGAATCCGGCAGGCCATGCTCTCTATGAACGAGATGCCAAAGCCTTCATTCACCGAGGGGCGGCAGAAAACGTCAGCAATGGCCAGATATTGAGGCAAATCCTGATGCGGCAGGGCACCGAGCAGGAAAACCCTTTTTTTCAGCTTCAGGTTCTGAATCATGGACTCAAGTTGTTTCCTCTGCTCACCCTCGCCGATGATAATGAGTTTGACATCGCTCAGAGGCACGGTTGCCCTTATCAGGTAGTCCAGGCCGTTTTTCGGTGTCAGCCTCGATGTGCTGACGATGATTTTTTCTTTGAGCTTATAGCCAAGTTTTTTCCTCAGCTGGTACTTATCCTGGGGACGAAATACGGAGGTATCCACGCCGTTGGGCACCACAGTCACGTCTCCGGCACCCAATCTTTTAGCCGCCCCCGCAATGTGGGTGCTGACACAGTGGACCAAATCCGCCTTTCTCAGAGACCAGGCGATGAAAGGCATCTCCATCATCCGGATAAAGCGGCCGGACTCCTTGTATTCTCCTATATCCCCACCCTGAAGAGTGATAATCAGCTTCTTATCTCTCTTGCTCAGGGCACCGCAGACCATTGCCGGAAATATATGGCTGTGGATGACGTCGTAACCGTTTTGCCGGTTCAGCTTCAAACTTTTGGTTAACATGCGCAGGATACCGGCAGCGATGCCAGCATATTTGACGTTCGGCACCCTGACCCGGTATACGTTCACGCCATTGATAACATCAAGCTCTTTCTGCCAGTTATCATATGCAATGCTTGGCTTGCGCAGCAGCCCGGTGACGATATCCACCTGATGACTTCTGGCTACCATGTATTCCGCCAGGTGCTGGGTGAATATCTCAGCACCACCTACCCAGGGATAATATGCCCACTGCTGCATGAGGATTTTCACGGCTGCTCCCCAAGCCAGTTCTCAGTGCCGGCAAGGTGGTATTCAATCCCGAGCCGGGCAAAGTCAAACCCGCGCCATATGCCCGTGTTATCCAGAATAAGCCTGCATTTCTTTAGGTTTGATAGAATCTGATTGTGTGAAACTGCCTGGTAATCCCGGTGGTCGGCCACAATCAGTATGGCATCAAACTGCCCCAGGTCATCGGGAAAATGAAACGTCTCAACACCGCATATCTGCTTTATCTCTGCCTCTGTATAGTACGGGTCGTGTACCCTGACCGCGATGCCTTTTCCTTTCAGATGGGACACGATGCGCAGCGTCGGGCTCAGGGTATGGACCTTGAGGTCGCCTTTATAGGCCAGCCCCAGGATGCCCACCTTCCGGGCGCCCTTTTTGACTACGCTTTCAGCCACTGCAGAGGGCAGGCTGCGGTCGGTGTCGACTGCCGAGCTCAAGATACTGAGCCGGTCCGCCTTGCCGGTGCCGGAGAGTACGTACTGACTCGATAACGGGATACAGTAACCTCCTGTGCCGAAGCTGGGATGGTAGGTGCCGATGTTCCACTTGGTGCCCACCAGCGCCAGCACCTCACGCATGTCAATATCGGGGTAGGCCAGCGATAATTGATTGGCCAGCGTAATTTCCACATGCCGGTAAGCGTTCTCGATGCTCTTGACCAGCTCGGCGTGCCGATGGTCTTTGGCCGGCAATATAGTATCACAGACTATGCCGAGGACCTCTTTCATCAGCGCCGTGGTCTCAGGGGTGGTGCCCCCGACCACCCTCGGCAGGTTCTTCAGGCTTTTCTCCGGGCTGATGAACCAGTCGCGGCGCGGCGCCACGCCGACCAGGATATCTTTGCCCACCTCCATCCCCTTCTTCTCGAAGGCAGGTATAATCGTCTTTTCGGTTGTATTGGGGGTCAGCGTCGATTCAACGATAATGAGCGGCGGGGATTTTGCGCTCGCTTTGCTGAAGGCGGACAGCTTATCAATCACATCGATAAGGACGCCGTCATAGGGGACGTCATCTTTCTCGGTGGGTATGCATATCAGATGTGCCGGTATGTCTTCACTGATAAGCTGCTGCCAGTCGGTGGTCGCCCGCATCATGCCGGAGGCCACCAGCGGTTTGGTGTCAAAGCCGAGCCAGTATTCGATGTTGTGTATCGGCAGGATGCCCTCGTTTATGCGGTCAACTTTACCGGCATCAATGTCCGTTCCCAGACATCTGACACCTTTGCTGGCGAAATGGGCCATTGACGAATAACCGATATAGCCGATCCCCCAGATGCCCATAGATTTCTCGCCGCTCAGCAGCTTCTCTTTCATCGTCATGTTACACCTGCTTATCTTTCATTTTAGAACCAGCCAGACGCAAGAACAACCTCTCATAGTGCTCGGCTATCCTGCCCAGTGAGTATTCTTCCATAATTGTACCTTCCTCCACCGCCTCGACGCCACTATCGATAATCTGTCCGACCTCTTCAAGCCTGTCGACCAGATGCAGGTTTGGCGACTTTATTTCGGGGACGCCTCCCACCCGGGTGGCGATAACCGGCCTTCCCAGCGCCAGCGCCTCAAGCACCACATTTGGCACCTGTTCGCATATGGATGATAAAAGCAGCGCATCGCATGACCTTATTATGGACAGCGTCTCATCGTGGGGCTGTTTGCCGAGCAAAGAAATATTTCCGGCCAGATTCAGACGCCGAATCAGCTTTTCAATGCGGGTGCGTTCCGGACCATCGCCGACAAGTACCAGTTTAAATTTCTGTCTCCAGCTCGCCGAGGCTTTGATTAAATTATGGGCGTTTTTGGTTCGTATCAGCGCCCCGACATGCAGAAGAAATAGTTCATTATCCTCTATACTTAATTTTTCGCGCACCTTTTGAATATCCGTCACCCTTTTTGCCCGGTCAATCGCCGCCGGGTCAAGCAGGGTATTGCCGATAACCTCGATTTCTGCGTTCGTGCTGGCAGATACTTTACTGGCGGTGTCCTGGCACTGCGCCACCAGCACATCGTGTTTGCCAAGACGGATAGTCAGTATTTCGGCGATTAAATTGAGCAGGGCCAGGGGCGGATTGACCAGCCGGAACCACTTCCGACCGCAAAAATGGCCCAGCAGCGTAACCGATGGTATGCCATATCTTCGGGCAACACGGGTCGCCGGTACCGTTGGAACGTAGCCGAGGTTGTAAACGACGTCAATTTCCTTTCCCCGCAGCCATCTTTTGAGATATGAATTTAGCTTTATGGCGAAGATAAACCTGCGCACAAGATTTCCCGTGGGGAACGGCCGAAAAATCTCGATTCCTTCTTTCTTCTCATAATCGGGTTCTCCGCCGCGTCTGGCGGTGATAGCCTGAATCCGGTGGCCTTTCCGGGCCAGCATGCGGCCGAGCTGCCACAGCGATAGCTCAGCACCGCCGTAGGGGTGAAAGTGCTCGGATACGACGAGGGCTTTCATTTCTGCTCGATAATCCACAATGCAGCTTCGTAAAGGTCAGCCGCAGTGTAATCGGGTGAGCACGGTTCGGGCTCGTTTTCACCGGGTGGCGATGGTATCAATATGGTGCGGGAGCCAACATTTCGGCCGAGTTGAATATCCTGGGGCTTATCCCCCACCACGAAGGACCGCTTGAGGTCGATGTCATGCTCGTCTGCCGCCTGCAGCACCATTTTGGGTTTTGGTTTGCGGCATTCACAGTTGTCATCCGGGTGGTGGGGGCAATAGTAAATGCCATCAATTTGGGTGCCCTCTTCGGATAACTGGCTCAGCATTTTCTGATGGATACGGCCGAGCGTTTCCTCGGTGAAATAGCCACGGGCAATGCCGGACTGATTTGTAACTACGATTATTTTATAGCTGTGTTCACTGAGCAATTTTATCGCTTTTGCCGTGGTGGGGAAAAGTTCAAAATCCTCGGGACAGTTGCAATACAATACATCGGCGGCCATGGTGCCATCCCGGTCAAGGAAGACAGCACGGTTAGCCACGGGCTATCCTCTCCCTGACCAGACAGGTGAAGATATGGTCCAGAACCAGGTGGGTGTCCTCCACCTGTCCGTAATCCCGGCTCGACAGCACGATTGATTTATCCACCAGCTCTTTCAATTTGCCGCCGCCGAAACCGATAAACCCCACCGTCACCGCCCCGGCGCTGCGGGCATATCTGACTGCCTCGAGAACATTGGGAGAATTGCCGGAAGCACTTATGCCGACAACCACGTCTCCTTCATCCAGCTGGCCGACCAGCTGCTCCCGGAAAATCGAATTATAGTCGATGTCATTGGCCAGAGAGGTAATCATGGCCACATTATCCGCCAGGCTGATTGCCCTGAGGCGCGGCTTGCCCTCCGCAGCGGTACCGATGCTGATGTCACGGGCGAAGTGAGAAGCGGTGGTGGCGCTGCCGCCATTTCCCATGAACGCTATCTTCCTGCCCTTCGCATAGGCCTTCATAATTATGTCAACTAATTCAATTATATCCTTCTCCGCTATCTCCTCCAGGCAGGAGCACAACCCTTGCCGGTAATCGCCGATTATTTCCGCCTCTGATTTCATCATCTCACCCCTTCTGCACCAATTTTTCAAAGACCTGCCGCTGCTCCGGCGTCCCGATATCGTAAAAGCGCTGCCCGGTGATATAGGCAGCCAGTTCTCCCTGTTCCATCAGAGGACGATATATCCCGTCTTCAAGAGAAATCGGAATGCCCTCCGGGACAAAGTCCAGCGCTTCTCTCTGGAGAATCACCGCGCCCGCTTCCACGTACTTAAGGTCTGACGACGTTCGCTTCTTATCATGCCTTATCACCATTCGGTCGAGGTCAAGGGCGATGTTGTTCTTCACGCCGGTATCCATCTCATTATTATAGACCACCATGAGAGCTTTGCGTCCGAGTCGCAAAGACTCTTTTGCCACTTCGTGGTAATCAATCGGCAGGTAGGTATCCCCGTTAAGCACCAGAAAATATCTGTCCAGCATATGCTGAGCCTGCTTCAGTGCCCCTCCGGTGCCGAGTAATTTCTTATTTTCCTCGCTGTATTCGATATTCACGCCCAGCTTGCGGCCGTTGCCAAAGAAGTCCTTCACCTGCTCCCCGAGATAACCGATGCATACGATGATGTCCTTTATTCCCTGGCTTTTCAGAAGCCGTAATATATGGAGGAGAAAAGGTTCGCCGTTGAAGGACAGCATCACTTTAGGCGTGGCTCTGGTCAGCTCTCCTAACCTTGTGCCCAGACCGCCGGCTAATATGACCGCCTGCATGGTTAATTCGTCTCGTCATCCTCACAATGAATCGCGTATCCGCTTCACCAGCACGTTCAGTATTACGCCGGCAAAGATACACAGCGTGCCCACGGTTATCAGGAGCATTGACACCAGTGCCGTGCCCACCGCCAGTTCGTTAATGGTGAAAAGGGCTTTCAGAACGATAACGCCGGCCACAATGCCCAGAATTATGAAAATGGCGCCAGCCGTTCCGAAAAATAGCAGCGGCCTCCTCTCTGATATCATCGCCAGCACCCGGTTCAGAACACCGACGCCGTGCCTTATGGGATTGAGTGTTGAACCATCCTTGGTATAAATGGCTGATATGGGAACCTCGGCGATTTTCAGCCCTTTGGCCGTGGCCTCCGATATCGTCTCCGCCGAGATGGCCATCCCCTGCTCTTTGGGCTCAAGAACGTTTACTGCCCTGCGGGAAAAAGCTCTGAACCCCGACTCAGTGTCAGACAGCGTGCTCCGGGAAAGCACGCGGGTGAAATAGGAAATGACTTTCTGCCCGAACCTGCGGTAGGCCGGAATGTCTTCGCTCCTTATTTTCCGCGACCCGATGACCACATCGGCGCCAGCGGCGAGGGCATTCACCAAAGCAGGTATCTCCTCGGGGTTATGCTGGCCATCGGCGTCAAGAAGCACCAGCACATCCGGATTTCTTTTCTTCGCCTCGGCGAGCACGGTCTGTACCGTGGCACCATAGCCCCTGTTTTGCTTGTGCTGAACAACCGTGGCGCCGGCAAGCCTGGCTACCTGCGCCGTGCGATCAGAGCTGCCATCATCAACCACCACCACCTCGCGGGCAAACCGTCTCGCCCGCAGGACAACACTGCCAATGTATCTCTCTTCGTTATAAGCCGGCATGCCGACGATTATGACCGTCTTTTCCTTTTCCATCTTTGCTCGTCATTATAACATATGTGCGGGTAAAGTTGTGCCCTGCGAAGACAAAAACCGGGGCTGGTATAAACATGCGATTTACAACGCCCCCTTTTTCGGGTAAAATAGCTGATGTCCGGGCGGTTAGCTCAGTGGTTAGAGCACCTGCTTCACACGCAGGGGGTCGCAGGTTCAAGTCCTGCACCGCCCATTTTTCTTGTCTTGTAACTGAATGCTAGCCTGGGGAGGCCTCATGGATAAAGAGGATTTCACTGGCGCCTGGAGACTCATC
>DAOUDY010000107.1:0-13094 GCA_034430755.1 Dehalococcoidales bacterium
AGCGCCGCGCTCATTGAGGAGCAGCGCCTCGTCCACGCCGGCGTTTTCCGCCTCTTTCTTTGCCAGCACGCTGAGCAGATAGCCGATGCTCTTCAATCTGGACAGCAGCGACTGGCTATCACGGCGGAAGGCCAAGACCAGCGCTTTATACCCCTTTTCATAGACTCCGGGGGGAGGTGAGGTATAGGCTGACGCCGTAACCAGCACCGTGGCCGCAGCATCCTGCTTCGTGCCGGGAAAAGAACCGGCTTCACCCCTGGTGACGGTCAGCCTCATGCGGGCATCTTTCAGGTTATTGGCTTTAAGGGTGTCTATGCAGACGCGCTCAAGGTCTATACCGGCCAGCGCCTCGCCCAGCCCGAGTACCTCCGCCGATTGATAAAGCCGTTCCAGATGCCTACCCAGCAGGAATATCTTCCCGCTGTAGGCGCGCATGGTCTCAAACAGGCCATAGCCGTACAAAAAACCGTGGTCAAACGCCGAAACTCTGGCCCGGGAACGGGGTATAAGAAAGCCGTTAAGGTAGACAAGTTCCTCCATTACTTTATCCCTTTAGCTCTTATCTGAGGTTGCGGCAGGCTCAGGAAGTTGGCCAGTATATCGTGGCCCTTCTCGGTGAGTATGGATTCCGGGTGGAACTGGATGCCCTCCACCACGTCTTCCCGGTTTCTCACCCCCATTATCTCCCCTTCTTCGGTCCGGGCCGACACCTCAAGCGCATCAGTTATGCTCCCGGCGTCAATCACCAGCGAATGGTATCTGCCGCCCACCAGCGGCGATTCCAGTCCCCGGAAAACGGTGTCGCCATCATGGTAAATCAGAGAGGTTTTGCCGTGTACCGGGACCACGGCCCTTTTGATTACGCCGCCGTACACGTAGCCGATGCACTGGTGCCCCAGGCACACGCCCAGAATGGGAATTTGCCCCCGGAACTGCCTGACAACATCATTGGAAATGCCCGCCTCCAGGGGGGTGCAGGGGCCGGGCGAGATTATGATATGGCTCGGCGCCATGTCCCGAATCTGCTCCAGCGTTATGCAGTCGTTGCGGTAGACCACGGGCTCCCAGCCCAGCTCTCCCAGATACTGGACCAGGTTGAAGGCGAATGAATCATAGTTGTCGATGACCAGAATCACGGTGCTGCCTCCACCGCTACCTGCGGGGATAATCTAAGTGCCTGAACGAGCGCTTTCCCTTTATCCAGCGTTTCCTGGTATTCCGCCTCGGGCTCAGAATCGTAGACGATGCCACCCCCCACCTGAAAATAAGCCTTGCCATTTTTCACGACAATTGTCCTGATAACGATGTTCAGGTCCATGCCACCGGCGAAGCTCAGATAGCCAATTGAGCCGGTGTAAACGCTGCGTCTGGTGGGCTCAAGTTCGTCAATGATTTCCATGGCCCGCACCTTCGGGGCGCCGGTGATGGAGCCACCCGGAAAAGTAGCCTTCAGCAGGTCAACCCGCCCTTTTCCCGGACGCAGCCTGCCCACTACGGTCGACGTCAGGTGAAAGACGGTGGGAAACGTCTCCAGAATCGCCAGCTCCGTTACTTCGACCGTGCCATAGCGGCATACCCGGCCGATATCGTTGCGCTCAAGGTCAACTATCATTACATTCTCGGCCCGGTCTTTCACGCTGGAGAGCAGCTCCGATGCCAGCGCTCTGTCTTCTGCCTCTGTTTTACCTCGCGGGCGCGTGCCTTTTATCGGACGTGTCTCCACCCGGTCGCCGCTCACCTTGAGAAATCGCTCCGGTGAAGCACCAACAACGACCACGTCTGCAAAATTGAGGTAGGAAGCAAAAGGGGCCGGATTTATGCGGCGCAGCCGCTGGTACAGTTCATAAGGTGGAATGCTCAAATCGGCGGCAAAGCGCTGTGACAGGTTCACCTGGAATATGTCACCGGCGCAGATGTATTCGCGGGCCACTGCCACCGCTTTCAGGTATTCTTCACGGGAGAAATTCGATTTCAATACGGTACCTTCACCAACAAAGTCCAGCGCTGGTTTCTGGTGAAACCGTTGGCTACCAGACAGAATGCCCCGTAAATACTTCAATGTCTCCCCGGCCTTCTTTATTCTCCTCTTTTCCTCCAGCTCGGGAAATCCGGTGGCTATCAGGTAGTTTTCCCCCGTGAGGTGGTCGATGACAATGGCGGCATCATAGAAGGCCAGAAAACATTCCGGCAGCTGCAGGTCGTCAACGGCGGCGGCCGGCAGCCGCTCAACAAAATGACACAGGTCATAGCTGAAATAGCCGACGGCGCCACCGGCGAAAGGGATGTCGGCCGGGCTGCTGTCCAGAGCATACATGTCCAGTAACTCGGCAACGATGTCAAACGGATTGCCATGCCGGACTTCTCGTTTATCGTCTTTTAAGAGCACCGCTTCATTGCCACGACTTTTGAGAACCAGAAACGGGCGGCTGCTTATGAGTGAATATCGGCCCAGCCGGGCCGGGTCCATGCCGCTGTCCAGGAAGAAGCTGTAGCGCTCATCCTTAAAGAAACTGAAAATCCGGGACGCAGTGAGCGGAGTATATATCTCTTCGACAAGTGGCTGTCGCATCATTATGTCCCTGATTATACAACCTGACGCAGACTTGATAAAGCTATAGCGCCATTGCATTTATGTCAACTGATGTGCTGATTGCCTGTTGCCGCCTGCTCTGCTATGCTTTAAGGCAATGAAAGGTAACTTCGGCCGCTTTGATTACCTTAAAATATCTGTTTTTGGCTTTGCTCTGGCCGCCCTCTGGAACAGCCTTCACGGTATTGTCCTGCCACTTCGCCTGCTGGACATGGTTGCCGAGTCAGAAAAGAATACGCGCCTCGGCCTGCTCACCTTTGCCGGGCTGATTCTGGCCGTGATTGTCCAGCCGATTGCCGGCGCCATAAGCGACCGCTCTGGTTTCAGATGGGGCCGGAGGCGGCCTTATATCTTAATCGGCAGCTTGCTCGGCATTTTGCTCCTGCCGGGAGTCGGCCTTTTCCAAAGCTATATTGCTCTTTTCGTTATCTACTGTCTGCTGCAGATGACCAGCAACACGGCGCAGGGGCCATATCAGGCATTCATTCCCGACCTCGTTCCGCAGGATAAGAAAGGGCTCGCCTCTGGCGTTAAAAGCCTGCTGGAGATAATCGGCGGCATTGCCCTGGTGCGACTCATCGGTCACTTTATGGGCCATTACGCCCCCGGCGAAAGTGCTGTCTGGCTCTGGCTCGTGCTGGGAGTGCTGGCAATCGTTCTTCTGGGGGCCATGCTGGCGACGATAATAATGGTGCGAGAAACGCCAGTCACAAGAAAAGAAGAGCCGCTTTCTATATGGAAAACCCTCCGCCGGAGCTTCAGGATTGATGTTAGAAAAGACCGCGATTTTGTCGTCTTTCTCATTTCCCGCCTGCTGGTCTTCATGGCGCTGGCGACCATACAGACGTTCGCCCTCTTTTACCTGAGGGATGTAATCGGCCTGGCCAACCCGGCAACGGCCACCGCCGACCTGCTCATTGCCGCGGGGGGCGGGATGCTGCTTGCCGTTTATCCCGCGGGAAGGCTTTCTGATAGAATCGGCCGCCGTCCCGTGGTCATTTCCTCCGGCCTTATGGGAGCCGGTGGCGTACTGGTCATCTTTTTCTCCGCCAGCTACGGAGCGATTATTGCCGGCGGTGCCATTATCGGAACCGCCACCGGGGCTTTCATGAGTTCCAACTGGGCTCTGGCCACCGACCTCGTGCCTGGCGGTGAAGAGGCACGCTATCTCGGTCTGACCAACCTGGCCACCGCCGGAGGCGCGGCCCTGGCGCGCCTTATCGGCCCGGCCATTGACTATTTTAATCGCTTCGGTGCCGGTCTGGGCTACCAGATGATGCTGGGGGCATGTTTCGCCTACTTTATCGTTGGTTCGCTGCTACTGCTGAAAATCAGGGAACGGCGTTAGCCAAAGAAAGGCAGAATTGCTTTCCAGCCCATGGCCGCCAGCGCCACAAAAACGGTGTATAATATCACCCGCCCCAGCCAGCAGAACAGCATGAATCTCCAGAAAGGAAAGCGAAGAATGCCGGCGGCAATCCCCACCAGGTCAAAGATAAACGGTATCAGAGAAATCAGGAATATGGCCAGTGCTCCCCACCGCCTGACCCACCCCTTCACCTGGCCATAGATTTTCCCCCGCCCCACAATTTCCCGCCCGCTGTAGCCGGCAATGTAGCCGGTGGTCTCCCCGATGACCGCACCCACACTCCCTAAAAGGCCAATCATTATCGGGCCCAGTAGCCCGGTGTTACTGTAGAGCAGGATTCCCAGGTTGGACAGTATCACCAGGACCGCGCCCGGGAAGATAATGGTGGCGTTGCCAATAAGGCTGATGAGGAACGCTCCCAAGTACAAATGCGCTTTTAATTCCTGCAGTTTTTCCGGGTGGAGGCCATAGACAAGCTGCAGAGCCACCGTAATGGCAATAACGAGCAGGAGGGTGACTATGAAGATAAAGCGCCTGCGCCTTGATTCCTTTCTTGATTCCGCAGATTTATTGTCCATGCTGTGTAATCTTCTCCAGCACCAGAGAAACAGGCAAATCTCATTTGCCCGCCCAGCCTGTTTCTGCTATACTTGGCTCGTGTGCCCCCATCGTCTAGAGGCCTAGGACACCGGCCTTTCAAGCCGGCAACAGGGATTCGAATTCCCTTGGGGGCATTTTACTTTATATCTTAGAGAAGTAGCAAGAAATTCCCGTTTTAAATAAGGAGAGCTTCATATGGACCTCGGGTTGAAAGGAAAAGCAGTCATCGTCACCGGCGGTGCCAGGGGCATCGGCGGGAGCATTGTGGAGGGGTTTATCAGGGAGGGCGCCAACGTGGTGGTCGGCGATATTTTATTTGATACCGCCCGGGAACTGGCGGAAAAACTGACCGAAAGTGGAGCCAGAGTCATTGCCGTCAGAACCGATGTCGCCAGTAAGTCCGATGTGGATAACCTTGTTGCCACCGCCATAAAAGAGTTCGGCAAGATAGATATCGTGGTCAATGCTGCCGGCATCGTTCAGGATATATGGCTGGCTGACATCGATGAAGCCGACTGGGACCGGGTGCTTGAGGTTAACGCCAAAAGCGTGTATCTGGTCATTAAAGCGGCGATGCCTCACATGGTCGCCGCCAGATATGGCAAAATCGTGAATATCTCCTCCCGTTCCGGGAAAGAGGGGCAGGCCGGACTTTCCCACTATGCCGCCTCGAAATTCGCCATCATCGGCTTTACTCATGCAATCGCCAAAGAGCTGGCGCAGCATGATATCAATGTGAATGCCGTCTGCCCGGGTATCCTGCGCACCGATATGTGGGAGAAACTCCTTGATGCCCGTTCGGCACGCACCGGTATTTCCAGAGAGGAAGTCTGGTCAAGGATGTTGGAAACCATCCCCCTGAAGAGGCCTCAGGTTCCGGAAGATATCACAAACGTGGTGCTCTTCTTGAGCTCCGATGTTTCCCGCAATATCACCGGAGAATCGATCAGCGTGAACGGCGGGGCGCGGATGGACTAGCTCTCACCCTTGCCTACTGCTCAAGTAAATCCTTGGTGCTCGGCAGTTCACCGCCAATCCGCTCGTCAGCCCGGGTTGCCTTGTCCAGTGCCCGTCCCAGCGCTTTGAAGAGCGCCTCCGCCTTGTGGTGGTCGTTGGTACCATAGGCGATTCGAGCATGGAGGTTCATTCTGGCCTCAATGGCAAATGATTCGAGGAAGTGACGAATAAGGTCAGTGGAGAAGCCGCGCATATCATTGTCGCTGAAAGACAGTTCAAGCATGGTGTAGCCGCGCCCACTGATGTCCAGAGCCACGGTGGCCAGGGCGTCATCCATCGGTACGGAAGCGTCTGCCATACGGACGATGCCCCGCTTACCCCCCAGAGCTTCGGCAAATGCTTTGCCCAGGCAGATGGCCACATCTTCGGCGACATGGTGCTGGTCATCTCCGGTGGCGGAAACGGTGAGGTCGAATATACCATGCCGTGCCAGCTGCGATAGAAGATGGTCAAACATCTTGATGCCGGTGTCAATCTGCCATTTGCCACTGCCATCGAGATTGAGCTCAAGGCTGATTTTGGTTTCCTTCGTTTCCCGTTTGATTACGGACTTCCGCTTAGCCATTGGTTTTCTCCCCCAGTTCCCGGAGTACTTTTATCAGGGCATCGGTATCCTCTGGTTTGCCCACACTGATTCTTATGCTGTTCTGCAAATGCGGCTGGTCAAAGTAACGAACCAGTATACCCTTTCGCTGCAATTGCTGCTGGAGTTCACCGGCCTTCCCTTTCAGCACGGTGCAGAAGATAAAGTTGGCCTGCGATGGAAAAGGTTTTATCCACTCCAGCTTCTTTAACTCGGCAAATAACCTCTCCCTTTCGGTTATGATGGCATTCACTTTATCCATCAAATAGTCTCTATCCTTCAACGACTCCCGGACAGCAACCGTAGCCGCCGCGTTAACACCATACGGTTCCTTGATTCTCAACAGACAATCAGCAATTTTGGGTGGGAAAAGCCCGTAGCCAATTCTCAGTCCAGCCAGGCCCGCCCATTTGCTGAAGGTACGCAGCACTATCAGGTTTTGATACTGGTTGACCAGAGGGGCCATTGTTTCGCCGCTGAATTCATAATATGCCTCGTCAACCACCACCGGTACAGCGGTATCCAGTATTTGCAGAATGTCCTGTCTGGGTATAACTGTCCCGGTAGGGTTATTGGGCGTGGCGAGCAGTATTATTTTAGTCCTCCTGGTAACTGCCGCCTTAACGGCATCAACCCTGACCGCATAGTTCTCATCCCTGGGCACTTCAACCAGCCTGCCGTTGCTCAGCCCCATGAAGAAACGGAACATGGCAAAGGTGGGAACACAATTTATTACCTCGTCACCTGGCTCAAGAAACAGGCGTAAAATAAGGTCGATAAGCTGGTCGCTGCCAGCGCCAGCAACGATATTCTCAGAACTAACGCCGGTATATTCCTGAAGCAGCTTTCTAAGCTCAGTCTGCCCGGCGTCGGGATAAATATTCAGGTCGGGATAAGCGGCCAGAGCTGCATTCACTTTTGGCGAACAACCATATGGATTCTCATTGGCATCCAGTTTGACGATTTCCTCTATCGGGACTTCAACCTTACCCGCTAATGTTTCGGGTGACTTGCTGGCAGCATAGCCGACAAAGCCAACCAGTTCAGGCCTGATTAGTCTAACGATATCATCTGATGACATATATGAATTGCCTCCCTGCGCTGATAAATGCGATGATTTCTATTGCCCATTTTGAATGAGTGATGACAATATGTCAAATGCCGGAAGCGAAATTATAGTTCAGTCCAGCTTCAAGCGTTTTTCTATAGCCCGGGCGTGGGCCTCAAAGCCTTCTGCCCTCGCCAGCAAGGCCGCCGCCCGGCCCAGCCGTTTCAGTGCGTCCTCGCCTATGGCAATGGTGTTTATCAACTTCACGAAGTCATTTATATTAAGTGGGGAGCTGAAGCGGGCGGTGCCGCCGGTGGGCAGAACGTGACTCGGGCCGGCAATATAGTCGCCCAGTACCACCGTCGCCGCATTGCCGGTGAGCACGCACCCGGCATTGTTGACCTTTTTCAGGCAGGCGTCGGCATCTTCAACCATCAGACACAGGTGTTCAGGCGCATATAAGTTAGCCAGTTCCACCGCCTCGTCGAGGCCGTCAACAAGCGCCGTCATGCCTCTATTCAGAGCTTCGGTTATCACTGACTGGCGTGATAGACCTGTCGCCTGCTTTTTCAATTCCTGGTCTACTTTTTCCGCCAGCGCGCGTGAGGTCGTTATCAGTATCGTCGAGGCCAGCGGGTCGTGTTCCGCCTGCGCCAGCAGGTCGGCAGCGCAGTACTCGGCGCTGGCCGTATCATCGGCGATGAGCATTACCTCGCTCGGCCCCTGAAGGCCGTCGATAGCCACCGCGCCGAAAACGAGCTTCTTGGCTAAAACCACAAAAATGTTGCCCGGCCCGCAGATTTTATCTACTTTGGGCACGGATTCAGTGCCGTAGGCCAGGGCGGCAATTGCCTGTGCTCCGCCGATTCTGAATACACGGTCAACGCCGGCGATATCGGCGGCGGCAAGGGTTGCCGGCGGTATCGTACCGTCTTTCTTTGGCGGCGTGACCAGAATCACCTCCTTCACCCCGGCCACCCTGGCCGGTATAGCCGTCATCAGCACCGTTGACGGATATGCGGCAGTCCCCCCGGGGACGTAAATGCCAACCCGCTCCAGAGGCCTTAATAGTTGCCCGGCATCTTTGGTAGCCAGCTCGTGCCATATATTCTCCTTCTGGGCGGTATGAAATGCGCTGATTCGCTCCGCGGCCAGTCTCAACGCCGAGACAAGCTCATCGTCCGCTTCCTGACAGGCACGGGAAATCTCGTTTCTGGATACCTCCAGCGATGCTGGTCTCACGCCATCAATCCTTGCCGACAGGTCGAATATGGCTTCGTCTCCCCTCTCGCGCACCTCATTGATAATGGTTCTGACCGCCTGTTCCGGGTCAGAAGTACCAAACATCCCTTCAAGCCTGCGTTTCAAAGAAGCTGGTACCGGATAGGGTTCTGCCGGCGTGAGGCGCGATAGCGCTTTCCTGGCAGCGTCAAAGCCTTCAATCAGTCTCAATTTACATACCCTCCACAGCAGCCCGAAGGGCTTCGATGATAAATCTCGTTTTTTTATCCTTCGCCGAGCCTGGCCTGATTCTGGTGCTGCCGATTATACAGGCCGTCGATTCAAAAAGGGTGTCAATGATTTTCAGGTGGTGGCGGGCGATGGTCCGTCCGGTCTCGGTGTTTTCGATGAGCAGGTCAGCATCGTCAGGCAGGAAGGCTTCGGTAGCCCCCCAGGTGGGAATCACCCGGTATCTGCCAAAATGATTGTCCCTGGCATACCTGTCGGCAATGTTCACGTATTCGGAGGCCACCCGGAACAGCATCGCCTTCTCCCCGATGAACGCTCTCAGGTCAGCGACATCATCAACAGGGAGCTTCTGGCTGATAACGGCCACTACCCGCACCCGGCCTGATTTGAGGTCAAGGAGCTCTTTTACCGGACTTGAAGGAAACTGGTACCGGTGGTCCGTGAGCCAGTCCCTTCCCGTGATTGCCAGGTCAAAATTCCCGTTGGCCACCTGCAATGGCATATCCTGCGGTCTGATGACCTTAACGGCGACGCCTTCCATACCAATAGCTGGCCGGCGATTTCCCGTTGGCGACGGATAATCTTCAATATCAATGCCCGCTTTATTCAGTATCTCGAGCATGGGCTCCTGCTGGTGACCATCAGGCAGAGCGAGCCGAATAAGCCCGTCTTCAGTCCTCTCAGGCGTCAGGGGTATTTCCGGCCGCATTCCGGGCTCCTTTGGTACTCTTTCATCGGCTGGCAGTTGCTCACAGCTTTCACATATTGAGGCGACAACCTTATTCAGGTCCTTTGAACCCCAGCTATCCCGGTTGGCAATGAGATAGGCGCTGAAATCAAGGACTCGTTCCACCGGCACCATTCCCGTATTGAGAAATTCAGTACCAGCACCGCCGCTGATCAGGGCCAGTTCGGCATGCTCCGGCGGGTAGGCTTCCGCCCCACCCCATACCGGGAAGATGCTGAACCGGCTCAACCTCTCCTTCAGGGCAAATGACTCGGCCAGGTTGGCATATTCACTGACGATACGGACGGTACTCCTCCCGGCCTTACGTCGCAGATCGCTCATACCTGTACCGGCGAGCCCCGCCAGCATATAGAGGCTTCCGGCTCCGTAGCCAAGGTCGGCGACCTTAATCACGGCACTGCTGGGGTACTTGGCCAGCAATTCCTCAACCCAGTCGCGCCCGCAGATCCCCAGGTCATAGTTGCCAATGGCCACCTGTATCGGGATATCCCTCTCGTGGAACATTTTCGCCGAGAGATTGGGATACGCGGTGGATTTAAGGTGATAGAGGCGCGCCTTTTCGTGGTAACCGTCCATGCCCCAGTCAGCCAGTTGCAGCAGACTGGCCGTCTTACCCAGAAGACGTCCCTTTGGTAAGGCTATCTTGATATCCACTCTTTTCCTCAATTATAGCCAGGACCTCGTCAAGCGTCTTTGCTTCAATCACACGCGGCTCAACTTTATCCCGCAGCACATATTTCGGCGCTTTGCTTCGTATATCCAGAACCCAGCGTACATTTGCCGTTTCCATGTTGCCCAGGTCAAGTTCTACCGTATACCCGGCATCGCGGAGACTGCGGGCCACGCCAAACGCTTCCTTCATTTCCTCATTATCTTTATCTTTAAACCTTACCAGCACTGATTGCCGGACCGGTTCTTTCAATGTCTCCGGTTCCACCAAGCTCATAAGGCGGTCGATATAGAGGGCGAAGCCCGAGGCGGGAATGTCCCCACCCCCCATCGCCGGAATAAGGTCGTCATACCGTCCACCCCCACCAATTTTCTCCCTGCCGCTGTAGAGCTGAAAGATGATGCCGGTGTAGTATTCGAAACCGGCGCCGGAGGCGATATCTATCTGATATTTACAGCCAAGGTTCTCCAGGATGCTGACAACATCGATGAAACTTTTCAGGTGCGGTTTGAATTCCGGCAGGCTTCGCGCCGATATCGCCCTCAGATTTTTCAAAAAGCCGGAGGAGCGCCCCTTCAAACTGAGCAAAGGAAACAGGACGCTGTCCAGCTCCGGCTTGTCGGTTCGTAGTCCCGCCAGCGCCCTGGCGTCCCCGTCCAGAATCCGGTCGAAAACCCTCGCCTGTTCCTCGGGGCTCAGGCCGAGCCTCCCCAGCAGCGCCTTGATGAGGCCGGCATGGGACAGGCGGAGCGTCACGTTTTTCAGTTCGAGGTTGTTCAATATTTCCAGTGCCAGGACGATTAGCTCGGCATCGCTGGCCGGTGTATTCACGCCGATGAGCTCGGTGCCGCACTGCCACCTTTCCCTCGTCTTTTTACCCGTCTCCTCAAAGATAAAGGTATTGGTCACATAGAACAGCCTGGCTGGCCCTTCGCCGGCCATGGTATCGATATAGAGCCGGGCGATGGGGATGGTGCCATCGGGCCGCAGCACCACTCTCTCGCCGCTCCACCCATCCCAGTCGAGAAACGAGTACACCCTTCCCAGCATGCTCGGCGTAAGCGTCCCGGCTGAGGTGACCAGAGGGAGGGACTCAATGGTTGGCGTGCGCACCTCCTGGTAGCCCCATCGGAGCCATCGCGCCCGGAAGGTTTCCTCAATCAGACGGAACCTGGCCATCTCATCGGGAGACAGGTCCCTGGCACCTTTGCACCTCTGAACTCTCATGGCTGACCCTAAACCTGTAGTTCATAAATTCTACACTAATTTAACTGGCCTGTTCAACTTTGGGTATGGTCTGAGCTTCCCCGCTATTTCATTTACACCCCATCTTATTGTATAGTATATAGTATATAGAAAGGCTTATTTATTTTTACAGCGCCAAGGTTATCTATGCCCCGAATTGCACGTATACTTTTTATTCTAATAGGGTTATTGCTGGCTCTTTCGTTCGGCGTCCGCGCTCAGACCGGAAGCTCCAGGATTGATGTGCTCACCGTGAAGGGCACCATTAACCCGGTGCTGACCGATTACATCAGCCAAGGCATTGAGCAGGCAGAGGAGACCGGCGCCAGCGCGGTCGTCATTCAGATGGATACTCCCGGTGGCCTGGATACCGCGATGCGCGACATCATCCAGAGCATCATCAATGCCAGAGTTCCGGTGGTGGTCTATGTCTCCCCGGCCGGAGCCCGTGCCGCCTCGGCCGGCGCCTATATTACCCTCTCCGCCCACATTGCCGTTATGGCGCCGAACACGGCTATTGGCGCGGCAACACCGGTGGCCCTCGGCGGCGATGGTGAAGCCCAGATGTCCGAGGAAATGAAGCATAAAATCATCAATGATGCCATCGCCTATATCAGAGACCTGGCCTCCCAGCACGGGCGCAACGCAGAATGGGCAGAGAAAGCCGTCCGCGACGGTATCTCCGCCACCTCAGAGGAAGCGCTGACACTTAACGTCGTCGATATGGTTGCCCCGGACCTCGATACCCTGATAGCCCAGCTCAATGGACGAACGGTCACCCTCATCGATGGCCGTGAAATAGTCCTGGATACACAGGGTGCCACGGTCAATTATGTCGGGATGAGGCTTATTGAGGACTTTCTCTATACCATCGCCGACCCGAATATCGCCTACCTGTTGCTCAGCCTGGCAATGCTGGGCATTATGGTTGAAATCTTCAACCCGGGACTTATCTTCCCCGGAGTGGTCGGCGCCATCAGCCTTCTGCTCGCTTTCTTCTCGCTGGGGGTGCTGCCGGTTAACTGGGCCGGGGTTCTGCTTATCGCCCTGGCTTTCGGGCTCTTTATCGGTGAGGTGCTGACCACCACCTTCGGCCTTTTCACCGCCGGGGGCGTCGTCTCACTGGTCATCGGCTCGCTTATCTTATTTAAGGGGGCCTCGCCGCTGTTCCGGGTAGACCCGTGGCTTATCGCTGCGGTTACCATTTTCATCGCCGCCGCGTTTGCCTTTGTGATCAACCGGGCGATACATGCCCATCGCAAGCAGGCCGCGACGGGACGTGAAGAGCTGATTGGCAAACGTGCTGTCGTTAAGGTGGCACTTGACCCGGAGGGCACCATCTTTTACAAAGGAGAGCGATGGTCAGCCATATCGGAAAAAGGTCGAATCGAGCTTGGCGAAGAAGTTATCATCACCGCCGTTGACGGCCTGACATTACACGTTGTGAGGAAAGAGTAAATGAGAGTACCCTATATACAAATAGACCTCTGGCTTATAATCCTGGTTATTGTGGCGGTAGCGGTGTTCCTTGCCTTTGTCATTATCTACGGGATTCGTGCTCACCGCCAGCAGGTATCCGTGGGACGGGAAGAACTGATTGGCAAGATTGCGGAAGTGAGCACCATGATGGACCCGAAAGGAACGGTTCGCATTAGCGGTGAACAATGGACGGCAACTCTGGAAAAAGGCAGGGCTAAGCCCGGGGAGGAGGTGATTATTACCAAGGTCGAAGGCCTAAAGCTGAGAGCTACCAA
>DAOUDY010000108.1:0-31469 GCA_034430755.1 Dehalococcoidales bacterium
ATATCAAACAGGTGACTGTACTCGGTACCGTAGCCGAAAGTGCCGGATGCGGTCATGACCGGATTGGCCAGCCGTAACCCTTTCTCATGTCCGGGGGCTAACTGAACGGAAAGGTTCATCACCGCTACCTAAGGCAATTTAAAAGTGGTGCCCGTAATATTGAAAAAGAACCGGTCGCCAAATTCATGGGCAAGGGTGGCAATTGCCGGCATGCCGGTACAGTGACAGAGCCCCAGCCTCTGCACGTCGAGCTTTTTCAGGTCGGCGATGGTTTTCTGCACCCGTTCCCTGGAGGCACTGTACAGGTGGGAGCCGCCAAGCACGGCGTATATTTTCTTCTCGCCGGTTAACTTCTGCGCGTGGTGCAGAATATTGACCATGCCGCGGTGCGCGCAGCCCAGCACCACCACCAGGCCCAGTGCGGTGTTGATGATGAGCGACAGGTCGTCAAGCAGCTTATCTGGCTGCCAGCCGGAATCGGTCTGGACAAACAGGCCGGAATCAATCGTCTCGTAATCGGTTATCATGGGGACTTCGCCGGTAGTCAGGCAGTTATCGGCCACCTTCACCGGTTCTGTGGTCAGTTTAAAAATCGCGCCCAGGCTTTCCAGTTCCTGGCGCTGGAAGGGAATGCCGATATACCTGTCCTTTTCCCCTTTGCGGTGGCGGTATTTGGGCGCCCAGACATCGGGGTGGGCAATCACCTCTATCTCTTTATTTATCCGGCGCAGCACCTGGCGCAGGCCACCGGTATGGTCATAGTGGCCGTGGCTCAACACAATCTTGCTGATTTGTTTGGGGTTGACGCCGAGAGTATCAATGTTATGGGCGGTGGATATGGTTTTGCCGGTGTCAAATAAGATGGCTTCCCCTTCGCTTTCAATGAGAAAGCTGAGGCCCCACTCAGACAGAAGGTCGCGTGTCCCCGCCGTATTCTCACTCAGGGTGGTAATGCGCAGTGCCATCTTCTTCAGCCAATTATAGACTATATCAACTTAGAAGGCAACAGCCTGGCAATCAGGCTGCGCTGGCATCAGGGCCCTGTTCCCGGATTCTGCGGCGCAGCTTCTTGACCCCGAATGAGATGAACAGCACCGTGCCGCTGACCAGGATAATGGTCGCGCCGGAGGCTAAATTGAGCGCGTAGGAAATCCACAGCCCGCTGAAGGTAAAGAACATGCCGGCCAGGATGGCCAGCAGCATCATTTTTTTCAGGCTGTAGGTCAGTTGCCGGGCCAGCGCCGCCGGGATGGTGAGCAGGGCGATGACCAGGATGATGCCGACCACTCGTATCAGGACCACCACGGTCAGGGCCACCAGGCAGAGCAGGAGAAGGTAAAGTCTTTCGGTGGGCACTCCCGATACCGTGCTGAACTCTTCATCGAAGGAAAGGTACAGAAATTCCTTATAGAGAATTGCGACGAGCACAATTATCACCACATCCAGGGTCAGCATCAGCATAAGGTCGAAGAATGGTACCGTCAGGATGTTGCCGAAGAGGTAGCTGAAAAGGTCGGGGGCATACCCCGGCGCCAGGCCGATGAAGATTATGCCCAGTGCCATGCCCATCGCCCACAGGATGCCGATGGCGGTGTCCTCGGGCAACCTGCTTCGTCTGGTGACCAGGCCAATGCCGAGCGACGAGGCGATGGTGAAGACCATCGCCCCCAGCACCGGATTGATGCCCAGCAGATATCCCAGCCCGATGCCGCCGAAAGAGGCGTGGGCAATGCCACCGCTGATGAAGACGATTTTTTTGACCACCACGTAGACGCCGACGATGCCGCAGGCGATGGCTGCCAGAAGACCGGCCAGCAGGGCATTTTGCATGAACTGATACTGAAGTGCTTCGAGCATGGCTTAATGTTCCCTCAGTACCCGGTGGGGCACGGTACCGTGGGCAATGAGCTGGATCGGGCAGTGGTAAGACTTCTCCAGCTCTTCCGCCGATACCTCTTTGGAACCGTGGTAGAACAGTTGGTGATTGAGGCAGGCAATTTCGCTGACATAAATGGAAACGGCGCTGATATCATGGGAGACCAGGACGATGGCCATGCTTTCCTTTAATCTGTCCAGCAGTTCGTAGAACTCGGCCTGCATATTCGGGTCGATGCTGGCGGTTGGCTCATCAAGCAGCAGCAGCTTCGGATTGGTCGCCAGGGCCCGGGCGATGAAGACGCGCTGCTGCTCTCCACCGGAGAGCTTGCCGACCTGCCGCTCTTTATAATCAAACATCTCCACAGTTTTCAGGACTTCGATGGCGGCCTTTCTATCTTCTTCGCTGAAACGTCGGAGCAGGCCGGACTTGTTATAGCGGCCCATAAGGACCACTTCGAAAACGCTGATGGGAAAATCGTGGTCAAAGAGGTTGAACTGTGAGATGTAGCCGATGTGTTTCCGGGCCCGCTCCGGCGACATGCCCAGTACGGTGACCTTGCCCCGGCTTGGTTTTATCAGCCCCAGGATGACTTTAAGCAGCGTGGTCTTGCCGCCGCCATTGGGGCCGATGATGCCGAGAAAGTCATTTGCTTTGATGGAGAGGTTTATCGCTTCCAGTGCTGGAACGCTGTCATGGTGAACCCAGACATTCTCCAACCTGACCAGCTCTTTAGCCGTCATTTTTTCACCCACCATACTGACTGTCCAGATATAATTATTACGTAATCGCTGGGTTAGCGTCAACTTTTTCGATTATTTAGTGATTTTGGGCATGATAACAGACTGGCGCAGCTGGCGTTAACTTTCGGCATGTGATTTCGACCAGGGGGCTGGTGTGGCGTCAGCCGCCGAGTCATAACCGGGCAGGTAGGGCTTGAGGTCGATAACCGGCGTACCATCGAGAGCGTCCAGGCCGGACACGGTGAGCACATTGCCCTCCTTTTTCAGCAGCTTCACCGTGGCCTCGCCGATGGGATTGGGTCTTCTGGGAGAACGGCTGGCGAAAAGCCCTACGAGCGGGAGTTCCGGGTCACGTCTGGGGTGGACTTTCAGCGGCTGAGGTTCGGCGGCCAGCCTATCCATCCAGTAGAGGACAATGATGTGGGAAAATTCATCCAGATTGTCGAGCGCCTCCGTCAAATCCGGTTCAATCTCGATGCGGGACATAACCCTGTCCCAGTCGTAAGGCGGCTTTGGCGGTTTCTGGACCTCGTTTCTCACCGTGCCTATGGGCTTTACGCTGAAGGCGGGCTTATCTTTCTCTATTTCCGGTCACCTCCTGCGTGGCTGGTAAATGAGAGGGGCTACTCCAGCGGCGTCAGCGTCAGCAGCTTTTTGGCTATCTTGGGGTATCTGGCGATGAAAAGCAGTTCGTCCTCAACCAGCGGTTTCTGCGCCTCGACGTTGGCATAGCGGACCAGCTCCAGAATCTCGCCGGCTTCCTCACGGCTGCTGAACTGTACTTCCATTTTGCCCATGATATGGCTGAACCCGGAAATACCGCTGTACTGCCCGGCGATGATTTCTCTCCCCGTTTCCACCATTACCGGGTCACCTCGCCCCAGCTCCTCATATCCGTACAGTTCGTAATTCTCCGGGTCTTTCAGTACGCCATCGGCATGAATGCCGGAGGCATGGGCGAAGGCGTTCGCGCCGACTCCGGGCTGATTTATCGGTATCGGCAGGTCAAACGCGTAGCTGGCGAACTTGGCTATCTTGAACGACTTGGATAAGTCAATCGGCTGTCCCAGCTGGTACTTCTCGGCAAATTGCTTTGACTTCATGGCCGCCAGAATCACCGCCACCAGGTCAGCATTGCCGGCCCTTTCGCCAACGCCGTTCACGGTGGTGTTGATGTAAGCATCCTGGCCGCCGTCAATGGCGCCTTTTGCCCCGGCCAGGGAGTTGGCCACCGCCATCCCCAGGTCGCCGTGGCAGTGAATTTCAAGCGGCATGCCGATGTCTTCCGCCAGGTTCTTTGTGATTTCGTAGATGGTGAACGGGTTATCGTAGCCGAGGGTGTCGCAGTACCGGAGTCGGTCGGCACCGTGTTCTTTTGCCGCCAGACCGAACCTGGTGAGAAATTTGATGTCAGTCCTCGATGCGTCTTCCGCATTCACGCCCACCGTTTCGGTGCCCCGTGCTTTGGCCGCGTCCAGCGCCTCGGTCATATCATGGATGATGTCTTCCTGCTGCTTTCTGCCCTGAAATTTCCCGTTTATCATCTGGGTTGATGTGGAGATGGAGATATTCAGGTGTTTGATACCCGGTACCAGTCGGAACGCCGTCTCTACATCGCCCGGAATGGCCCGGATCCAGCCTTCCAGCCGAATTGGCTTCAGGACGCCCGTCTCCGCCAGCTCCAGATTTGCCTGGAGGTACAGGGTCTCGTGCCTGGTGGTAGGGAAGCCAAACTCCGACTGGAAAACGCCCATCTCATTCAGGTAAAAATTCATCAGCGTTTTTTCCAGCTTGGACAGGCCGAGCTTGGCGGTCTGTACCCCGTCGCGGTTGGTGACGTCAATAAAATAAATCTTCGGCATCTGGCTATTCACCTTTGGAAAACAACGATGGCTGGTTTCCGGGTCAGTTCAGGAACAGATGTATAATAATAGCACAGGTTGCCCGTTAGAGGCAAGCAGAGTGGACACATCATTCGGTTATCGGTTTGACACCCGTGAAGTGGAATGCTACATTAGAGTCAGGAGTGATTACGGAGCCGGACCAGGTTCAGTTTTGGTTTGTTCATTTATTCCGACTGGACATAGCCATGAACGTTGGCATGTGCAAGATAAACCTCCGCCTGCCGGAAAACCTTTCTCTTAAAGGCAAGCGGCAGGTACTGAAATCCATAACCAGTCGCGTCCGAAACAAGTTCAACGTCTCTGTGGCGGAAGTGGACAACCAGGACCGCTGGCAGCTGGCGACCATCGGCATATGCTGCGTCAGCAATGAGAACCGGCACGCCAACGAAGTCCTGTCCAAGGTCGTTGATTTCGTTATCAACAGTCGATTTGAGGCCGAGATTCTCGATTACGAAATCGAGATACTGCCTATCTGGTAAAGGAGGGTCATGGTGGATACTCTGGCCTTCCTGCACCATCTTCAGTCCCAGCCCACCTTTGCCGGCCAGATCGCCCATATAGAGCATATCCATCCCCGCCGTGCGGAGTACGCTGAGCTTGACCGGCCGTTGGCTCCGGAACTTTCGAGGCGTCTGCAGGCTCAGGGGCTGTTTCCTCTCTACAGGCACCAGGCGGAAGCGGTCAACAGGATACGCGCCGGGCAGAACGTCATGGTGGCCACGGCCAGCGCCAGCGGCAAGACTCTCTGTTACAACATCGCGGTCGCCGAGACGCTTCTGGCGGAGCCGGGGAGCCGCGCCATCTATCTTTTCCCGACCAAGGCGCTGGCGCAGGACCAGCGGCGTGCTTTACATAAATTATTTACCCCCGACCTTTTCCAGATTGAGGAGCTGGACACGTTTGACGGCGACACGCCCAAAGATGAGCGGGCCGAGATACGAAAGCGCGCCCGGATAATCCTGAGCAATCCCGACATGCTTCACGTGGGCATTTTGCCCAATCATCAGTACTGGTCGAGGCTGCTGCGCCATTTAAAATACGTGGTGGTGGACGAAGCCCATACCTACCGCGGCGTTTTTGGCTCGCACGTGGCCGGCGTGCTGCGCCGGCTGCGGCGTTTATGCCAGCTCTATGGTTCCAACCCGCAGTTCATCTGCTCTTCGGCGACCATTGCCAACCCCGGTGAACATGCCGGGCAGCTTGTCGGGCTGCCCTTTGAGGTGGTCGACCATGACGGCTCGCCTCACGGCGGCAAGGACTTCGTCTTCTGGAACCCGCCGCTGATTGATGAGGCGAAGAGCGTCCGCCGCAGCGCCAACAGCGAGGCCACCCATCTGTTCACCGAGCTGGTGAACCAGGGCACCCGCACCCTGACCTTCGCCCGCTCCCGCCGCCTCACCGAGTTAATCTATATCTATTCCAAGGAAAGGCTGGCCGAGATAAGCGTGGGCCGGCCGCCGCCGATAGCGCCCTACCGCGCTGGCTACCTTCCGGAAGAGCGTCGCCGAATCGAAAGGGAGCTTTTCCGCGGGCAGCTCGCCGGCGCCGTGGCCACGAACGCGCTGGAGCTGGGCATAGATATCGGCGACCTTGAGGCGACGGTGCTGGCGGGCTATCCGGGCACCATCGCCAGCACCTGGCAGCAGGCCGGGAGAAGCGGGCGGAGGCAGGAGCAGTCAGTTAGTTTCCTGGTGGCGCTGAACAACCCGCTGGACCAGTATTATATGAGGCATCCCGACTCATTCTTCGGCAAAAGTTTTGAAAACGCGCTGGTCAACCCGGCAAATCCCTATATCCTGCGGGCTCACCTGCTGTGCGCTGCCTGGGAATGCCCGCTCGACAGTGATGATGAAAAGATATTCGGTCCCGCCTTCGCGCCGGAGAGAGACATGCTGGCGGAACAGGGTGTCCTGCGTGAGAGAAACCGTAGGTGGTATCTGTCCCCGGCGATTGCCTATCCGGCGCAGGCGGTCAATATCCGTTCCACGTCGGGCAGGAGTTTCGACGTGGTGGACACGGCAGCGGACTCACTGCTGGAGACGGTGGAAGCAAGCGTGGCTTTCTTCCAGATACACCCCGGTGCCATCTACCTGCATCAGGGGGAGTCCTACCTGATAAAAGAGCTGGACCTGAATAACCGCACCGCCTACGCCGAGCCGACCGATGTCAATCACTACACGCAGACAAAAGAGATTGAGGATTTGCACATTGTGAAGGTACTGGACAGGAAAAAAGTCGGGAGGGTGAACCTGTACCTGGGGGAGGTCGAGGTCACCAATCACGTCGTGGGCTTTAAAAAGAAGGCGCAGTATACCGACGAGGTAGTCGGCGAGGAGCCGCTCGACCTGCCGCCGCTAACCTTCGCCACCGTTGGCCTGTGGTTTGACCTGCCGGATGGAGTTGAAGCCCGTCTTGACGACAGAGAGCTCGATTTTGCCGGCGGCCTGCACGCGGTGGAGCACGCGGCCATTGGCATCCTGCCGCTGTTTGCCATGTGCGACCGCAATGATATCGGCGGCGTGTCCACGCCGCTGCACCCGGACACCGGCCGCGCTCAGGTATTCATCTATGACGCCTATCCCGGCGGCGTCGGCATCACCGAGAAAGGTTTTGACATCATCACCGAATTGTGGCAAGCTACATTAAGGACGATTGCGGAGTGCCCGTGCCAGGATGGCTGCCCGAGCTGCATCCAGTCGCCCAAGTGCGGCAACAACAACCAGCCGCTGGACAAAGAAGCGGCCCGGGTGCTGCTGGAAGAACTGCTCGCTTAAAACTTATATGCACCGCCAGTTCCGGGGTATCCAATGATGACTTCGGGAGTTAATGGTGATTTCATGGTGTTTAAGAGGGGCGAAGCCCCTCTTCTAAAAAATTCTCCCCCTCTCCTTCAAAGGAGAGGGGGACACAGGGGGTGAGGTAGATAGCCAGCCTTATTCATGCGTTGAAGAGAAGCCGGGAGACCTGGTTTTCCCGGGCCATGCGCCTCTTCGACCGCACCACGATTGATGATGAGGTATGGGACGAGCTTGAGGAGCTGCTCATCGGCGCGGACGTCGGCATGAACACCGCGGAAAAATTGATTAAAGCGTTGAGGGAAAAGGCGGGCAGGGAGAAGCTGAACGGCTCGCTGGTGCGTGACGCCCTGGAGGCGGAGATGCTCGATATTTTGAATATCGCTCCCCAGGGAGAACCCGCAGCCCCGGAGCCTCCCCGGGTTTCTCTCTTTGTCGGCGTCAACGGCGGCGGCAAGACGACGTCCATCGCCAAATATGCCCATAGATTGCAGAAAGACGGCAGGCGGGTGCTGATGGTGGCGGCGGACACGTTCCGGGCGGCGGCCATCGACCAGCTGAAGAAGTGGGGCGAGCGGGCCAGAGTAGAAGTAATCGCCCACCAGCCCGGGGCTGACCCGGGGGCGGTGGTCTATGACGCATTGCAGGCGGCGCGCCACCGGCAGGTCGAGGAAGTTATCATTGATACCGCGGGCCGTCTCCACACCAAGTACAACCTGATGGAGGAATTGAAGAAGATAAAACGGGTCGCCGCCAAGATGGATGATGCGGCGCCGCACGAGGTTATTCTGGTCATCGACGCCACCACCGGCCAGAACGGCTTGACTCAGGCCAGATACTTCACCGGCGCCGTCGGTGTCACCGGCATTTTTCTGGCCAAGCTGGACGGCACCGCCAGAGGGGGCATCGTTCTCGCCATCTGCGATGAGATGCGAATACCCATAAAGTATGTTGGCACCGGGGAAAAACTGGAGGACATGGCCGAGTTTGACGCCGGGGCTTTTGTTGAGGCGCTATGTGCCTAGCTGCAAGGAGCACCGATGATAGCTATAAGCATTGACCCGATCGTTTTCACCATCGGCTCGGTTGAAATCAGGTGGTACGGCATTATGGTCGCTCTGGCGATTCTCACCGTTGTCCTGTGGACCGCCTGGCAGGTGAAAAGAGGGGCCAGCATCACCTATGATACCGTGTTCGCCGCGGCGCTGGCCGGCATCCCTTCCGGCCTGGTACTGGCCCGGCTGCTTCATGTGATTGACTTCTGGGAATACTACGGTCAGCATCCGGGGGAGATAATCGGCGGCGGCGGGCTTACGGCCTACGGGGCGGTGCTGGGCGCCACCATCGGCGTCTGGGTGTACAGCCGGTTCAGCAAGACGAACTTCGGTTACTTCGCCGATGTGGTGGCACCGGGCGTTATTCTAGCGCAGGCGGTCGGCCGCATTGGCTGTACCATAAATGGCTGCTGCCATGGACTGGAAACGTTATTGCCGTGGGGCATTGTTTACACGAATCCCGATAGTTTCTGCCCGGTCGGTGTGGAGGTTCACCCGACGCAGGTATACGAGATATTCTGGAATTTAATCGTTTTCGGTATACTGCTCAGGTTGAAAGGTCACCTCAAGCCCGACGGCTCTCTCTATCTGATCTACATAAGCCTGTACTCGGTATACCGTCTGGGCACGGATTTCCTGCGTGAAGGAAGTCCCTTTCTTCTGGGCCTGCATCAGGCGCAGTTTATCGCCGTCATCGTGCTGGCGATTGCCGTTCCGCTGCTGGTTCTCCGGACCAGGTGGGTGAGAGCAGAGTAATAATGCCTTCACCGCGGCGTTTCCCTCGCGTGTTTTACGGGTGGTGGATTGTCAGCGCCTGTTTCATCATTGCCCTCTATATGGGGGGCGCGGTCTTCTACGGGTTCACCGCCATTTTCGAGCCGATAGCCGGAGAGTTCGGCTGGAGCTACACTCTGATTTCCATTGCCGCTTCCATTCGTGGACTGGAAGCCGGGCTTTTGGCACCGGTGGTTGGCATACTGGTCGACCGCTGGGGACCGAGAAGGGTGATTTTCGGTGGGGTGCTGCTTATGGGCGCGGGTTTGATGCTGCTCAGCCAAGTGCACTCTTTAGCCATGTTTTACTTTGCCTTTGTTTTAATGTCGCTGGGAGTCAGCAGCTGCGGCATATCGGTAACCGTGACCGCGGTGGCCCACTGGTTCCGCCGCCGGGTGGGGCTGGCCAGCGGCATCATGATATGCGGCTACGGTTCCAGCGGCATTCTGGTTCCTTTGATAGTCCGGCTTATTGACCTGTACCAGTGGCGGATGTCGATAGCTATTCTGGGAGTGGGCATGCTGGCGATAGGGCTGCCGCTGTCACTGCTGGTGCGGCACAAGCCGGAGCAATACGGCTACCTGCCCGATGGTGAGGAAGGTGGTGGGGCAGTCTCTGACGCAGGTTCCGTCAGGCCGCGCATCGAGGCGACAAGCATCGGCGCCAGGCAGGCGATGAGGACCCGCGCCTTCTGGTTTGTCGTGCTGGCGCTGATGCCCCAGTTCGTGGCGGTGCCGGCGGTGGTGACGCATGTGATGCCGTACCTCAGCAGCGTGGGCATCGCCAGAACGATGTCAGGGCTGGTGGCCATGGCCATCCCGCTACTGAGCATTGGCGGACGTTTTGGTTTTGGCTGGTTTGCCGACAGATATGTCGCCAAACGAATGTCAGCGCTCGCTCTCATCATGCTGACATTGGGGCTGGTCTGTTTTGAGCATGTTTCTCCGGGGTGGAACTGGCTGCTGGTGCCCTTTCTGGTGCTCTTCGGGTTCGGGTACGGGGGCAATGTAACCCTGGTCGGCGTGCTGCTGCGGGAGCACTTCGGGCGCGGTAACTTCGGCACCATCATCGGCATTGCCTGGGGCATTCTGATGGTCGGCAACATGGTCGGCCCGACGATTGCCGGCTGGGCCTTTGACCATTGGGGGAGCTATCAGGGCACGTGGCTGGTCATGGCGGGCGGCGCTTTCATCGGGGCCATCATCATGGCTCTGACGCCCAAAGCGGGCTCAGAGAATGGTCTTTAAATAATTGACTTCTCAGAGAACTGGTTATTCATCTGTCTAGTCGTTTCCGGAAGATTGGACTGACGGTGCGAAATCCAGAATATTGAGCCTGAGCGTCTCCTTTCCGCGCCAGCGGTCTATTTCCAGATTATAAACGATGTCAAGGAATGGGGTGACATCTGCCAGGTAGTTGCCCAGCCGGAAGGCAACGCCATCCCATCTGGTGCCGTCCTGTCTGAGCTTCAAGCGCAGGTGCTCGCCACCGTTGCCCATGGTACGGCAGTCGATAACCTCAACGTGCCGGCTGAGGTAGGTGGGCAGCGGGTTGCCGCGGCCAAAAGGCGCCAGCTGCTGCGTTATCTGGAAGGTATCTCCGCCGAGGCCCGGCAGCCTCACCTCGGCGTCAACATCAAGGCTGGGGCGAAGGTCAGCTCCTCTGAGTTGAGCAGAGGCCAGGTTTACCAGCGCTTCCTCAAACCGGGGCAGGTTTCGGGTGGGCAGGGTGAAGCCGGCTGCCTGGGAGTGGCCGCCGAACTGCGAGAGCAGGTGGCGGCTCTCTTTCAGTGCGGCAATGATGTTGAACTCCGGGATACTGCGGCAGCTGCCGCTGCTCATTTTTTCACCGGTCTTGACGACCACTGCCGGACGATAGAATTCCTCGGCCAGCCGGCTGGCCACCAGCCCGGCAATGCCGATGAAGTAGTCCCGGTCGCTGGCCATGAGAAGCGGGGAGATGCCACGTGAAAGGACCTGCTCCCGTGCCCGCGCCAGCGTGCTGGAAGTAAGCTTCTGCCGCTCGGCATTTTTCTGCTCCAGCCATCTTGCCAGTCGGCGGGCTTCAATCGGGGAGTCGGTCATGAGCAGTTTGTAGCTGAACATGGCGTGGTCCAGCCGTCCCGCTGCGTTCAACCGTGGCGCAATCATCCACGATATGCCTTCGGCGTCAAGGCTTCCGCCGCTCAGCCCTGCCTGCTCGATGAGCGCCCTGAGCCCCAGGCGTGGACTCTGGTTCATTACCATAATCCCTTTTTTTACCAGATAGCGGTTTTCCCCCAGCAGCGGCGACATATCGGCGACGGTGCCCAATGCCACCAGGTCCGTCATTTCCTCAAGTTGCCCCTCCCTGCCGACGCTCTGGTAGAGCGCCTGAAGCAGTTTAAAGGCCACGCCGACGCCGGTCAGTTCTGCGAACGGGTATGCGGAACCGGCCAGTTTCGGGTTGACAATGGCCACCGCCGGCGGCATTTCGGGCAGCGGCGTGTGATGGTCGGTGATAACGATGTCCAGCCCCGTTCTTCTCGCTCGCCTGACTTCGGACAGGCTGGTAATCCCGCAATCGACGGTGACCACGAGTCCAATGCCCTGCTGGCGGAGGTTCTCCAGGGCGGTGGTTTTCAGACCGTAGCCTTCGGTCAGGCGGTGCGGGATGTAGGGAACCACGTTGCCGCCGAGCATGGATAGGCCCTGGACGAGGAGGGCGGTTGCCGTGATGCCGTCAGCATCGTAGTCACCGTATATGGCAATCGGCTCTGCGGAGAGCATGGCCTGGTATATCCTGGCCACTGCCTGAGGCATGTCCGGCAGCAGCAGCGGGCTGCTGCAGAGGCTTTGGTCGACGGCGAGGAAAGAAGCCAGTTGCGCCGGCTCCTTCAAGCCGCGATTGAAAAGAAGCTGGACCACAAGAGGAGGAATGCTTGAGTTGTTCACCAGATACTGGCGCGGAACCGGTGGCAGCAGATTCCAGCGGTAGCGACTCAAGCTTATGCCTCGGAATATTTTCGGAATATCAGTACCGAGTTATGCCCGCCGAAACCGAACGAGTTGGACAGCGCCGTGTTGACTTCAGCCCTGCGGGCAACGTTGGGCACGTAGTCAAGGTCACAGTCGGGGTCGGGGTGTTCGTAGTTGATGGTTGGCGGGATGATGCTGTTCCGGATGGACAGGATGCAGATCATTGCTTCGGCGGCACCGGCACAGCCGATGAGGTGCCCCAGCATTGACTTGGTGGAACTTATCGGGACCCGGTAGGCGTAGTCACCGAAGACGGCTTTAATGGCTCTGGTCTCCATGGTATCGTTCAGCTGAGTGGAGGTGCCGTGGGCATTAATGTAGTCGATATCCGTTGGGGACAACCCCGCCTTTTTCAACGCGATTCGCATTGCTTTGGCGGCACCTTCGCCGCTTTTCATCGGCTGGGTAATATGGAAGGAGTCGGCGGTGGCACTGTAAGCAGCGATTTCCGCCAGTATGGGCGCCTCCCTTTTCAGAGCGTGCTCCAGCTTCTCCATGATAAGCACACAGGCCCCCTCGCTGATGACAAATCCGTCGCGCTCGGCGTCGAAGGGACGGCAGGCTTTCTGGGGGGCATCATTTCGGGTTGAGATGGCCTTCAGGGCGGTGAAAGCGGTAATGCCCAGCGGGTTGATGATTGCCTCGGTACCGCCGGTGAGCATGACCTGGGCATCGCCGTGTCTGATGAGTTCGTAGGCGGCACCGATGGCATCCGAGCCGCTGGAGCAGGCCGACGTGGTGCAGAAGTTAGGCCCCTTGATGCCAAGGGCGATGGATATCTGGGCGGCGGCAATATCGGCAATCATCATCGGTGCCAGGAACGGGCTGACGCGGTCGGGGCCTCTTTCCACGAGAATTTTGGCCTGCTCAAAGAGGGTGGTCAGTCCGCCAATGCCGCTGCCAATGATGACCCCGATGTCCTCATCGTTGGTGCTGTTGATTTCCAGACGCGCTGAGGCTACTGCCTCTCTGCTGGCTGCGACCGCCAGCTGGGCAAAGCGGTCCATGTGGCGCGCCTCTTTGCGTTCGATGTAGTCGGTGGGCACAAACCCTTTCACCTCGCCGGCGAACTTGGCCTTCATGTCCGCGGGGTCAAACAGTGTAATGTAGTCTATGCCGGACTTACCGGCGACCAGTCCTTCCCAGGTAGTCTTGGTATCCAGACCGAGTGGGCTGAGAATGCCCATCCCGGTAATAACAACCCTATCTTTACCGTTATTCATTGTTAGGAAACGCTCCCTTATTTCCAGATGATTTAATTAGTTTTTTACCATAATTGCTGACTGTTTGCAAGTGAAGCTTCGGCTTTGACCGCCGGTGGATGGCGACCCTATAATGGAACTGAGGGCAGTTTCAATGAGTTACCCCAGAGTTGCTTTTGATACACTGGGCTGCAAGCTGAACCAGGCGGAAACCGAGTCAATGGCACGGGAGCTGGCGGCGGCGGGTTATGAACTGGTGGATTCCGTGGATGAAGCCGATGTCTATATTTTGAATACCTGCACGGTGACGCACATCGCTGACCGCAAGTCCCGGAACCTGCTCCGGCAGGCGCACCGCCGGAACGGCGCTGCCCGGCTGATTGCCATCGGCTGCTATGCGGAGAGGTCGCCTCAGGAGCTGGCCCGGATAGAGGGCGTTGACCTCGTCCTCGGCAACGAGCAGAAGGCGCGGGTGCTCGATAGACTGCAGGAGCTTGGCTTCCCGGCGGCTTCATCACCGGGCGGACAGAGCCTGCGTGAGTATGGCCGGGGGCGCTCCTTCCTGAAAATCCAGGACGGCTGCCGCAATTTCTGCAGTTACTGTATCGTGCCGCTGGTGAGGAGCCGGGTGGAAAGCGTGCCCGCGGAGCGGGTCATTGCTGAAGTTAAAAAACGGATGGACGGTGGGGTGAAAGAGGTTGTGCTCACCGGGACCGAAATCGGAGCCTACCACCGCAGCGGCGTCAGCTTAGCCGGTCTTTTGAAGCGCGTCCTGGCGGAAACCGGGATAACACGGTTGCGGCTGTCATCTCTGCAGCCTCCGGAAGTATCCGCTGAGCTTCTGGAGCTGTGGAAGGACGACCGACTGTGTCCGCAGTTCCACCTATCTTTGCAGAGCGGCAGCGATGCTGTTCTCCAGCGGATGAAGCGATGTTATCAGACTGCTGACTACCGGCGAGCGGTGGCCGCGATAAGAAAAGCGGTGCCGGACGCGGCTATCACCAGCGATGTCATCGCTGGCTTCCCCGGTGAGACCGAGGCCGAGTTCAAAGAAAGCTACGGTTTCTGCCGGCAGACGGGCTTTGCCCGCATCCATGTCTTCCCTTATTCACAGCGGCCGGGGACAGAGGCCGCCGCTATGCCGGAACAGGTTGGAGACAGGGTAAAGAGGGAGAGGGTCAGGAAAATGCTGGCGCTGGCCGGGGAAAGCGCCCGTGACTTTCAACAGCGCTTTCTGGGCCGAACCATGCCAGTGCTGTGGGAGCAGAAGTCCGGCGGCGTCTGGTCGGGCTACACGGCGAACTATATCAGAGTCTATACAAAGAGCGATAATGATTTAACAAATCAGCTAATGCCGGTAAAGCTGGAGAGCGTTTATAAGGACGGGGTGTGGGGGAGGTGGTCAATCCTTTAATTCCCTTGCCGGGTTTCTGAATTCGCACCGGACTCCGGTCTGGCAGAGGCCGCAGCCGGCGATTTCCACGCCGTATTCCTGCCTGATATAGACGATTTCGTTGTGCTGGTAGTCACGGCATTTTTTCTTATCGTGGCCCTGCTCGGTGATGGCGCCGGCGGGGCAGCGGGGGATGCAGTCCCGACATTCATTGTTGACATAAAATAAACAGTTTGAGTACGGTGTTTGAGCGGTTCGCGGGCTGATGGGCAGGGGCATATCGGTGACCACGCTGCCGCAGCGGTGGGCGATGCCGCGCTCGGTGATGAAGCCGTCGGAGAGGCTGAAGGTGCCCAGTCCGGCGGCGTAGGCGATGTGCCGCTCCGACCAGTTGGAGAAGGGGCCGCTATCGTTGTCCATGGTCTTGAAGTAGGGCTGGAGAAATGGTGCGGTGGCAAAGTAGCCTTCACCGACAATGACCTCTACCATGTGTGCCCTTAGCGCCTCGTTGAACTTTTCCCCGTACCACCGGGTGTAAGACCAGCGGCGTGAAGGTATGTCTTCCTGGGGTCGATTTGATTCCCTCGTCTTGCTGGTGATGGGCAGTATCCAGCTGACGACGGACAGGCGCGCCGGCAGGTCGTCCGGGCTTTTTTCGTAGCTTCTGGCCAGAGCTTCACGCGGCGTAAAATGTGAGGAGTCAATTATCTTTTTGTACTCGCTGAATATGGGGTCGTCACCATCGGCAAACTGCACCAGCGGCTCGTCAAAGATGAAATCGTCATTCGAATCGGGCATGCGGTTCAGCGGGCTGTGGCGCACAGAGGCCCTGATTTTATCCTGAATAAATACCGCCATTTTCTCCGGATTGACATGAGCTGACAAGGGATATACTTACCCTCCTCTGTCGTTTTCTGGTATCGAGATAGCCGATATTTACTCAGCCTCAAGCGCGTGAGTCAATACCTCTTTCATGTGCTCGCCTGGCATCAGGAAGTCTTCCTCGGAAAGGTCCTGCCCGATGAGTCGCAAACGCTCGAGCAGCGCGTAAAAGTTAATCGCCCAGCCAATGCCGAACGCCTCGGGAACCAGAATCCGGCTGTCATAGGCATTCCAGTATGTTTCCCTGATGCGTTCCATGGTGGGCTGCCTGAGGTCATAAGGGACGAAGCCAGCCACCTTCCCGTGCCATAGTCGCTTTTCTTTTGGCTTTTCCAGTTCCTGGCATACCGCGATCATTGAGAGGGTAATCACCGTTACCTGAAGCAGCCGATTAAGAAATTTTGTATTCATCTTGACTCCTTCATGCCTGTATGCTATCTATACCCAGCACCAACGAGGTTTCAATCTGGCGCCGGGGGATATCCCAGTATGTTTCCAGCAGCCGGTCTTTGTCCGGTAGCAGGCGAAACCCGTGTTTCTGGTAGAAGGAAATCGCCCAGCTGGCATCCGCCCATGTCCCCACCAGCAATCTGGAGCCGGTGAATAAGCCCCTGATGTGCTCCAGCAGCTGGCTGGCAATTCCCTGCCGCTGCCACTCCGGCAGTACGTAGGCGTGGCGGATCAGGGCGACATCTTTGATTGGCTCCATTCCCATAATACCCACAAGCTCTCCATCCACTTCCCAGCCAAAGAAGGCAACCCGCTCCATTTCCCTCTTCAGTTCGTCCATAGGCATATAGGGCTGGTGATAGCGGTCGGCCGGAATAACGCCGTCGTACGCCTCGGCGGCTTTATTGATAATTATATATATCCTCTGGACGTCGCCCGCCCGGCACCTGCGTATCATAGGCCGTCAAATCAATACAAATTATACCACGTGCATCATGATTATCAATAGAGCGGCAAATTTAAGAGGTAAATTGCCGCCCGCAGGACTAGTCATACTGCAGCACAGTGTGCTATAATTTACTGATTCGTAATTTCTGAACCTGCCATTATTAATACGGCAGGAGTTACCGTACAGGTTGTGGACTTCACCATAAAAAGAGATAGCTATGCAGGTAGATAAAAACGAGATAAATACTACGGGGGGAAAGAGTTGCCGCCGACGAATCATAAAGAGCTTTTAAAATGGATTGTTGAGTGTGTTGCGCTCTGTCAGCCTGACCAGGTTGTCTGGTGTGATGGCTCAGCCACTCACGCCTGCGCCATGCCGGAAGATTTGGTATTCTGCTATCCAGACGGTACTCCATTACCACCTAATAGTGTTACCAAGGCTTTCCACAGGCTGGTTAAATCTATGGGGATATCAGGGGTACGTCTACATGACCTCCGCCGCACCCATGCCACGCTCATGCTGAGGCAAGGTGAGCATCCTAAGGTCGTAAGTGAACGGCTAGGGCATAGTTCGGTAGCAATAACAATGCATACATATTCCCCTGTCCTACCAGGGATCCAGGCAGCAGCAGCCCGGCGCTTTGATGGGGGACTACAGAGGACCGCAGGAGAGGCGTCATCAGAGAAGGTTGGTTAGCAATTGGTTAGCAATTTTTATTACCGCTCGGTTCTATACTGTCAATTTCGTATCTAAATTTGGAGGCGACGACCGGATTCGAACCGGTGAATAGGGGTTTTGCAGACCCCCGCCTTATCCACTTGGCTACGTCGCCTCTGGAGCGGAAGACGAGATTCGAACTCGCGACCCTCTCCTTGGCAAGGAGATGCTCTACCACTGAGCCACTTCCGCTCTTCTTCTATTCAACTGGTGCCGAAGGGGGGATTTGAACCCCCACGAGCTTGCGCTCACTAGCCCCTCAAGCTAGCGCGTCTACCAGTTCCGCCACCTCGGCACTGGCTTAGCTGGCAGGAGTGCGAGGATTCGAACCCCGGACCGGCGGTTTTGGAGACCGCTGCTCTACCAACTGAGCTACACTCCTCCGTTCAAGCTTATTATTTTAGCATAGCTGTCAATAAATGTGAAGCAGGTCGAACATGGCTCCTCTTTCATGCCGCGCATTCCTGTCGTAAACCTGTGGCACAAGTTTACTGTATCGATGACCGCTGGTCAAACTGCCATGACTCCCGCTGTTTGACGAAAAGGGAGCTCTTATCGTAAAGTAGTGGGAGCAGTTCATGCCATGAATCACCACGTGGCTGAATTGACTGGTTAATCACACAATAAGAAGGAGGTGCAGAAATATGCCATACGGCTCGGGCAAATATACCTACGAACTGGTGGATGGCTGGGCAAAGCTGCCCGAAGGGGCATCACTCCTGGATGTCGGCGGTATCAGCGTTGATGCACAGGACAGGGTTTATGTGCTGAACCGGAGCGCCGAGCACCCGGTAGCCGTCTTTGACCGTGAAGGCAACTTTGTCACTTCATGGGGCCAGGGGTTGTTCAAGCGCGCGCACGGCAGCGGCGTTGGTCCTGACGGCGCCATCTACTGCACCGATGACAGGAACCATACCGTACGCAAGTTCACCCCGGAAGGGAAGCTGCTCATGACGCTGGGCAATGAGGACCGGCCTTCAGATAACGGCTATGTGCAGGAGTGGTTCGATTTCTTCTGGAGCCTGACAACGATTGCCAGGGGCAGTGAGCCATTTAATCGCCCTACCGGCGTAGCGGTAGCCGACTCAGGTAATATTTATGTCGCTGATGGATACGGAAACGCCCGGGTGCACAAATTTACCGCTGATGGCAAGCTGCTGCTATCGTGGGGTGAGCCGGGGTATGCTCCGGGTCATTTCCGGCTGCCGCACAACATAGCAGTGGACAAAAAGGAGCGGGTATGGATTACTGACCGGGAGAACAGCCGCATCCAGATTTTTGACAGCAACGGGAAATTCCTTGACCAGTGGGAGAACGTTTTCCGTCCCACCGATGTTTGCCTTAATGGTGAGGGCGTCGTGTTTGTCTCCGAGTTGTGTCTGCGTTTGAGCATATTCAGCCCGGAAGGCGAGCTGCTGGCGAGGTGGGGAACACAGGAAAACAAGATTGATAAAGCTCTGTTTGTGGCACCGCACGCCATTGCGCTTGACTCCCGCGATGATATCTACGTTGGCGATGTCGCCTGGACGCACAGTAAGGTTGACCGCGGCGCAAGAGTGCTGCAAAAGTTCGCCCGCAAATCATAGTTGATGTATTGAGGCAGGAGATACCATGGCCAGAAAAAAAGTTATCGTGCCCGAGAGCATACACCCGGCAGGGCTGGAAATCTTGCGGCAGGAAGCTGATGTTGTTAATTTAGCGGAGCAGCCGGGACAACCTTTGCGCGATTACATTGCTGAGGCGCATGCCATCGTGGTCAGGGTGGGGAAAATCGACAGAGAACTGCTGGAACAGGCGAAGAACCTGATGATTATCGCCAAGCACGGCGTTGGCTACGACAATATCGATGTTGAAGCGGCCACGGAGAAAAAAGTAGTGGTTATCAATACGCCGCTGGACAACGCCGAATCAGTGGCCGAGCATAATCTGGGCCTGATGCTGTCCATAAACAAGAAGATAGCGTTGGCTGACCGGAGCATCCGTCTGAGCAAATCGAAGTCGCGGCAGGAGCTGGTCGGGGTGGAGCTGAAAGACAAAACGCTGGGCCTCATCGGCCTGGGTCATATCGGCTCCACGCTTGCCCATCAGTGCCAGGGTGGGTTCGACATGAAGGTCAACGCCTATGACCCGTATGTTACCGCAGAAAAGGCCGCCAGTCTCGGCGCCACCAAAGTGGAGAAGCTGGACGACGTGCTGCGCGATGCTGACTACGTTGTCATCTGCGTCCCGCTGACCGGGGAGACGGCCAACCTCATCGGCGCCAGGGAGCTGAAGCTGATGAAGCCTGACGCCTTTCTGGTAAACAGCTCCCGGGGTGGCATCGTTGATGAGAACGCCCTTTATGACTCCTTGGTCAAAGGCGGAATCGCCGGGGCGGCGCTGGACGTTTTCCTCAAAGAGCCGCCGCCTTCAGAGCACCCTCTGTTCAGTCTGGACAACTTCATCGGCACGCCGCACATCGCCGGCGGGACCCGTGAGGCGATGCGGCGGATGGCGACGACATGCGCGGAGGAAATTCTGAGGGTGTTCCGCGGGGAAAGGCCGAAATTCCCGCTCAACCCTCAGGTGCTTGATTAGTCGCTATACGGGATAGAAAGGGAAGGGGGAGCGTCTGTTTCTCTGCTCCCCTTTTTTTTGTTTCTGAATCCCTGAAGCCGAATATCGCTAGATAATGGTCATGCCGCCATCAACCAGCAGCGTCTGGCCGGTGACGTAGTCGGATGCGTCCGAGGCCAGGAAAATCGCGGCGCCGGCGTAGTCTTTAGGATAGGCTTCTCTCCCAATCGGTATGCCTTCAAGTATCTTTTTCAGGTCATCCGGGTTCTCTTGAAAGTATTTCTGGTTAATTGGCGTAATGGTCGTCCCGGGGCCGATGGCATTTACGTTGATATTATATCGGCTCCACTCGAGGGCGAGGGCACGGGTCAAATGGGAAACACCGGCCTTGGCGGCGGCGTAAACTCCACGCCCCGGCTGTACAATCTGTGACAGGACGGAGGAAATATTGATGATTTTGCCCTTTTTCCTCTTAATCATCTCCCTGCCCACAAGCTGGCTACACAGGAAAAGGCCCCTCAGATTGGTATTATGAATGGTATCCCATTCATCTTCCTCGAACTCCTCCAGCGGCTTCCGTATTATAACGCCGGCGTTGTTGACCAGGATATCGATTTTCTGGAACTGGTTCATCACCTTTTCCACCATAGCGGCAATGGAGGCCTTCTGGCTGACATCGGTGGGGATGGCTATGGCATTGTACCCCTCTTTGTGCAGTGCTTCCGCAGCTTTCTGCCCCTCAGCGGCACGTCGGTTGGCGATGACCACGGTCGCGCCGGCGCTGGCCAGGCCCCGGGCGATGCCGAAGCCGATGCCCTGGCTGCCGCCGGTGACAATGGCGACCCTTCCCGACAGGTCAAACATGTTCATCTTGCTGCCTCCTTACTTCAGTTCCTGATGGAATTTCTTCAGTTTATTTTGAAATTCTGGCCTGTCCCAGACCTCCGGATTGACCAGTGTCTCCGGCTTTTCGCCGTCAATCATCTGGCGTATCTGCTGGGCAATCAGCTCCCACATGGTGATATAGAACTCGTCGGTGAGGGCGATGGAATGTGGGGTGACGATGACGTTTTCCAGCTTGAGCAGAGGGTTGTCCGCCGGAGTTGGCTCCTGCTCGTAAACGTCTATGCCGGCGCCCTGAATCCAGCCTTCCCTCACCGCCTTTACCAGCGCCGCCTCGTCTATGACCGGCCCGCGTGAGGTATTGATAAGGTAGGCGGTCTTCTTCATCTTCTTCAGCTCTTTTTCCCCGATAAGATGACGGGTCTTTTCGCTCAGGGGACAGCTTACGTTCACGAAGTCGGACCGGGCCAGCACGGTGTCCATGTCGACAAGCTGCACATCGACATCTTTGACCGCATTCTGGGTGATGTAGGGGTCGTAGGCGATGTGTTTCATGCCGAAGGGCTTGGCCAGCCGGAACACCTCATGACCGATATTGCCGATGCCGATTGAGCCCAGCGTCTTTCCAGCGAGCCCGATGCCGGGATAATTTTTTCTCCCTTCGTCCCACTTGCCGGCGCGGGTCACGATGTCCTTGGCGCGGAGGCGCGTTGCCAGGGCGAGCATCAGCGCCATGATACCGGTGGCCACCGGCCGGCGCACCGCTCCCGGGATGATGAAGAGGGCGACTCCGGCATCGGTGCAGGCGGGCACGTCCACCATATCGTAGCCGACGCCGCCGCGGTGAATGGAGAGAATCTGGTCATTTCCGGCAAAGGTGCGTGTCGTCCAGTAAGGAGCGAAGGAAATCACCATATCAAAACCTTTGACCTGCTCCGAGGTAACCTCCGTCAGGTATTCTTGAAACTTGTCCCACTCCACGTCTGGCAGCGAATCCAGTATTGAAGGGCCGGGTCCGGGGCTAACCGACCTCCCTCGCTCATCGAAGAGGTCGCGGGTAACGGCCACTCTCGCTTTTCTGCCCATGTTACTGTTCCTCCTGCTCACTTTTTATGCAGTGATAAGACAAACCACCATCAGCAAGGTTACTCAAACTTCCCACTCCATGTCAAGGGCGGCCAGCGGAAAGACGTTATTTTAATCCGCTCTGTTTATTTGCGGTTCAGAAGACATTGCTGGTATAATTGGGTGCGCTCTTCGTTAATACACGGCGCAGGACGTTAAATGAAAGCGGAAATCATTTCCATCGGCACCGAACTGCTCCTCGGCGAGATTGTTGATACCAATACCCCGTACCTGGCCAATCAGCTAGCTGTACTCGGGATTGACCTCTACTTCACCTCGGCCGTGGGTGATAATCCAGCCCGGCTGCAAGGCGTTCTCAAAAAAGCCTGGGACAGGTCGGATATCATTTTCACCACCGGAGGTCTCGGCCCGACACAGGATGACCTCACCCGCGATGCCGTTGCCGCGCTCCTGGGCGAGGAGATGACGGTAGAGCCGCATTTAAAACAGGGCCTGGTCGATTTCTTTGCCCGGCGGGGTATAGAGATGCCGCAGAGCAACATAAGGCAGGCAATGCTGATTCCTTCGGCCACGGCGCTGGTCAACCCGCAGGGCACCGCCCCGGGCTGGTGGGTGGAAAAAGACGGGGAAATAATCGTGACCATGCCCGGCCCTCCGGGGGAGATGCAGTATATGTGGGAGAACCAGGTTCTGCCCAGATTGCAGCAGAGGACGGGCGCGGTCATCATGACGCGCATGATAAAGACGTTTGGCACGTCAGAGGCCAAGGTGGACGAGATGCTGGCTGATTTAACACCCTCTCCGAATCCGACGCTGGCGACCTATGCCAAGCTGGACGGCATCTATATCCGCATCGCGGCGAAGGCGGAAAAGGAGGAAACAGCACGGGAGATGATTGCCAGGCGTGAAGCCGACGTCAGGGCCATTCTGGGCGATATCATCTGGGGAGTGGACGATGATACGCAGGAGGCGGTGGCGGGCCGAGTGCTTGTTGAGAAAGGCCTGTCACTGGCCGTCGCCGAGTCGTTTAGCGGCGGTTTCCTGACCCATACGCTGGCCACGGCGGCAGATAGTGAGCGCTATTTTAAGGGCGGTTTGATTGCCACGACCAATGAGGTGAAAGTAGCGCTGGGTTTAGACCCGAAGTTGGCCGGTAGCGAGGACAAGTCTGAGGTGGCCGGGGCAATGGCAATCCTGGCGCGTCAGAGGCTGGATGCCACGGTCGGCATTGGTATCGAGGGTGAGAGCCGTGCTGAACCGGAAAGCGGCATGGTGCCGGGCACGGTATTCATTGCCATTGACAGCGATGAGGCTAACTGGCATGCCGTCCAGAGCTATTCCGGGCGGCTCTACCAGATGAAACGGAGAGCCGCTTACTACGCGCTCTTTGACCTGGTGAAGCTATTAAAGGCGTGAGAGGCCCCTGTTTGCCTGCATTCCATCACGTGTCATAACGAGTATTCTCGCTTGCTCCCGAAAAAGGGCTGGCGTATAATCAGAATATCCTTGTAAAGGAGGCAGACCGAGCAGTATGAAAGCAGTTGTGAAAGAGAAAGCAGCTCCCGGAGCTAAACTGATGGATGTTGACGTGCCGGAAGCGGGACCGCGAGACGTCCTGCTCAAAGTGAAAGCCGCGGCCATCTGCGGCACGGATATCCACATCATGGAGTGGACTCCCTACGCTCAGGCCAGAATCAAACCGCCGATGATTTTTGGCCACGAGTGTTGTGGTGAGGTGGTGAAAGTCGGCGGTCAGGTAACTGACATTGCCGTGGGCGACCTGGTGGCGGTGGAGACACACATACCGGACGGAACCTGTTTTATGTGCAAGACCGGACTCCAGCATATATGCGAGAAGATGGCAATCATCGGTGTGCACGTTGACGGCGTCTTTGCCGAATACGCCAAGATACCGGCCGTCTGCTGCTGGAAGCTCCCCAAGGACACCAATCCCGACCTGGGTGCCATTCTGGAGCCGTGGGGGGTGGCGGTCAACGGCATTCTCAAGGGAGAAGTTAATAATCGAAGCGTTGCCGTATTCGGCTGTGGACCTATCGGGCTTATGGGGCTTGGCTCCATCCATGCCTGGGGCGCCAGCAGGATATTCGCCGTCGAGCCTTCGGAAATGAGGCTGAATATGGTTCCCCAGTTTGCCCCCGATGCCGTCCTGCTCAATCCGGCAAAAGAGGACGCGGTCAAGGCCATTCTTGATGCCACCGGCGGGCGCGGTGTTGATGTCGCCATCGATATCAGCGGCAATCCCAAGGCCATTCAATCGACGTTCGCGGTCGTGCGGAGGGCAGGCAGGGTCAGCCTGGTGGGGCTTCCTTCCGACCCGGTGACGCTTGACCTCACCGCCAATATCATTTACAAGGAAGCCAGGGTCTTTGGCAGCACGGGGCGGATGATGTGGCAGACCTGGTACGAGATGAAAAACCTGATGGATTCGGGGAAGTTTGACCCGATGCCGGTCATCACTCACCGTATGCCGCTGGCGGACTTCGCCAAGGGAATCGAACTGGCCGCAAGCGGAAAAGCAGGCAAGATTATACTCTACCCCTGACGTGAGAGGATATTGGTGACAGCACGGAAGCTGGGTATCGTGGCTGACGACCTGACCGGCGCCATGGACAGCAGCGGCTATTTTGCCAGCCTCGGGTTCAGCACGGTGGTGGCGCTTGACCCCAACTTTTCCAGCGATGCCGCGGTGCTGGTCATTACCACCAACAGCCGCGCCGAAGACCCGGAGATTGCCCGAGAGCGGGTGCGGCAGGCGATGCAGAGTATGGCCGGGAGGGTGGTGTACAAGAAGATAGACTCCACGCTCCGGGGAAACATCGGGGAGGAGCTGCAGGCGGCGGCTGAGGCGATGGCCAGCCAGAAGGTGGTGGTGGCGCCGGCTTTTCCGGCGGTGGGGCGGACCACTGTGGACGGAATCCTGCTGGTGAAAGGGGTACCGGTGGCGGAAACCCAGTTTGCCAGCGACCCGATATCTCCGGTGAAAGAATCGAGCATTCCCAACCTGCTTGAGCAGTCCATGCGCTGTAAAGTTGGCCGTGTTTCCGTCGCCGATATTGAAGCCGGGCCGGAGGCCCTCAGACAGACCATCAGCAATAAGCCGGAGAATGTCGTGGCCTGCGATGTGATGGAGCAGGCTCACCTCAGCGGCATCGCTCAGGCGGCCGCGCTTGCCGGAGGACACTGGCTGCTCTGCGGCTCCGGTGGCCTGGCGCGAGAACTGCACATTCTAGCCGATGTAGCCAGGATGGAGAAAAAGCAAGCCGAAGAAAAAGCAGTCGGGCCAGCGCTGGTGGTGGTCGGCACGAGAAACAAGGTGGCTGCCAGCCAGTTGCTCAAAGCCCGTGACAAGCTGGGCATCCCGATATTGAACCTGGAAGTGAAAAAGCTAAATATCGAAGATATCCTGTCGGGCAGGCTTGGAAGCGTATCGGGGGAGACCGATAAATTAATAAGTGAGGGGAAAGGACTGGCCATCTCATCGACCTTCTCCCGGTATGTCCCGGCCCTGAAACAATCTATAGCCGGAATTATGGCCGAGATTGTGGCTGGCGTTCTGGCTTCCCATAAATTTGGCGGCATATTCCTCTCTGGAGGGGACATCGCCGTGGATGTCTGCCGCCGGCTGCAGGTATCGGCTATTCAGGTTCACGGTGAGGTTGAGCCCGGAGTACCGGCCGGTGAGCTGCTCGGCGGGCAGTATAGGGGGATGAGGGTGGTTACCAAGGCGGGTGGCTTCGGTACGGAAGAGGCGCTGGTAAAGTCAATTGCATATCTGGAACGAGGTGAGTTGCCATGAGCGAAAAAGATAAAGCGTTGTTAGCCATCACGATGGGCGATGCCGCTGGCTCCGGGCCGGAGATAATCACCAAGGCGCTGGCCGAGCCTGAGGTGAGAAAACTGTGCCGGCCTGTGGTAATCGGCGATGCCGCGGCCATGAAAGAGGCGTTCACCTTCACCAGAGCTCCCGGCGAGGTGAAAGCAATCAAAAACCTGGCTGAGGCCAGATTCGAGGACGGCATGGTTGAGGTCATTGATTTACATAATATTGAGCTAGATAGGCTGACCAGAGGGAGAGTTGACCCGATGGCGGGGAAGGCGGCCTATGAGTATATCAAGCTCGGCACGGAAATGACCCTGGCCGGGGAGTCAGACGCCATTGTGACCTCGGCGATTAACAAGGAGGCCCTGAACAAGGCCGGGTATCACTATGATGGGCATACCCAGTTGCTGGCCGAGCTCTGCGGCGTAAAAGATGTGGCCATGATGCTGGTCACGGGAAACCTGCGCGTCAGCCATGTGTCGACCCACGTTTCGTTGCATGAGGCGATAGAGCGGGCGCGCCCGCCGCGGATACTCACCGTGCTCAGGCTCACCAATGCGGCGGTGAAGCAGATGGGCATCGCCGAGCCCAAGATTGCCGTCGCTGGCTTGAATCCCCATTCCGGCGAAGGAGGGCTTTTCGGGGATGAGGAGATAAAGTATATTGCGCCGGCCATTGAGGAGGCCAAACAACAGGGGATGAACGTCATCGGGCCTCTGCCGCCGGACTCGGTGTTCCTGCGTACCTATGAAGGGCAGTTCGATGCGGCCATTGCCATGTACCACGACCAGGGGCACATTGCGGTGAAGATGCTCGGCATCACCCACGGGGTCAATGTCACGCTGGGGCTGCCCATTATCAGAACGTCGGTGGACCACGGTACCAACTTTGGCAAGGCGGGAAAGGGCACCGCTGACCCGACCAGCCTCATCGAGGCCATCAAGCTGGCCGGCGTGATGGTGCAGAACCGCAAGCGCCTTGCCAAATAAGAATAACATTTTATCCATATTAGGAGAGAGCGATGGTGGACAAAAACAAACCCCTTATTGCCGTCACACTGGGTGATATTACCGGAATCGGGCCGGAGATACTGGTCAAGGTCATCGTTGAGGGGGCGCCGCAAAGCTGCCGCCTGCTGGCGGTGGGAGACGCGCCGGTCTTACGTTCCAGTTTCAATGCGCTGGGGGCGAAGTTTGATTTGCCCGTTTTCCAGAATATTGAAGAGGCGGCGGCGAGCGATGCTCAGGTTATGGTGCTCGATTTAGCCCAGGGAGGCGGGGAGTTGCTGGCCCTGGCGCGCCCTCATCCCGAAGCCGGGCGGATGGCCGCTGAAGCCCTGATTCAGTCGGCAAAATGGGCCAAAGAAGGCAAGGTGGACGGGGTGGTCTTTGGCCCTCTGGTGAAAGAGGCCCTTTACCTGGGCAAGCAGAAGTACAATGACGAGACGCAAATGATGCGCGAGCAGCTGGAGGCACCTTTGATGAAGTCGGTGGCCAAAATCGGCAATATTTTCCGCGTTACCATTGCCGAGCATGTCCCGCTGCAGAAAATCCCCGAGTTCATCACCAGAGAGAATGTCCTCGAGGCGATTGAGATACTGCATGAAGCCCTGATGACGTACGGGGTGAAGTCGCCGCGCATCGCCGTGGCGGCACTCAATCCGCACGCCGGCGAGGGTGGTCTGGTGGGCCGGGAAGAGATTGACCACATTGCCCCGGCCGTAGCAGAGGCCAAGGAAAAAGGCATCGATGTCTACGGGCCGATTCCCGCCGATACCGTTTACGTGCGCGCTTTCAAAGGGCAGTACGATGGCGTGGTCAACATGTACCATGACCAGGCAAATATCGCGTTAAAGATGGCCGGTTTCGGTGAGATTGTGATAATTTTTGCCCGTTCACCGGTCATTATCACCACGCCCAGCCACGGGCCGGCCTATGGTAAAGCGGGAAAGGGTACCGCCGACCACAGCAATCTGAGGGCGGCCATAGAGGTGGCGGCGTCGCTCGCTCAGCAGAAGCTGAGGCGATAGGCGGGGTTACGTGATATGTTCAGCTCCCGCTTTTTTCAATAATCTCAAAGAGCACGCCATCCGGGCCTTTGACAAAGGCGGCTTTGACCCCCGGCCCGGGCTGGAAAGGCTCGGTGACGACCTCGGCGCCGTTGGCCTTAACGGTAGCGATAAACGTATCCATGTTGTCCACCTCAAGGCCAAGGTGGTGCAGCCCGTATCTCAAGCCTGTCCAGTCTTTATCGGCGCCGGTAGCGCTGGAGATTCTCACCGGTATGCCGCCAAGGTCTATGTCGACTAGTCGCCGGCCGGCGCTCTCCATCTCTTTGATAACCCTGGCGCCCATCGCCTTGGAATAAAACTCGATTATTTTATCGGGGTCGGGGGTGGTGATATGGGTGTGTTCATGTTTTAATGCCATTGCCTTATCTCCTTTCTCGTTGCCCGTATTGTATTCAGGCACTGTGCATATGTCAAGGGCTACCGTGCCGGGCAACAGAATGTGGCACCGTTTGAAATTGGGGGCTGGATAATAGTAATATTAATCACGGTATTGAGGTAAAAAGCAAAAAGCAATTCAGCTATGGTAGACTGGCAGGTAACCGCAGCGACAATCTACTGCGATGACGTTGACGGCGAGGTAACCATAATCGTCCACAGGGACGGTTCGGCACAGTGTGTGGGGTTTGCCAGATACGGTGAGCCGGACAGGGACACCGCCAGATTAATGAAGCAGAAAAGCCGGCGACTTAAAAGGCAGCTGGAATGTACCGGTCCCGAGTGTCGCCGCGTTACCCAGTATCGAGACCGGCTGTTTGCCGAAAAGGCGGAGCAGGTAAGTCCGGCTGATTCTTCATAAAGAAATGGCTCAGGATAGCAGCGAAAATAAGGTCAAAATACGCATCGATAACCTCTCTCTCTCTTTCGGTGGTGTTAACGCTCTGATAGACGTGAGCCTTGACATACGGGAGAATGAAATACTGGCCATCATCGGGCCGAACGGCGCCGGCAAGACCTGTCTGCTGAACTGTATCAATGGCTTCTACAAGCCGCAAAAAGGGGAGATATATTTTGAAGGGCGGAGAATCACCCGCACCCGCCCGGACCGGGCGGCCAAGATGGGTCTGGCGCGCACATTCCAGAACATCGAGCTTTATACCGGCCTGAGCACCCTGGACAATATCATGGCGGCGCGACACGTGTTGATGAAGCAGAACTTCCTCAGCAGCGCTCTGTATTTCGGGCCGGCGCACGGCGAGGAGGTCAAACACCGCCAGACGGTGGAGGATATCATCGATTTTCTGGAAATCGAGCCGATACGGAAAAAGGTTGTGGGCATGCTGCCCTACGGCATGCGCAAGCGCGTGGAGCTGGGGCGGGCACTGGCCATAGAGCCGAAAGTGCTGCTGCTTGACGAGCCGATGGCCGGGATGAACCTGGAGGAGAAAGAGGATATCGCCCGCTTCATCGTCGACATCTTTGAGGGGCAGGGGGAAACGTATGCCGATTCACCGGTCCTCCGTGACGGCGTGAACTGCATAGTCCTGGTGGAGCACGATATGGGGGTGGTGATGGACCTGGCGGACAGGATTGTGGTGCTCGATTTCGGGCGGAAAATCGTGGAAGGTTCCCCTGACGAGGTGAGAACCAATCCTGAAGTTATCGCGGCTTACCTCGGCGAGGAAAAAGGCTGACCGCTCTAGAGTTTACTCCCAGGTTCGTTCATCAACGATTTTCGGCTGCTCTTCTGATATAGTTCCCCCGGGGACAAAATCGATTCCGTCCGGTTTAATTCGACAGATATTCTGCAACTGCTTGCTTAGTTCACCGGATAGCTTCTGCTTTTCCTCAGCGCTCAGCTCATGCTTGAGCTCAACTTTAAGCTTCATGTCATCGCGCTGCTGGTGACGGGTCACCACGATTTGAAACCGGGCCACTGGCTCAAAGCTGAGGCAGACCTGCTCCGCCTGGCGGGCGACCACGAACATGCCTCTCACCTTGACGGCGTCGCTGGCACGGCCGAGAATGCCGGTCAGGCGATGGGCGGTGCGGCCGCAGGGGCACGGTTCAGTGATATATGACGACAGGTCGCCGGTGCCAAAGCGGATGAGGCCCCAGTTTCGGTTGTGCAGCGGCGTCGCCACGATTTCGCCAATTTCTCCCGGGCCGAGCTGCCTCCCTGTCTCCGGGTCAACGATTTCTATTATATATTCGTCCATGAGGTGCATCCCCGATTTCTGGCGGCACTCGTAGGCGAGGGCGCCTCCACTCTCGGTAACGGCGTAGGCCTGATAGGTGTCTATTTTATAGTCGTTCTCAAGCGTTTCCCGCGCTGACGGGGCCAGCATCTCGCCGGTGAACCAGGCGCGTTTCAGGCGCAAGTCTTGCTTAATGTTGTAGCCCATTTCTTCCGCCCGCTGGAGCACGGTCATCAGAAAGCTGGGCGTGCCCACGAAGCCGGTGGCTTTCAGATGATGCATGGTCTGGACCTGAATATCGGTGTTGCCGGTACCAGTGGGAACAGCGGTGGCACCGCAGTCCCGGATGGCTTCATGAAAAAGGATGCCGGCGGGGGACAGGTGGTAGGTGAAGGTATTCACCACTATATCTCCCTTCCTGAAGCCGGCGGCCCAGAAGGCCCTGGCGAACCACCGGATGCCTTCATGCTGCACTGGCTCGTAGACGGGGCCGGGGGAAATAAAGACGCGGTCGATGTCCTCCTGAGGGACGGTGGAGAAGCCGCCGTATGGTGGATGAGTTCTCTGTCGTTCGATGAGGTCGGTCTTTCTGGTTATGGGCAGCTTTGGCAAGTCCGTGATTGTCTGAATCTGGTCCGGTTTGACCCCGGCAGTATCGAGCATGTCTCTCACGGCTGGAGCATAACGGTAAGCATGCTGTACCGTTTCTGCCAGCTTCTGGTTCTGGTACTTTTTCCTCACCTCGGCCGACATCGCTTCCAGGTCATCAAAGAATTCATCAGCTCTCTTTTTCACAGCCATCGCTTGCGCCTCTTGTAGTGTTTCACCTCACGGTAGCTCTTCTTGGCCCCCATGGCAGATAGACCCATGTAGAATTCCTTCACGTCCTCATTATTCCTGAGGAAATCCGCCGAGCCATCGAGGACGATGCGCCCGTTCTCCATGACGTAGCCGTAGTGGGCAATGCTGAGCGCTATCCTGACGTTCTGCTCAACGAGCAGCACCGACGTTTTCTGTTCCATATTAAAACGGTCGATAATGTCATAAATCTCTTCCACGAGGAGCGGCGCCAGGCCGAGCGACGGCTCGTCAAGCATCATCAGCCTGGGGGCGGCCATCATGGCGCGGCCGATAACCAGCATCTGCTGCTCGCCTCCAGAGAGGTAGCCGGCGGTGTTGCGGCGAAGGTCTTTGAGCCGGGGGAAGTAGTGATAGACCATCTCAAGGTCCTGCTTGACTGCGTGGCTGTCGCGGCGCTGGTAGGCACCGACCATCAGGTTTTCCTCCGCGGTTAAATGCCCGAAGACGCGGCGTCCCTCAAGCGCCTGGATTATGCCCAGCTTACCTATCTCTTCGGCGCTTTTGCGGTCTATCCTGTCATCGTTCCAGACGATGCTGCCGTCGGTCACCTCTCCCTCTTCCACGTGGAGAAGGCCGGAGATTGCCTTGAGGGTGGTGCTTTTGCCGGCGCCGTTGGCGCCGAGAAGGGTAACGATGGCGCCGTCCTCCACGCTCAGAGAGACGCCGTGCAACACCCGTATCACGTTGAGATAGGTGACCTCAATGCTATTCAGCTTGAGCATAGTTTCTTATTCTCCACAGGGGGGCGCCGCCAGAGCGGCGCCCCTATCCAGTGCTACTACTGACCAAACCAGTCAAACTCCTCGTATTTGACTACCGG
>DAOUDY010000109.1:0-1980 GCA_034430755.1 Dehalococcoidales bacterium
TCTCTGGGTTTCCGTAGTTTCAATTTAAACTGTATTCCCCGGAAGCTCAAAAAGAGTCTTAGGGCGTGGTAGTATAACAGCACTGACCGGGGGCGGTAACCTTTCGAGCGTAGGTAAGCCAGGAACTCCTGGGCGGTAGTAGCGTCAGGCAGTCTATTATTTAGCCACTTCCGGTAGCCGACGACTATCTGCCAGTACCTCTCTTTTGTCTTAGGGTCAAGGTCGCAAATAAAAAGGTGTTTGCGGTAAGCGCTGAAAACGTCTGTCATTTGATGAAAAGTGTACAGCCCGCCTTCAGCAAGGGGTAGGCAATCCCGCAAGCTGGGCTCCGCAAAGAGGGTAGTTCGAGGAGGAATTCCCGCCTTTTCTCCCTCCGTCAGGCGAGAATAGAGAGATGCGGCAATAGCCTTAGCTAAAGCCGCATCTAGGCCAAGTAAATCTATAAGCCGAGTTCTGTATCCTTCCCTCAGGAAGGACGGCGGCCATCTATCTAGCCCTGATGTCTCCATCAGGGTCAAGCGGCCAACCCGGGGACAGGCCGGGCGTCCTTATATCCCTCTATTTGGCCTTGCTCCGGATGGGGTTTACCCAGCCGACCGGTCTCCCGGTCGCTGGTGGGCTCTTACCCCACCATTTCACCCTTACCTCGCTTAACGCGGGGCGGTGTGTTTCTGTGGCACTTTCCGTAGGGTCACCCCTCCTGGGCGTTACCCAGCATCCTGCCCGGCGGAGCTCGGACTTTCCTCCCCGGAGTCCGGGGCGGCCACCCGGTTTACTTGACCCACTTATAGTCTAGTATCAGGGGTACCATTAGTCAACCGCTGAGTCCAGAGCCACGTTGCTCAGCCGGTCCGCCTCCGCATTCTGACGCCTCGGTATGGAGGCAATAGCAAAGCTCTGGAATGAAGACCGCAGTTCCCCGACCCTCTGATGCAGCGGTCGGAGCCCCGGGTTCTTCACGCGGTAGCGACCGTTTATCTGCCTTACGGCCAGTTCAGAATCGGATTTAATCTCGACGCTGGCGGCACCCAGACGGGCGGCCTCTTCAAGGCCAGCGATAATGGCCCGGTATTCTGCCTGGTTGTTGGTGGTCCTGCCGATACGTCTGGAAATGCGGGCCAGCACCCGGCCCTGCCCGTCTTTTATCACGACACCGATTGCGGCCGGACCGGGATTTCCCCGGGAGGCCCCATCAGTATATAAAACTGCTTTCTCGATTTTCATTCATCGCTCAGGGCAGGTACAGAATCCGACTGCAACTGCCGCACTGTACCAGAGCGCCACTTCTCGCCTGCTGCAGCTCGCTGGAGGGCAGGGATATACGGCAGCCGCGACATATCCCCTGCTCCACCCTGGCCACAGCGAAACCCTTGCTTTTCCTGAGTCCGTCGTAAAGCGCGACCACCTTTGCGTCGACTTCGGCAGACAGCGCCTGACGTTGCTGCTTCAGGCCATTCAGGCTGCCTTCCAGCGCCGCTTTCTCCTGCGCTAAATGCTCCTGCTCGCGCTGCCATTCCGCACCAACTTCTTCCAGTTCACGGTTCAGAGCGGCCACGCCGGCCTCGGCTGACTCTGCCTGTTCCATAATTTGCAGGGCTTTCGTCTCCAGCTCATCGCGCTTGGCCTTCAGCAGCTCAACCTCATGCTGCAAGCTGGACAGTTCCTTTGGATTGTTAATCCGCCCGCTGTAGAGCTGGTCATCAACGTCTTTTATCTTGCTCGTCAGGTCGTCTATTTCTCCTTCGAGGGGACGCTGCTGATGCTGCAGTCCCGCCAGCTTTTCCTTCTCGGCACCCATCTTCTCTCGAACGGCGACAACCGCATCATCTTTGCCCAGCCGACCGACTACCTGTTCCAGCCTGCGCTCCTGGTCATCAATTTCAAGGTCGATTTCCTGCAGCTCATAGAGCTGCCTGACCACGCTCATAACAAAAATGCCCTTCTGGGATACTGGTACAAAGTATTGGTTTGTCTATTATG
>DAOUDY010000110.1:0-8199 GCA_034430755.1 Dehalococcoidales bacterium
CGATTCTTTTTCATAATCACTGCCCACGAACACGGAAATGCCAACCGCCGAAGCATTAAGGCGAATGGCCTCTTCCATTGAGGTGGTAATCCCTTCATTGGCCAAATCTTTCCCCACCACGCTGGTACCGCCCGATACTCTGAGAATAACTGGCTTGCTGTTATCGGGTGCAACTGACGAGCGCAAGACTCCCCTGGTAACAAAAAGAGCATCGGCATAAGGTAAGAGAGGCTTGATAGTCTTTCCCGGCTCTTCCAGTTTTCGCGTTGGGCCCTGAAAATACCCATGGTCTATTGGTAAAAACAGAGCATGGCCATCGGGCTGGATTAGCTGTGCCAGACGGTTTGCCATTCCCCACTCCATTTCACGCCCTCCTTTCTGCTTAAACGGTTCAATCTCTTTAATTTAAGTAACAGGTAATTATTTGTCAACCGAAAAATAATCGACGGGCTGTAAGGACTGTAGACAGGCAGGGATTCTGGTGATACCATAGTGCTGGCCCGATGATTTGATTAAAAAAGAAAGTGAAGGGATATGGTCATGGATAGCTATCAAATTATGCTGCCAAGAAAGATTCTTTTCGGTGCTGGCTGCCTCGACCGCATTGCCGATGAAGCCCGCCAACTGGGGGCACGACGGGCTCTCATTGTCACCGACCCCGGTGTCTACCAGGCGGGGCTGACCGAACCGGCGAGAGAACCGCTGGTGGGTGCCGGGATTGACGTGGACGTCTTCTCTGAGGCCGAGCCGGAACCGACCTTGCCCTGGCTTGATGCCACCGCCGCCAAAATGCGCCGGCAGAAATACGACCTTCTCGTCGGCGTTGGCGGCGGCTCGAGCATGGATTTCGCCAAAGGATTATCCGTGCTGCTGACCCATGGCGGCAGCGGGCGGGACTACCTTGGAGTCGACAAGGTGCCCGGTCCGGGAATTCCTGTCTTTGCCCTGCCCACCACCGCCGGAACCGGCAGCGAGGTGACCAACATCGCCATTTTCGGTGACCCGGAGCGAGAGCTGAAGGCGGGCATGGTCAGCCCTCACCTTTTTGTGCATCTGGCACTGGTCGACCCCACCCTGACCTATGGCTGCCCGCCCAGGGTCACCGCCGCCAGCGGCATGGACTCGCTGGTGCATGCCATAGAGTGCTATACCAGTAAAAAGGCCAGTACCTTCAGCGATACGTTAGCGCTGGAAGCAATGAAACTGATAGTTGGCAACTTAAAGACGGCGGTCAGAGACGGCGCCAATAAAGAGTCGCGCAACGGGATGTCGGAAGGAGCACTGCTTGCCGGAATGGCCTTCGTCAACGCCAGTTGCGCCGCCGTCCATGCCCTCGCCTATCCGCTGGGTTCACGCTTCCACGTGCCGCATGGCGTCGCCAATGGCCTTCTTCTCTCCTATGTTATGGAATGCAACCTTCCCGCCAGCTTGGCCAAATACGCCACTGTAGGCCGGATGCTGGGGGTTGAAACGGAGGGACGTTCACCGCAGGAAGCGGCAGAGCAGGGAGTTCTCGCCGCCAGAACGCTGGCCGCGGATATCGGCCTCCCCGTCCGATTGCGCGACCTCGGGGTGCCGAGGGAAGCACTGGAAGGTATGGCCGTCGCCACCATGGACGTTACCCGACTACTGGACTCCAATCCGAAGCCGCTTACGCTGGATGATGTCCGTCAAATATGGCAGAATGCCTGGTAACTATCGTTTTTTCTATCTGAATGGCGTGCCGACTGGTTTGACAAGCGCTAGTTAAAATAATTACCATTACATTTGGCATTTTGAAAGACGCCAGCGGCAAAAGCCGCGTTTAAAAAACAGAAAGGAGCAGCAGTATGAGCACAATAGCACTGATGGGCGCCGGCGGCAAGATGGGTCTGCGCATTGCCAGGAACCTGAAGGATAATGCCGACTATAAAACGCTGTACGTCGAGATAAGCGATGCCGGCAAAGCCAGCCTGGCGGAGCTTCGCCTTTCGGCGACGCCGCAGGATGAGGCACTCCAGCAGGCCGATGTCATTATCCTCGGCGTGCCGGACAGGCTCATCGGCAAAATCTGCAACGATATCGTCCCCAGGCTCAAAAGCGGCACCATGGTCATGGGGCTGGACCCGGCGGCGGGCTATTCCGGTGTCCTCCCGGAGCGCAAAGATATCAGCTACTTCATCAGCCACCCCTGCCACCCACCGATGTTTGGCGAAGAAACCGACCTTGAGGCGCAGCGCGACTGGTTCGGCGGGGTCAAAGCGAAACAGAACATCGTCTGTTCACTGCACCAAGGCCCGGATGAAGACTACGCCAGAGGTGAAGCCATCGCCCGAACCATCTTCGCCCCGGTGCTGAGAGCGCACCGCGTCACCACCGAGCAGATGGCGCTTCTGGAGCCAGCACTGGTGGAAACCCTGACTTTGAGCTGCCTCATGGTTATCCGTGAAGCCATGGAAGAGGTCGTCAAGATGGGTATCCCGCGGCAGGCCGCCCTCGACTTTCTGCTCGGTCACATCCGCACCACGGTAGCCATCGTCTGGGATTTTGCCGGGGCACCGGTTTCCGACGGGGCCAAACTGGCCGCCACCAAAGCCATGGGGCAGATTTTCCAGCCCGACTGGAAAAAGATACTGAAAATCGAAAACGTCAAGCAGAGCGTCAAGGACATTACGGGAGCGCTATAGCTTAACCGCCAGCGCGCATTATCACTGGCGAGGGCGATAGCTCCTGGGAAGCCTTCTGAAGTAGGTGAGTGCCCCTTTAAATGTCCGCCGTACTTCCCTTGGCCCGAATATCAATTGTCTCAGCTTCATTATGATATATCCGGGCCGGAGATAGTACTCGCGATTAGCCCGCAGGCAGAACGCCTCTATCTTTTCGGCGGGAAGGCCGGGAATATTGAGCACGCTGCGGTACATGCCGCCCTCGTCTGCCCAGTCGGAAAAACGCTCGGAAACAAGGTAGCCATTTTCCTTCGCCCACCGGTAGGCTTCCGTCCCCGGGTAGACGAGCAGCGGGAAAAACTGCATGGTATCGCAGTTCAGCTCTTTGGCCATCCTCAGGCTCTTCTCCATCGTCTCGGCCGTCTCTCCGGGATTGCCGATGATGAAGCAGCCGTGCACCAGCAGGCCAGCTTTTCTGGTATCATGCACAAACTGCCTTATCTGCGCCACCGTTATCCCCTTCTGCATCCGGTTCAGAGATTCCTGGTCGGCGCTCTCAAAGCCGACGGTTACCAGCCGGCAGCCGGCTTTCTTCATCCACCGCATCGTCTCCAGCTCCAGGTTGACCCGCACGTTGCAGTACCACTTTATCTTTACCCCCCGCTCCAGCATGAGCCGGCATATCTCCTTCACCCTCTCCTGGTCAACAGTGAAGGTATCATCTTCAATGCCGATTTCCCTCACCTCGGGCAGGTTTTCCTCGACCCATTGAAACTCATCGACCACATTGGCGGCGCTGCGCGGCCGATATTTACGACTGTGAAAGGTCTGCGGATAGACGCAGAAAAAGCAGTGGTACGGGCAACCCCGGCCGGTGATGAGCATGACCATGGGGTAATTGGCCGCGGCGAAGCGATAATCGCGGATATTCAGGTGTTTTTTGTAGACCTCGCTGACAAAGGGCAGCTCATCCACGTTCTCAATGAGGGCCCGCGGCCTGTTTCGAATAACCTGATTGCCTTTTCTAAAGACAAGCCCGTCCACCGTTTTCAAGTCCTCCCCTCTCTCCAGGCAGAAAGCAAGGTCGTGCACAGTATGGTCATACTCCCCGACGGCAACCGCGTCCACCCTGTCGCTCAGCTTCAGCGTCTCCTCGGGCAGTGCCGAGGGGTGTGTGCCCACCAGGACGATAAATGACGAGGGGAAGGTTTCCTTGAGCCGTTCCGCCGTCTTTACATCGCTGTAAATGCTCGGCGTGCTGGTATCGACCACGATAAGCTGCGGGGGCCTATCTCTGGCCCGCTCCATAATATCATCGACGGAAAGGCTCTGCGCCGGAGCGTCAACAAGCTGGACAGGAAAGCCATTTTGCTCAAGAACTCCGGTGGCATAGGCCAGCCAGAAAGGATAATATATCGTCCCGCCAAGGGTAACGGCCGGGCTGCGCGACGTTCTGGAGAACCTTCCCTTAAAGGGAGGATTCAGCATCAGGACATTCATTCCGGCTTTTCCCCGGCCGCCTTCGGCATTTTACGCGGCCGAAATATTTCTTTCCAGAAACCGGCGGTATAGCAGATATGCTCAAGGATAAAGACGACCGGTATGGTAACCGGATATCTGACATCTTTCTCTTTAATGGCGAAATACAGGCCGTGCAGCCCGACTACGACCAGATAGAAGCCGATAATGGCCGGCAGAATCCAGCGGCTGGCGAGCAGCGTAAGCAGAAGCAGGGGCGCCAGCAGTGGAGGCAGCACCGGCCAGTCCCACACGCCGCACTCCTTCCGCCAGCCGCCATAGCGATACATGTTGCGGGCAAACTCTTTCAGTCCCCGGCTGTGGTCGTGAAGAACAGTTGCGCCCCTGACGTAGCGCAGTTTGCCGAACTTCAGCAGCCTCGCGTTCAGCTCCGTCTCATCAGCGCCGGATAGATTCGGGTCAAAGCCGCCCGCCCGCAGAAGGTCGCTCTTGCGGTACATGCTGTTGCAGCCGCTGACGCTCTTCACAAAGCGGTCGGCAAACAAAGCGCCACCCTGCACGGAACGACCGCTGCCCAGAAAGGTGGCAAAGGCCAGGTTAATTGACTTCGTCCATAGCCCCTCGCCGATATTCTGTATTCCGCCGCCAACGCCGACAATGCCTCCACCGAAACCGGCAACGAGATTTTTCAGCCAGTCCTTGCCAGGAATGCAGTCGCCATCGGTGAAAGCGAGATATTCACCTTCGGCATGCTCCACACCAATCTGTCGGGCCGCTCCGGCAGCCCCGTAGTCCTGCTCGAAAACTTTGACCGGAAATCCTCGCGCCCGTTTTACGGTGTCATCCGTGGAGCGCCCGTCAACCACGAGCACCTCACACGGAGGGAGCGACTGGGCAAAGACCGCCTTCAGGCACTGCTCGATCTTAACGGCCATATTCTTAACCGGTATTATCACGGATATTTCAGGCAATCTCTCAGCAGTCAACGGAGTTGTCCCCAATATATAATGACTATTAAATATTTTACTAGACCGGCCATCCGGCCGCTTTTATTGTAACATTATAACCCAGACAGAATACGAAAATCATGAATTGGTATCCAAAAATTCATTTCTTCTTTGATACCAGATAGCACATTTGTCATGGGTCAAAGTTACTGATAACGGCATCGGTTCAAATGGCGGACTATATCATTCATATTCAGAAATCGGGTTATATGGAATGACTTTATGCCCAGTGATTGACCGTTTCTGGATACAAATTGCCCTAAAATAACGACAAAAGCCTTGACATTTGATTATCGAAGTATCTACAATGGTAACAACGCCTAGTAGCGAGAGAATAATATAAAGAGGGCATTAGAGATGGAAAGAGCAAATTTCAAAAAATGGGTAAAGCTGGCCGTAATTGTTGCCGTCTTTGCTGCATTGCTGCTGTTGCCACAACCGGCGCAGTATCACACAGTCTACGGTCAGGGTTATGGCTATGGCTCTACCGGGTCGGCACCATCAACCGCCAGCAGCGGGGTTAGTGACATAGTTACTTCAGGAGGTGTATTCACCAAGGCGGCAACTATTAAATCGGATGATAATAAGCTTGTTCTCGACATTCCGAAAGGTACCACCGGTAAGACCGAAGATGGTAAGCCTCTGGCCGAATTAAGCATAACCAAAAAGCGTAGCTACCCCGCCCTCCCAGCGGATACGGGCATGGTCGGCTTTCCCTACGACCTTGAACCAGATGGCGCCACTTTCGACCCGGCGATCACCCTCAAGTTTACCTATGACCCGAACCAGTTCCCAAGCGGAGTGGGGGCGAAAAGCCTCACCCTTGGTTACTATGATGAGGATAGCAAAAAATGGGTGAAGCTTGAAGCCAAGGATATAACGGTTGACCCTGATACCAATACTATCACGGCCAAGATAAGCCACTTCACCTACTTCGGTGTCATGGCAAACTCGGCGCCGGCGGAATTCACGGTCAGCGGTCTGACAGTCCCGGCGGCCGCAATTGGCATAGCCGAAGCAGGAACCATCAGCGTGATGGTGGCCAATACGGGCGATGTCGCCGGCACCACCACGGTAACGCTCAAGCTAAACGGCGTGGCCGTTTCCAGCCGGAGTGTCAAGCTGGCCGGCCATGAATCAAGGGCAGTGTCCTTTACCACCATTCAGGGTAAATCAGGCAGCTACAATGTGGATGTGGATGGACTCACCGGAACATTTACCGTCAAAGCGGCACCGGTCACACCGATAGTGATAAAGTCAACGGTGCCATCAATATCAGTACCATCGGTGACCCCGGCACCCACGGCACCGGCAGCACCAGCCGCGCCCACACCGACCCCCGAAGCGACGCCCTGGCTGGCGATAATCCTCTCCCTGGTATTGACCGCCATAGCCGGTGGTATCATCGTCTGGTACTACGGTTTCCGCAGAACATACTGATTTCCCATCAGTAATTGGCTGAAGCAACTATTCCCGGGTGAATATCCCGGGAATAGTTTTTTATAGTCGAACTGATAGTCTATAATGGTAAAGACGAAGTCTATGGAAAGAAAAAGGCTCAGACAAAGACCCGAAATAATCTGAGCTCAGGCGTTGCCCTAAGACGAGGAGGCTGAATGAATGCGTAAAGGATTACTGATCTGGAATGCCATATTAACGGTAGTGGTGATAGGCGGACTACTAGCCGGTTATTTTTTCATTAGAAATTATAAAACCGCTACCGAGGAAGAAACCTTAATGCTGCGCCAGCATGTCGATGAGCTGACCGCGGTAGTGGCACAGCAGTCCGAGGTGATTAACGAGCACGCACAGATAATCAACGGACGTATGGAAAGCATGAATGAAGAGGTCGCGGCCGCCATCGAAAAAAACGATGAGCTGATTCAGGAAATGAACGGGCTCATACAAGAATACCAGCAGGTAATCAATACAAGCGCAACCTATTTTGATGAAATATTAGACAACCTGAAGAACCTTTCTCTCACCACATCTGAAGAATCAAGTCCTTAAGCAGGTTTTTTCAACCATACGTACAGCCAGGCGCTCCCGCAGTAAATCTCCGGTTTGACATCCCACTCCACAGCATCGAAATCTTTCCGGCTCATTATACATAGCTAAATCCCACACACATTGATATCAGTCTATTACCGGAGCAGCATGGCATCAGTAATGTTGTCATTACAAAATGAATATTCAAAGTCGTGGCTCAATACTTGTGTCAAGAAATATTTAAGACCGGTAGAGTCGCGCTTTGAAGCTAACCGCTCTGATCACAGACGGAGGACGGGCTGGTCGATGAAGCAAGCAGCAATTTTAGATGACTAGCAGTGACTATTGGCGAATTGATGAGCCTCTCCTTATCAGTCTCCATCACATATACCCCCGTGTATTACAGTCCATATACACGACCTGCTTATCCTTTAGAGTTAGGCATTTTTTCTTATTCGCCCTCCAGGAGTTTCTCCAGTAGCGAGCTCTTGAGCCGATCTAAGATAACTTTATGTGCTTCCAGCGGTATCCCCATCCAGTCAGAGAAATCAAGGATTTGTTCCGGATTTTCCTGGGTGACCTTTTCGTAATAACCTATGGCATCCAGCATAACGGCTCCGCCGCTGTGTTTGGGGAAATTCTCATTGGCCAGTCCTTTATCCCAGCCCTGGTATACATAATGGCGATATTTCATCCATCCGGGAGTAAGCCAGTAAATGTCTCTGCCTTGACTTATTCTTTCCCTTTCTTCAGCGCTGGCCAGCATATCCACACAATGGGTAGCCCTTACCCTAGAAATCGTGACTCCGGGCTCCACCTGTTCATCAATTATGGTGTCAATCCTTCGGTAGGGATTATCGACATTGACATAGCAGAATTTTCCGCCGTAAACCACGATGATTTTTCGGGCATACTGCTTGGCATTGCTGATTTGTCTTATCAGCTGGCTTTCAAGTTCGCGTGGCACTTCGTGCCGACCTGGTTTAGTGTAGAGTATTTTCCTCGCATCCAGAAATCCGGCGTCTTTAAGATGGTTCAGCTCCATATTGAGCGTCCCGCAGGCGACAATCGCATAGTCC
>DAOUDY010000111.1:0-6657 GCA_034430755.1 Dehalococcoidales bacterium
TGTCCCAGTTGCGCCATGATGGGCCAGAAAGCCAGTGTCATGGGGAAGGGTACGGGCAAAGAAGAAGATGAAGAAAAGAATACCAGGCATAAAGCGTCCTGGCCTGGGTCGGTCAATATTGGACGCTCATAGGGTGGCCTGACCTCCTCCACACGTCCGCCCTGCCTCCGCGCCGGAAACCAGCCAATGGCACAAACCGGCGCCTCTGAACTTGCAATGCTGATCGGTCTGGCTAACCAGGCAAAAGCGTGCAGCGGCTCCAGAGCTTCTTCCCTTAATGTCCAGGTCTCCGGAATAGACCTGGCCGCACTTTCAATCAGCCCGCAAATAGGCTCGCTCCAGAAGAAGGTCTCCCCGCGAAGAAGTGGCGGCAGTATCATTCCGGCAATCTGGCCGGCCTGGTAATAGCTGCCCCTTTCCGCCAATCGCCCGGCGGTTATAGCCTCAAACCTTTCCCTTATTTCCGGCGATGACCAGAAGTCGCCGAGTTCCACTTGCTTGTCCAGGGCCTCACTACAGCGACCCACCGGTTTTGGCTCTGGTTCAAAACCATGAGAATGGGAAACTCCTTCACCCTTACCTCCGTGCCGCATTAACTCCTGGCAGGTAGGACACGTTTCGCATACTCCTACCTCACCTCTGCGAAACATATCCTCCAGAGTCTTCAGGTTGCGCACGAACTCCTCAGACACCTTGCCGTTTTTAACGTCCTCAAGTTTTGGAGCCCTGCCAAAGACATCCCCATAATGCGCCAGAAGCTCGGTCGCTTTCCTCTCATCAAGCCTTCGGAAGCGGTCTAACGCCGCCTCTGCGCCGGGGTCTTCAGGCGGCTCTGGCTTCATAAGGTCAACAAACCGTATCTCCTCCTCAGTATGCACAATCAAATCACCGAGAGACCTGGGGCCATAGATACCGTAGTCCTTGGAGTACCCCATCTCCCCCACATGGCTCTTCGCAAAGCTTCCTGTGGTCTCCACCAAATCCCTGGACCATACCTCCACATGTCCACGGTGCAGACCAACCCGGTAGGCGCCATTGCTCAAGCGAGACACCTTGGCCCACCCGGTGACGCCGCATGAACCGCAATATCTTGGCCAGGCCGTTCCCTCCCGCCTGCGGAAATAGACGGTTACGAACGCAATTTTGTCCAGCTGTTCACCCTGAAAGCAGTCACGACAGATGGTCAGCCCGATATCTTTATACCTGGAGTCGGGTCCGCCAAAGGCCACCAGACACGCCTCGCCGTTCCCGAACTCACGGCCGCAGCGGAGACATGTGTCACTTATGAAATAAGACGATGCTTTCATTTTCCCTGCCACCTACTGCCACTTCCTCTCTGCTCTTATCATTTCGTAAGCGGCCAGGATCATCTGGAGCAGGAAACTGGTACCCTTCACCCCGGCCGTATCGGGATGTAACTTGATGAGTAGCTCGCGGTACCGTTTCTTTACTGCTTCATCCGTCGCCGTCTTCTCCAGTCCCAGCACCCGGTAGGGATCAAACCCATCGCCCCGTCCGACCAGGTTCGGGACCTGCGAAAGGTCGATCCCCATATCTGCGACATAGCGAAGGAAACTCTCCGGGTTGAAGGCGTCGCGAAGCAGGTCGTCCATCCAGCCCTGCACGTTATCGCGCATCTCGCCCAGAATTCTTTCCTGCTCCCGCAGCCGTTTTACGATATCCTCTTCCATCCAGTTACCACCAGAAGTGTCCGCAGAGTATACCCAGCAAGAATCCGATGAGTATCTGCCACCAGTATTTTCCGGCCAGCTTACCGGCCATTATCCCCATTCCCAGGAAGATGAGCAGAAAGACCAGCGGTGCCTGCTTCTGCTCATCACGGACAATCTCGGTCCACGGTTTGCCGCCAATCTTCCGCCATATCTTCTCGTATAGATTTCCTAGCCACGCTGTCATTTCGCCTCCTTCTTCTTGAGCCAGCCTCTTTCCTCCGGCGGTACCGGCGGCCCCATGCAATCGAAATCCGGGCAGCTCTGGCAGACGCTGAAAGCCAGCCGCTGCCCCCTGGCCAGGCGGCTGATGTCCAGGTGCCCGTTATGTGACCGGAGACAGAGCGAGTAGCCCTTAAAGCAATAGATACAATCGCTTTTCACCCGGGCATGCGAGCACTCGTAGAGCGTTCTTTTCTTCGTCTCTTTCATCTCCAACTCTCCAAATCAGCGCCTTAGCGGGGTGAGTCCTTCAGACGGGTCTCCGCCATTTTCCGGGCGTTGCAGTAGGTGCACTCAAAGCGGCACCCTTTGAAGACATTCCAGGTTCTGCTAACCGTCTTAAACATCCGGCTCATTTTGCATTCCTCCGAGACCAGGGTTCCCAGGAAAGAAGCTGTGCCACAGCTTTCAGGTCGTAGTTACGAGAGCCGGGCAGCGTTGAAGGAAGGTGAGGAAGCACAAAACCACAGATGGGACACCAGTCACATTCAACACTACAGGTCGCTTTATGAAAGACCGCAGCGTCCAGTGCAGGCGAGGGAAGGAGCAGGTAATGACTGCAAATCGGGCAGAGGTCGGATTTCCTATGCCACTCCAGGAGCCGGATTCGCTCCATGATGATGCGGTCTGGATTGGCTACTATATCCGCTACGAACTGTTTAGCTGCGTCCCTGACCTTCTCCAAATCGTCCTGGCCCAGCCTGGCGAGATAGCAAGAGACGTGCACGTACTCAACAACCTCACCGTTATCATCACCCAGTACCAGGATTGGCTCACTCTGCATCATCTGCCACAGCTCTTCTTTAGCGCGCTTGCAGCATCTCAGGAAATGCGTCCGCTTCGTAAAAGGTAGGTATTGCTTTATCCGAAAGCGCAGCATTCTGGTTCTCCGAGTGAAGCTTAATCGTTTCATCTAGTCCTGCTCCCTTGCCAGCGCCAGAATTCGGCCGCACCAGGGGCATTGTACGGTTCCGTCTTCCGCCGGTCGGACAAGTACTGGATCGGGGACCACTTTCTCTCTGGAAAGCCGCTCCACTGCCCTGGCCAGCTTCCAGTAGACATGGCATACTGCTTGAGCTACACCATCAGGGGTTAGGTTGCCCAGGCCGTCCTTACGTGGCAGCACCAGTGTTGGCCACTCCTTGCAGGGTACGTTTTTAGCTGCCTCCAGCCGGCAAACCTGGTAAACAGGCAAACGCCGCGCTGCCTCGTTAATAAGCTTCTCCGTCAGCGGCACCCGAAGGTCCAAGCTGCGCTTCGGCTCGCAGACCCCCTTCAATCTCATAAATTCGTCTACGGTTATGCTCATACCAGTTCGTACTCCGGTAAACTTTTTCGGTCAGGAGCACCAGGGCCACAGTGTGAAAGGCGGTATCCTAAATTCGGTCTGTCACCATTTCCTCCGCCATGATGATGCTCCTTGCCACAGAAAGGACAGGTAATATATAAGTCCCACACGCCGTCCCGGCGGCGGATAGCCCTTGTTTTCACCCTGGGTATTTCAGATACTTCCTTCACAGCTTAGTTCCTCCTCAGGGTCACACCTGGCCAGTTACTTTCCATGTGCCGGATCCAGACGTCCATGCTGTCCGGGATACCCGTCTCGCCCGCCATGGCCGCTTCCCTGGTAATCGGGAACGCCGGTGACACCGCCTCGTAGAAATACGGGTTGAACCGGATACTTTCCCGGGCAGCCCTGATATTGGGCGCATGGAAGCGGTCGTAGATGGCGTACTCCCGCCGGTCACGGGAAACAAGCAGGTGGAAGCGGCACGGATAGGCTTCAACCAGCATGAGGTGATAGCCCTGCTCCTGCCATTCGACCTTTCTCAACTCCATAACTTCTCCTTTCCCCTTCAGGGGACCAGCTTACGCCTGCGATAGCTGGTCCCCGTCAGAATGACCATCTTGCCCCGGCACATACCGTAAAGCCTGTCCACCGTATCCTCGCGCATGAGCTCCGTCAGGCTGTCGTCCTCGAGCGCCAGGCGGCTGTTGACCACTACCGGAAGCCCGCGGCTCACCCGCTCGTCGATAATGTACCAGTAGAGCTCCCTGGTGAAGTCGGACGGCTTCTCCTTGCCCACGTCATCGAGCATGAGGAGCCTGACGGTGCGGAGCTGGGCGTAGATCTGCTCTTCCGTCTCGTGGTAAGGCTTCTGCGCGTCCGGGATGTTGTAGGTGGCCCGGACTCGTCTGACCAAGCCTGGCCCCTTCTCAAACCTGACCGGAAGCGTGGCGCTGGCCGGGTCTCCCCTCCAGTTGTCGATAAGGTGATTGGCGATGCAGGCCATGAGCGTGGACTTGCCCACGCCCGGCCCCCTTGAGTACAGGTAGAGCGACGGCATGCCCCTGGGATTGTCCAGGTCGAAACTCCCGGCGTATTTGCGGCATACCCGCAAAGCCTCCCGCTGGAACTCCGGCTCAAAGTCCTCGAACCGGGTGCAGTGCAGGTCAGATGATATGCCGCATTCTTTTCGCCACCTCTCCCTGATGGCGACCCTCTCAAGCTCCCGTTCCTGATCCTCCAGCCGCTTCTCTTCCTCTTCGCGCTTGTGCCGGCAAACCGTACACTCCCTGGGCCTCACTTCACGCGGGGGCTGGCAGAAGAAAAACGTGGTCACCTCGCCCTCGAATTTGCCGCCGCAGGTCCGGCACTCGCACTCATCCGTCCTCGTCTCCTGCCTCGGCCTCCTCTCCGCTGATGATGACTGTCCCTCCGGCATCCCGGAAAGCCTGGACAGGATCTTTCCGACCGGGGCCAGTCCCCCGCCGCATGTTTGCTGATTCTCGCTGCTCATTGACTCTCTTTTCCCCCTTCATCCGGCCTTCGACGTAGCTCAACAGGTCTCCCGATGGTCTCACACTGGTTGTTTCCCAGATGAGCTTCGCCAGGTAGCCAAAGTCGTAGTTGGCTTTCCTGGCGATAACTCCGATGCGTCCGTGCGGTGGCGCCCGGCCGGCGCAAACCTGGTAAAGCTCACCCACCCTGGCAATCGCCTCCTTGCGGTTAGGTGCGCCCTTGATTTGCTCCAGGATATTTTCAAAAAGCCCTTTGTCCGGTAAGCCACCGCCAGGTGGTTTCTCAGGTGAGAACTCACCTGAGTCCTCAGGTGAATTTCTTTTTCGGTTTCCGCTTTCTTTTTCGTATTCTCTTTCAGTACCCGGGTGATAGAAGGGGGTGTGGGGGAAGGAAGAGGGTTTTTCTGGTTTCTCAGGTGAAATCTCACCTGAAGGCTCACCTGAAAATTCACCTGAAGTTGTTTCCTCGTTCACCTGAGCAGGTATTGGGAGTTCATCTGAGATAACTTCCGGCGTCAGCTGAGAGGCATTTCCATTCTCACCTGACGTTATTTTCTGGCTCGCCCGAGCGTTGGTTTTATTCTCACCTGGGACAATTTCATCGCCCGCCTGAGAATCGTTGTGGTTCTCACCCGGGGTAACGTCGCTGCTCACCTGAGCACCGTTTTGCCTCTCAGCCGAGGGCGGCCAGTTTTCGGTGACGACCGTTGTAGCCCCCCTCTTATATCGCAGCCGGTCCTTCCAGCCGTTCAGCGGCGGGTATTCCGAGGGCCACGCCCATTGCGGCCTCTGAATGTCCCACCAGTCAAGAATCTGGATGGCGGCAGAGCGCGGCGTTTCATAGAGTCTTATCAGGCTATGAAGCTCAAGTTCCTCCAGTAACCCGGGGACATCAGCCTTGGCGATGTGGTCAATGTTGGGGCAGCAAACGTACTTTACCTCTTCAGGATCGCCGCAAAGCCGGCCCTGGTCATCAGCGTTGGCCCAGATCAGAGGGAAAAGACCAATAGCCTTCAGCGACAGGCGCCCGTACCGCCTGTCGGTGGAATAGCTTTGGGGGAATACTCTCCCCCTGGCGACGGATCGGCGCATTACGCCTCCAAAGGATTAAACATATTCACGACTAAGCTTTGTGTATCACCGGTCACTCTCATCTCCTTCCGATCTGGGCGAGCATAGCCGCCGTCATCTCATCCATCTTTCTTTACCTCTTTGCCCTCTCTTATCCACCCACCTCCGGGCGTAGCGTGCCGACGTCTTTGATGGGGTGGGAAGGTACAAAAGACAACCGGGAGCCAGTGCGGCTTCTTATACTGTCTGGCCTGTTTCGCCAGTGGCAGGTTCAGGCTTCCTCCATCGACAAAGTAGACCAGCACCGAGGAGGGATGCGCGTAAAGCCTGCCCGCTTTGACTAGGCTGGTTAGGGCATCGGCCATGGTCTCACTTATATCGGGCCAGAGAATGATATTGGGATGTTTCGGTAGAGATAACCAGATTTCGCCGTGGGAATCCTCTCCCAACAGGCGCTTGATTTCAACGAAGCTCACATGCTGCCTCTCAGATACCAGCCCCAGTATTTTCTGTTCTATATCGTTCATCCGGCTTCTCCTGAAAACCTCGCCCTGGCCTGTAATACGGTGTCAGCCAGGATGTTTCGTATAATCAGGTTGGGGTCGGCGTAGTGGTCCCGGGTGATATCGAGGTGATAGATATAGCTTGCTTTTCCCACCATCCAGTCCCCGTTGTTCAGCCTGGACACAAAGAGACCACCAGCAGTCAGGTTAGCCAGTGTCTCCAGGCATTTGATGGTCTGCTCCACGAGGTATGCTGTGGACGGGCTCATCAGCAGCCGGTGCTCAGCCAGGCTGTCCTTCCAGAAATGAATTAGAGATTCAAGCTCTTT
>DAOUDY010000112.1:0-2983 GCA_034430755.1 Dehalococcoidales bacterium
TGGGCGTCGGCATTGACCGCCTGGTGATGCTCCTAACCAACCAGCCAGCCATCCGCGAGGTTATCCTTTTCCCCCAGCTAAGGGAGAAGGAGAAATAAAAATGTCGCTTATACCCGCCTTTGAAATAGGTGTCTGGAATGCCTGGATTCTTCAAGCCCTCTTTATTCTCGTAATGTTTATCCCGGATTTAGTGATGGGTAAAGAAGCCAAAGAAAGAACGGGAAGGGCGACCCAATCCATACCGTTAAGTAAACTCAACAGCAGATTAGCTCTCTCCACCCACGCCGTCATAATGCCTCTTGCCGTCATCTACTCTATCTTCCTGCCGCTAAAGATAGGCACAGCCTGGTTATATGCGGGCCTTGTTATTTATGTGCTGGCACTGGTCATGACGGTAATGGTTAGTATCAACTTTGCTGCCACGCCAACCGATAAGCCGGTTACCAGAGGAGTATACCGGATTTCAAGACACCCCATATACCTAAGCGGCTTTTTGCTGTACGTCGGCATAGGCATAGCCTGTGCTTCCTGGGTTATGCTGCTACTGGCCGTGGCTTGGATAGTCCTGTGGTGCATTGTAGTACCCGCCGAAGAGCGCTTCCTGCTGGAAAAGTACGGCGATGCCTACCGCGAATATATGGACAGGACTCCAAGGTGGATCGGGATACCAAAATCATAAGGAGCACAAATGTCGCTTATACCAGCCTTCGAGATAGGAGTATGGAACGCCTGGATTTTCATGGTTTTGCTGCTGGTGCCCTATTTCCTGGTGCCTCTCAATATAATACCCAAGGGCCGGGAGGCGGGGAGCAGTTTTGTCAATGAGTTCAATAAAACACAGAAGGCGGCTTTCTTTTCTCTCCACATACTCAATCTTCTCATGTTTATATACTCCGTCTTCGTGCCGATTAAACTGGGCACGGTATGGTTTTATGTAGGGCTTCCCGTTCATTTATTAGGTTTAATTTTATACGCGCTGGTTTTTGTCGCTTTTGCCAAAACGCCGCCCGAAAAGCTCGTCACCGGGGGAATATATCGCTATTCAAGAAATCCAATGCAGCTCTCCATATTCCCGGCACTCGTAGGAGTAGGTATAGCTACAGCCTCCTGGGTTTTCCTGTTGCTTTCCGTGGTATTTACGATTATACCGCTTTTATGGATAGAGGCCGAAGAACGCCACCTTTTAAAATTCTACGGCGATGCCTACCGCGAATATCTGAACCGAACTCCTAGGTGGATTGGGATACCCAAATCATGAGGAGAAAAAATGCCGCTCATACCGGCCTTTGAAATAGGAGTCTGGAACGCCTGGATTTTTATGAGCAGCTTTATCCTGCAGATGCTGGCGATTATGCTGATGGGCAAGAGAGTGTGGGCCAGAAGCTCGCTCCCTTCCGGTATAAAGCGGAGCAAGTGGGAAAAGATTAATTCCTTCATAGGCAACTCCCTCTGGATGCTGGCTACAATATACTCTATCTTTCTGCCCCTCCGGCTGGGGACGGCCTGGTTCTATACCGGCCTGCCCGTCTTTCTTGTGGGGCTGGTGATACTGGCGGTAGCCACCGTTAACTTTGCCACTGCCCCCGCCGAAAAACCGGCCACCAAAGGGGCCTATTCTTTCTCGCGGCACCCCCTTTACCTGTCAATGATAATAATATATATCGGCACCGGCATCGCCAGCGCCTCCTGGGTATTCATCCTGCTGGGCCTGGCCAACATCTTCTGGATACGCACCGAGGCACGCCTTGAGGAGAGGTATTGCCTGGCGAGGTATAATAAGGACTACCGGGAATATATGAATAAAACGCCGAGGTGGATTGGAATACCCCAGTCGGGGTAAAATAGATTTATATCTATTCCCGCCCAGCCACCCTTAAGTGGAAGGAAATAAAATAAGGAAATAAAATAAAAAAGAAAGAATTGCCATGCTTGACCTTAAATTTATCCGGGACAACACCGACCTGGTGCGCAAGGCGATAGAAGACCGCCAGGACAGCGCCCCCCTGGACGAAATCATGGAGCTTGACGGTGAGCGCCGCCAGAAGCTGTTAGAGCTGGAGAGCCTGAGGCACCAGAAAAAGCAGACCGCCCAGAAGAGGCAGTCAGACAAGGCGACCATCGAAGAAGGCCGCGACCTGCGCGCCATCATAAGGGGGCTTGAAGACGAGGTGAGGAGCCTGGATAGCCAGCTGGAAGAGCTTTTGCTCCAGGTGCCCAATATCCCCCACCCCGCCACACCCGTCGGCGCCGACGAGGACGACAGCGTCATCACCCGCTCCTGGGGGGAGCCCAAGAGCTTTAGCTTCACCCCTTCCCCCCACTGGAAGCTGGGAGAGTCGCTGGATATCATCGACTTTGAGCGGGGGGTAAAGCTATCCGGCACCCGCTTCTATGTGCTCAAAGGCCTGGGCGCTAAGCTTCAGCGGGCAATCATCGCCTTCATGCTCGACCTGCACACCTCGGAGCACGGCTATCAGGAGATTTACCCGCCCTTTATGGTCAAGCGGGATTGCATGGTCGGCTCGGGCAACCTGCCCAAGTTCGCCGATAACCTCTACCACGATGAGGCCGACGACCTCTGGTTCGTGCCCACCGCCGAGGTGCCCCTGACCAACCTCTACCGCGACGAGATTATCCCGCCGGGCACCCTGCCCGTTTACTACGTCGCCTACACCGCCTGCTTCCGCCGGGAGAAGATGTCGGCCGGAAAAGATACCCGCGGCATTAAGCGGGGGCACCAGTTCGATAAGGTGGAGCTCTACAAATTCACCGCGCCGGATGCCTCCGACGATGAGCTGGAAAAGCTCTTAGCCGATGCCGAAGATGTCTGCCGGAGGCTGGAGCTTCCCTACCGGATAAAGCAGCTCTGCACCGGCGAGCTTGGCTTTGCCTCCCAGAAGTCCTATGACATCGAGATGTGGGCACCGGGCTGCGAGGAGTGGCTGGAGGTAAGCTCCTGCTCCAACTGCGGTGACTTTCAGGC
>DAOUDY010000113.1:0-3530 GCA_034430755.1 Dehalococcoidales bacterium
CGATGGCACCCAAACAGATTATGCGCCTGATTGATCCCACCAGCCTGGAACTGGTCGTGGAAGTGGATGAAATAGATATCCCTGATGTGGCGGTGGGTCAGGAGGTAATCATAACCCTTGATGCCCTGCCCGACAGGGAGTTCGACGGTGTGGTCGCCACCATCTACCCGCTGCCGCTCGAGGTCAGCGGCGTTATCGTCTACAACGTTAAGATTGAGCTAAACGCCCCGGAGGACTCTGGCATCAGGGTCGGCATGAGTGCCGAGGCCGACATTGTACTGGCCAGCCGCACCGATGTCCTGATGGTGCCGGACCGCGCCATCAGCGAAGACAGCGAGGGTAATCCCGTGGTCAGCATCGTCGTTGGCGATGACCTAGAAGAGAGGCCGGTGGTGGTCGGCATCAGCGACGGCTTCGATACGGAAATCATCAGCGGTGTGAGCGTCGGAGAAACGGTCCTTGCCGTCAGTAAACGCTGATAGGCAACCGGGCGGGCTTGTCCCAGATACTTTATAAAATCAATAAGACAGGAGCACCAAATGATTGAGCTTGATAACATCACCAAAATCTACCGTATGGGCAAGGTTGAGGTCCCGGCTCTCCGGGGAATAGACCTGACCATCAACCAGGGGGAGATGGTGGCCATCGTTGGTGCCTCCGGTTCCGGCAAGTCAACATTGATGAACATCATCGGCTTCCTGGACAAGCCTACTGCGGGTAAATATATGCTGGAAGGCATGGATGTCAGCCGGCTCAATGATAACAGTCTCGCCGAGCTGAGAAACAAGAAAGTCGGCTTTGTCTTCCAGACGTTCAACCTCCTGCCGCGCGCCTCGGCCCTTTCCAATGTGGAGCTGCCCCTCCTCTACGGCGGCGGTGGACAGCGGCGCAAGCACAGCCTGGAAGCACTGGAAAAGGTCGGGCTGGGGGCACGAGCCACCCATAAACCCACCGAACTGTCCGGCGGCGAGCAGCAACGCGTGGCCATTGCCCGGGCCCTGGTGAACAATCCGTCACTCATTCTGGCCGATGAGCCTACGGGCAACCTGGACAGTTCCGTCACCACAGAGATTATCCGTATCTTCTCCCAGCTTCACCAGGAAGGGATTACGGTGATTCTGGTCACGCACGAAATGGACGTGGCCACGCAGACCCAGCGCATAATACGCCTGCTGGACGGCAGGATTATCAGCGACGAAAAGGTTTTACACAACGCTAAAACGATACGTAAGCGAAAAGATATGGGCAATTGATAGCAATTAAACAGCAGGAGATATAGGTGAAGCTAATAGATTCCATGGTCATTGCCATCAGGTCGCTATTCGCCAATAAGCTGCGGTCCTCGCTGACCATGCTCGGCATCATCATCGGGGTGGGGTCAGTCATTACCCTTATGTCAGTGGCCAGGGGCGCCGAAGCCTCCATCGCCGCCGCTTACGAACAACTGGGTACGAATGTGCTCAGCATAATGCCCACCAACCCCGAAGTGGAGGGAGGCTTCTCCATGTCCCCGGCATATGCGTTACCATCGCTGACCATGGATGATGCCCGTGCCATCGAAAATGTACATGGTGTCGAAAATATTGCCCCGGTAAATGAGAATTTCATCACCGTAACCGCCGGTAGCGAGACCAAGAGCGGGCTGCTCCACGGCGCCACTCCCGCGTACCTGGAAGTAATGCGGTATTCCGTAGCTTCAGGTCAGTTCTTTACCGAACATCATGTAGCGCAACGGGCCAACGTGGTAGTGCTGGGCAGCGATATGGTCGAAGAGCTGTTTGGCGACGAAGACGCGGTCGGTGAACAGGTAAAATTGAAGAAACAGCGGTTTACCGTTATCGGCGTGCTGGAAGCCAAAGGCGGCGCCATGTTCGGCATCAGTTTTGATGAAGTGGTGATTGTGCCCATCACCACCTATCAGGCGCGGCTGTTCCCCCAGCAGACCGCCACCGGCCAGGATGCCGTTGCCTCAATAAGCTTCCAGCTGTCCGACACGGCAGACAGGGAAATGGTCACCGAGGAGATTGAGTCCATTCTGCGTCGGCGGCACAACCTGAAGAGCGATGATAAGGATGACTTCGCCGTGGTCAGCCAGGAACAGGTTATGGAAATCGTCGGTCAGGTAACGGGGATATTCTCCATCGTTCTGGGCGCCATCGCCAGCATCTCGCTTATTGTCGGCAGTATCGGCATCATGAACATCATGCTGGTATCGGTCACGGAGCGGACACGGGAGATAGGGATACGCAAAGCGGTGGGCGCCAAACGACGTGATATCCTGATGCAGTTCCTCATTGAGGCAGCAACGATGGGTTTTGCCGGCGGTGGTATTGGCGTTGCCGGCGGCTGGCTCCTGTCCTGGGTGATTTCACAGATAGACGTCGGCGGTTTCAAACTGGCGGCGGTCGTCTCCGCCGACATTATCATACTGGCCTTTATGGTCTCGTTAATCATCGGGCTTGCCTCCGGACTGTACCCGGCAATGAGGGCCGCCCGACTCAACCCTATTGACGCGCTGCACTACGAATGATATTAATGATATTAATAATGGTAAAATGGGAAACAGGCAAAGGGGATTGAGAGCAGTACCGGTGAAGGGCTAAAAAATTATGAGCTGGCTTGATATTGCCATCATTGCGATAATAGGGATTGTCGCGCTCGTTGGCTTTAAAATCGGCATCATAAAGGCGGTGTTAACTCTCGTCGGGGTGATTGTCGGCATCGTTCTGGCCGGGCGTTTTTACGTTGCCCTGGCGGATAGGCTCACCTTCATCCCTCAGGAGACACTGGCCCGGGTGGTCGCCTTTGCCATAATACTCATCGGTGTGATGCTGGTCGCCAGCATCATCGCCGGCGTTCTGAAGTGGCTGACCTCAATCGTACTGCTGGGCTGGGTAAACCGACTGGGTGGGGCGCTTCTGGGACTGATAACGGGCTCTATATTCTGCGGTGCCCTGCTGGCTACCTGGACCAAATTCCTGGGCATATCCGACCCGATTGCGGAATCAGCCCTGGCTACCTTTCTGCTGGACGGCTTCCCTGTGGTGCTGACGCTGCTGCCCGGGGAATTTGACTCGGTGCGCTCTTTCTTCCAGTAAAAGGCAGGTATTCTCAGCCGAAATCAGAGAGACTCAGATATGGGGGCTACGCTATACAATTTAACAGGAACGCAGCCCCCATCTTTTTCGAATTAACGGTACGGGACGGGGCATCAGATTACCACTAGGTAACCGACGGCGTTTCTCCCGGATGCAGCTTCTTCCACTTTTCCAGAAGCTGCTCGCGGCTTTCCTTGTGAGCCGGATCAGCCACGCAGGCATCAACCGGGCACACTTCAGCGCACCGCGAGGATTCATAGGAGCCGACGCACTCAGTGCATTTTTTGGGGTCAATCACGTAGACCGTCTCCCCTTCGCTGATGGCCTGGTTCGGACACTCCGGTTCACACGCCCCGCAGCTTATGCACTCCTCCGTTATCTTGTACGCCATTCATCTACCTCCTTTTCTACCTAAAATGGCAAATTTTGGTA
>DAOUDY010000114.1:0-18237 GCA_034430755.1 Dehalococcoidales bacterium
ATGAAGAAGACAGGCTCCTCGAAATCGGCACCCCAGAAGTGCACAATCAGCGCATAAATGGCATTGTGCAGGAAGATACTGATTATCGCTGCGGCAAGCGATATTCCCGTGACCAGCATAAAAGTCCGGAACACCGTTTCAAAAATATTACAAATTGGCATGGCGGAGCCAGACCGTAGCTATATGCCAAAAGTCTAGGGCATGTCACTAGTTTACATCCGAATATAATATGGTATAATCTGTGGAAAAGAGGTTCCACATGCCGAAATGTCCTAATTGTGGTCGGGAGACACTTAGAACCGAAGACTGGGCCTGCCAGTGGTGCGGTCACCCACTTCTTTCCGGCGCTTTCAGGAAAATACCCAAGACCTACCGGGAAATACAGGAGGAGAAGTCAGCCAAGGCGCAGCCCATCTTCGAAGAGAGGCCGGAACCATCGCCGGTTGCTGAAGTTGCCGTGAAACCGGTGCCGGCACCGGAACCAGAACCACAGCCGCCCCCAATGCCGGAACCCGAGCCAGAAATGGAGCCTGAGACACCAGCCCCTCCCCAACCGGCAGCGGCGGTTGCCGCCGAGGTGGAGGAGGAGAGAGAGCCCCTGCCACCACTTGAACCTGAAGCCGAGACGGTAGAGGACAGCGAGGCAGCAGTTGAACCGGAGAAGTCATCTGTACCGGAAGCAGAAGCGGAACCGGCACCGGAGCCGGTAACTGCACCGGAACCAGAGGCAGAACCAGCTCCAGAGCCAGCGGCGGAAAGCGAGCCGGAAATAGAGGCGGTTCCAGCGCCGGAACCAGTGGCTGTCCCGGCCCTGGAACCAGACCCGGCCACAGGTACCATCAACGCCACCGTTGCCGGGCTGAATGCCGCCTTCAATTCGGACAAGGCGGGTACGAATACCAAACTGATGAACAAACCGCTTCAGGTAGCTGGAACCGTGGATAAAGTATTTGTCAGAGATAACCTGGATATTTTCTATATTATGCTGGCGGATGTGGGGAACCCATCGTCCTGGCAGGTACGCTGCACTTTTGACCGCGAACACAGTGCGCCTTTATCGCGTTTGGCCGATGGGCAAGCGGCAACGGTACAGGGCACGTACGCTGGCTATGAAAGGAACATCATTCTGAAAGACTGCAGTCTGGTACCATAATATGGTTAAGATTTTTTGATTCCTAGTTGAAAGGAGGAGAACCGTCAATGTCAATACTTACATGGGTTGGAATCGCCGTCCTTGTTATTCTGGTTATCGTGTTCTTCGTGGTAAGGGGCAGGCGTTAGGGCGGCATGGCTCTTCTCTTTTAAATGCTAACTGACGCCTACAGGTACTCCAGCCACAACGGGCGGAGAGCATTATTGGTAAATAGTGTCTATGGTATTGTGCGGCTGACATGTTAAACCGGCACCAAATTATGTCAGGTTTGGAATAAACGCCTGACGACCTGCCGATTTGCGGTGGACAGGCAAACAGGTTAGGTTTATAATCTCAACCAGAGATGAATTCCAGAGCAGAATTCCATGTCCTTTTCGACCGTAAGGTGATTGAGGCCACTGTCAGGCGCCTCGCTTCCGAAATCAGCAAAGATTACCGCAACAAGAACCCCCTTATGCTGGGCATTCTCAGGGGTTCATTCGTTTTTCTGGCTGACCTTATCCGTCACCTCGACTTCCCGCTTGAGGTGGACTTCATCGGCCTGTCCAGCTACGGCAGCAGCACGCAGACCTCAGGCAAAATCAAAGTGGTGAAGAAGCTGGAGACGCCGCTACAGGACAGGCATGTGCTGGTCGTGGAGGACATCGTGGATACCGGCCTAACCACCGCCTTCCTCCTTGATTACCTCAGAAGGCGCAAACCGGCTTCGGCAAAGCTCTGCGCCCTCACCGACAAGCCATCACGGCGGAAGGTTCCCGTGAACATTGACTACCTCGGTTTCACCGTGCCCGATAAGTTCCTCATCGGTTACGGGCTGGATGCAAACCAGAGGTTTCGCAACCTGCCTGATATCTGCTATCTGGATACGGAGGACGAAGCATAATGACCACCGGGCAAGCCAGGCTGATCGCCGTGGCCAGAGGAGACCAGCCCGCCGACCTCATCCTGGCCAATGGCAGGGTGGTAAACACCTTTACCGGGGAAGTAATATCGGGAAATGTCGCCATCTGCGGCGACCGCGTTGCCGGGGTGGGGGATTACAGCAAGGCAAGGCAAACCGTGGACGTTTCCGGCAGGTACCTCGCCCCGGGCTTCATCGATGGCCACGTTCACCTGGAAAGCTCTATGCTGGACGTCGGCCAGTACGCGCAGGCGGTGGTATCGCGGGGCACCTCGGCCATCGTCACCGACCTGCATGAAATCGCCAACGTCTGCGGCCTGGCCGGGATGCGTTACGTGCTCGACTGCGTCCGCAAGTTGCCCCTCGACCTGTTCCTGATGGCACCGTCCTGCGTGCCGGCCACCCATCTGGAGACATCGGGGGCCAGCATCAGCCCTGAGGACATCCGCCAGATACTGCGCTGGCGGGAGACCATCGGGCTGGGGGAGGTGATGAACTTCCCCGGCGTCATTCACAGCGATGCCACGGTGCTGCGCAAAATCGCTCTGAGCCAGGGCAAGATTATCGACGGACACGCTCCCGGCGTCAGGGGAAAAGACCTCGATGCCTACATTGCCGCCGGCATAGGCTCCGACCATGAATCAGTAGCTCTGGAAGAGGCCAGGGAAAAACTGGAAAAAGGCATGTTCGTTATGATACGGGAGGGCTCTTCGGAAAAGAACCTGGAAGCCCTGCTGCCGCTGGTCACCGATAAGACCTATAACCGGTGCCTTTTTGTCGTTGACGACCGCAGCGCTTACGACCTGCTCCACGATGGAGATATAGATGCCGTGGTGCGCAAGGCGATAAAGCTCGGCCTTGAGCCGGTGCGGGCCATCCAGATGGCCACCATCAATGCCGCCGCTTATTTTCGCCTTGACGGTCTGGGGGCAATAGCTCCCGGCCGCTTCGCCAATATATTAGTCCTCGATGACCTGAATAACCTGTCGGTGAAGGCGGTCTTCTACCGCGGCCGTCCCGTCGCCAGAGAGGGAAAGCCGTTATTCCCGCCGCCGCAGGCGGATAACCGTGCGGTAACCGGAACGGTGAACATCAAACCATTCGACGCCGGAAAATTGAGGCTGACGGCTGCGTCAGAAGAGCTGCCCGTCATTGAGGTCATACCGGGCCAGATAGTGACCCGCAAACGTTATCTGAAGGTCAAAACGGTCGATGGCCAGGTTATCCCGGATACGGAACGGGACATCCTGAAACTGGTGGTGGCGGAAAGGCACCGGGCAACCGGCAATATGGGGCTGGGCATGGTGGCCGGCTTCGGGCTGAAGAAGGGAGCCCTTGCTTCCTCCGTGGCCCATGATTCGCACAACATCGTTGCCGTCGGGACGAGCGACGACGATATAGTGACGGCGATTCAGGAAATCGAGCGCCTGCGGGGTGGTCTGGTAGCGATAGCGGACGGCAAGGTGCTGGCCAGCCTGGGATTGCCCATCGCCGGGCTGCTCTCCGATGAACCGCTGGAGACAGTGGTCGCCCGGCTGGAAAAGCTGGATCAGAAAGCCAGAGAGCTCGGCGCCAAGCTTCCCTCACCCTTTGCCACCCTTTCTTTTCTCGCCCTGCCCGTGATTCCCGAGCTCAAGCTCACCGACCGGGGACTGGTGGACGTGACCGAGTTCAGGTTAATCAGTTGAGAACCGAGATTTTAAGAAGATGAGCATGCGTCTTACCAGACACGAGCCGATTTTTGAGAACCGCTACGATGCCGGGCGGCAGCTGGCGACCTGGCTGACCGAGTACCAGAACCGGTCGGCCGTGGTGCTGGCGATTCCCAACGGCGGGGTGCTGGTGGGGCTGGGGGTGGCACTGGCGCTCAATGCCGACTTCAATATCATCATATCCCGCAAGATACCGCTGCCGCTCAGCCCCGAGGGCGGTTTTGGCGCCGTGACCGACGACGGCACCACCATACTCAATGAGGACATGGTGAAGCGATTTAACCTGAGTCAGCAGCAGATAAACTATCAGGTGAGCCGGGTAAGAGCCGCCATCCGCCAGCGCAGTCTGCTCTACCACGGCAAAAGGCCTCCCTCGCTGGTCAAGGACAAAACCGTGCTCATCGTTGACGACGGCCTCGCCTCCGGGTATACCATGATGGCCGCCGTGGAATCGATACGCTACCGCCAGCCCCGGGAGATAATCGTTGCCGTGCCGGTGGCATCAGCCGCGGCATTGCCCAAGGTGGAGAAGATAGCCAACCGGGTGGTGGCCTGCGTGTCCGGGTTCGGCCTGGAATTCTACGTCTCCGATTTCTACCACTACTGGCACGAGCCCAGCGATGAGGAAGTGCTGCAGTGTTTCAAGGAGTGGGGCCTCAGGCACCGCCCGGATATAAAATCGCTGGGCAAGAAGGCCAACGGTTAGTCTGAAGCCAATTTACGCGGTATCAAACTTACAGTCCCCCCAGCCCGCCATCCACGCCCAGAACCTGCCCGGTGATATATCTTGCTTCTTCCGACGCCAGAAACGCCACCGCCTCGGCCACGTCACGCGGCGTGCCCAGGAAACCGAGTGGTATCCGCTTCAGCATCTCCCCTTTCTGCTCCTCGCTCAACTGCTCGGTCATTTTGGTGGCGATGAAACCGGGGGCAATGGCGTTGACCGTAATGCCTCGCGAGCCGACCTCGCGGGCCATGGTTTTGGTAAAGCCGATGATTCCCGCTTTTGACGAGGCGTAATTGGCCTGCCCGGGATTGCCCACAATCCCCACGATGCTGGATATACTGATAATGCGGCCCCATCTCTGCCTGACCATATGCCGCAATACGGCGCGCGTGCACAGGAAAACGCTCTTCAAATTCACGTTGAGCACCGCTTCCCAGTCCTCGTCCGACATCCGCATTAAAAGCTGGTCGCGGGCAATGCCGGCGTTGTTTACCAGAATATCTATCCGCCCGTATTCACCGGACGCTCTTTCCACGAGACCGGCAACGTCAGATGCGGAAGTGACATCGGTCACCACCGCCAGACTCTGCCCTCCCATTTTCCTTATTTCCTCAGCCACCGGCTCCGCGTCGGCAACATCGCTGACGACAACGGTCGCGCCGGCTTCTGCCAGCCTGAGGGCAATTTCTCTCCCGATGCCACGGGCACTGCCGGTCACAATGGCTACTTTACCGGATAGCTCCATTTCTACCTCCTTGGATTATGCCGGACGGCTGCTCACCGACGGCGCATCCCCGATGTTGATGGTCTGGACCTCGCGGTTTATCCGCTTTATCAGGCCGGCAAGCACCTTTCCCGGTCCTATTTCAATGAACGTGGATACTCCTTTAGATATCATGTATTCCACGGAGCGCTGCCACTGGACACAGCAGTATAGCTGCTGGATAAGCTCTTCCTTTACCGCCTGAGCCGTGGTCAGGGGCTGGGCGGTGGTATTGGCGATGATGGGGATAGCGGGGTCGGCAAAGGCGAGCCGGGATAAGATTTCCGTCATGCCCTCGACGGCGGGCTGCATCAGCGGCGTATGGAAGGCACCGCTTACCAGCAGCGGTATGACACGGGCCGCTCCCCTGTCTTTGGCTATTTCCATGGCTTTGGCCACACTATATCTCTCGCCGCTTATGACCAGCTGGCCCGGCGAGTTCATATTCACGATATAAGTTCTTGTCTGCTGACATACCTCACGCAGCGGCGTTTCCTCGAGGCCGATAACTGCCGCCATGCTTCCGGGATGCATGGTGCCAGCCTCATGCATCAAACGACCTCTCTCCCTCGCCAGATAGACCGCGGTCCTGAAATCGAGCACCCCGGATGCGGCCAGCGCGGTATACTCGCCGAGGCTGTGACCGGCCATAAAGCGGGCCGGCGGCAGGCCGGGATTCACCTCACGGGCAGCTTCCAGACAGGCGTAACTTACCGTCAATATCGCCGGCTGGGCATTTATCGTCTGCCGCAGTTCCTCCTCAGGCCCTTCAAAACAGAGCTTTGAGAGAGGAAATCCCAGCACTCCATCAGCCTGCTGGAAGATGTTTTTCGCAGAAACAAAGCCCTCAGAAAGGTCCCTCCCCATGCCTACATACTGCGCGCCCTGGCCGGGAAAAACGTAAGCTACCTTAGTTGATGCCAACATAGATTACCACCGCACACCAGACTGGAGGGAAATGCCTTACTCTGACTTTGCTGACGGGCCTGATACCTCGATGACCTCTCTGCCCGCATAGGTCCCGCAGTTGGGGCAGGCGTGATGCGGCAGCTTCGGGCTATGGCACTGGGGGCAGTAATCAAACTGGGGAGGCTTCAATGCCATATGGCTTCGCCTTTTATCGCGACGCGCCTTGGATGTCTTTCTCTTCGGTAACGCTCCCATATTATACTAGTCCTTTATCTTTATTCTCCGAATTACATCAGATTCATGAGCTTTGACCAGCGCGAATCAACTGTCTGCACGGAGCAGCCGCAGGGCCCCAGGTTCAGATTACGCCCGCATTCCGGGCACAGGCCGGCGCATTCCTGGCGGCACAGCGGCTTCATCGGCATCACCAGCAGTGCGTACTGGCGCACTGCTTCGCTCAAATCAACCACGTGATGTTCATCAATGGTGAAGGCGCCGGGCTCCCCGGAGGGCCCAAGCAGCAGTCCGCTGTTAACGTCAATGGTCTGAATATATTCCTCCTCAAAGCTTATGTTCAGTGGAAAGTGAAACGCGCTCAGGCAGCGGCTGCAGGTGAGTTCGAGCTCGGCTCGTAGCTCTCCCCTGACCAGGACGCCGCGCTGTGTTCTCAGCAGGCTGACTTCACCGCTTACCGTTCTGTCATGTTCATCTTCGGCAATATCAATCGTTTCATCTATTTTATATTTACGGGATGACCCGATGGATTCCTTGAGCAACTGGGAAACATTTATCTCCGTAACAGCCACCTCCTCACCAGCCAGTTCATTCTATTATAGCCCAAGCTACGCATTGACCGCAAGCCTGAGGAAAAGGCGTCGCTTAACGCTTCCTGAGCTTCTCGGTAAGCATCGGCACCACCTGGAACAGGTCGCCCACGATGCCGTAGGTGGCCACTTCAAAGATGGGGGCATGGGGGTCGTCATTGATGGCGACGATGCACTCCGAGGTCTGCATGCCCACCACGTGCTGCAGCGCCCCGGAAATGCCCACGGCAATATAAAGTCTGGGGCAGACTGTCTTCCCGGTCTGGCCTATCTGGTGCGAGTAGGCAATCCATCCCTCGTCCACCACGGCCCGCGTGGCGCCCACCGCTGCGCCCATGGCCGAGGCAAGCTCCCGGAGCATCTCAAAATTCTCCGCCTTTCCCAGACCGCGCCCCCCGGCTACGACGACGTCCGCCTCCTCAATTCTCACCGCTTCCGCAATCTCTTCCACGAAGTCGATGAGCTTCGTCCGTGAGGTGGTGCGCTCCCGGTCAAAGTCTACTCTTATTATTTCTCCCTTTCGGCTTCCATCCGGTTCGCGCCGGGAAAAGACGTGGGGACGCACCGTCGCCATCTGGGGTCTCGCCTCCGGACAGGTGATGACGGCCATGATATTGCCGCCAAATGTCGGCTTTGTCTGCAGTAAAAGCCTTTTATCAGCATCAATATCAAGGTCGGTGCAGTCAGCGGAAAGCCCGGTGGGCAGCGCCGCCGCCACACGAGGAATGAAAGCGCGTCCCAGCGCGGTGGCTCCGGCCAGGACAATCTCCGGCCGGTGCTGCTGAATCAGCCCGATGAGCTGCCGCGTCAGGAGGTCTTCCTGATTATTCGCCAGCGCAGGACTGTCTACCCTATAGACCCGGTCGGCGCCGTGGGCTATCAAACTGCTGACGTCATCGATTTCGTGTCCCAGACAAACGGCGCTCAATTCCGTCTGCAGGGCATCTGCCAGCTCTCTCCCCCTGGCCAGAAGTTCGTAGGCAACGCCCCTGATTTTGCCGTTTCGCTGCTCGGCAAACACCCAGACGCCGCAGTAGTTTTCGTTACTCATAATTTGTGCCTTTACACCAGTCCGTCAGCCTTCAACCGGCCGAGCAGGCAGTCCACCTGATTTTCCACGTCTCCCTGGAATATCTCGCCCTGGCAGACCCGCTGCGGAGAGAATATCCTGATGACCCGGGTAAAAGAGCCGGACAGGCCGACCTTATCCGGTTCTACGTTTATCTCTTTTGCTCCCCAGACCGGAATGGTGACACTTTTCGACCGGGCGATGCCGCGCAGCGAGGGCAGGCGCGGCGTATTTATCTCCTTGACCACGGTGATTACGGCGGGGAGGGGGCTTTCCATGACCTCGTACCCGTCCTCAACCATGCGCCGGACGCGCATCCCGCCATCGGCTATCTCTTCTATCCGGCTGACATAGGCGATAAACGGGAGAGCCATCATCTCGGCGAGCTGCGGGCCGACCTGCCCGGTATCGCCGTCCAGCGTCTGCCGGCCGCATATGACAAGGCCGTACTGCCCCAGCTTGCGCAGCGCCGCCGAGAGCGTATAGGAGGTTGCCCAGGTGTCGGCACCGGCAAATGCGGGGTCGCTCAACAAGATCCCCTCATCGGCACCGAGGGAGATGGCTTCTCTCAGGGCGGCTTCGGCCTGAGGAGGGCCCATGCTGATGACAGTTACCCCGCCGCCAAACCTCTCCCTCAGGCGGACCCCTTCCTCAACGGCGTAGGTATCAAAAGGATTGATGATGTTCTCGATGCCCTGGCGGATAAGGGTGTTGGTCTCGGGGTCAATCTTCACCTGTGTGGTGCCGGGCACCTGCTTCAGGCAGACGACGATTTTCATTCCGTCCTTGCCTTTCGCTTTCTCAGCTCCACGGCAATGGCGCTGCGCAGGACCTGGTTGGCGCCTTCATATATCTGGGTGATTTTGGCATCCCGCATCATCTTCTCCACCGGGTAGTCCTTCATGTAGCCGGCGCCGCCGCAGACCTGCACCGCATCCGTGGTCACTTTCATGGCCACATCGGAGGCGAAGACCTTGGCCATGGCCGACTCCTCGGTAATCTTCCGGGCACCGCTGTCCACCATCCGCGCGGCGGCATAGACCAGCGCCCGCGCCGCTTCCACCTGAATGGCCATCTCCGCCAGCATGTCCTGCACCACCGGCAGGGTGATAATGGGCTGGCCGAACTGGACACGCTGCTGGGCATAGTCCACCGCCGCTTCCAGCGCCCCCTGCGCGATGCCCACCGCCTGCGCGCCGATTCCCGGCCGGGAGCAGTCAAAGAGCCGCATCGCCTGGATAAATCCCATGCCCGGCCTGCCGATAAGGTTCTCCTCCGGAACGAGGCAGTCGCGAAATACGAGCTCCCGGGTGGCTGAGGCGCGGATGCCCATCTTTTTCTCCTTCTTGCCGAAGGTGAAGCCCGGTGTACCTTTTTCAACAAGTATGGCACTGGCGCCACGGGCACCCTTTGTCCTGTCGGTCAGGGCAATCACCGTGTAGAGCTCGGCTTCACCACCGTTGGTGATGAACTGCTTGGTGCCGTTGAGCCGATAGCCGCCTTCAACCCTGTCCGCGGTCATCTTTATGGCGCTGGCATCGCTGCCCGCCGTGGCCTCGCTGATGGCGAAGGCGGTCAGCTTCTTCCCCGCCGCGATATCCGGGAGGTACTTCCGCTTCTGCTCCTCGTTACCATACTCTATCAGAGTGTGGGAGCCAAGGGCATTTACCGCATAAGTGGCCGCCACGCCGCCGCAGGCCCGGCTCAGCTCCTCCACCACCAGGCACAGCTCCAGGCAGCCGCCGCCCAATCCTCCATACTCCTCGGGAACGAAAACGCGGAACATATCGGCATCCGCCAGGTCCTTTATGATCGCCCAGGGGAACTCTTCCTTCTCATCCAGCTCAGCGCGAACCGGCAGAACCCTCTCCTCGGCAATCTTCCGGGCCAGGCTTTTCATTGTCTTCTGCTCATCAGTCAAGAAATATTCCAAGGAAACGCTCCTTTCCTATCCGCTGCTTTCGATCACCGGCGATTAACAGGGGAAAGGCACTGAAATTTTTTTAAATTCTTGTGGTTAAAATCAAGTAAAATTATAGGTAAAGCCCCTGCCGGCGTCAAGGTAAGAGCCTGACATCCACCTTGACATAGCTCCTTGCGATGGTTATACTACCGATTGCCAAGTATAAATGAGGTCGGTCTGTCTGGCAGAAAGGGGGTGTATCCGATGGCGGCTAAGGCATTTGTATTGATTGAGACGGAGGTGGGTAAAACCAAAGAAGTGGTTGCTGCCCTGCAAAAACTAAAAGGGGTTATGTCGGTGGATACCGTGACGGGTCCCTATGACATCATAGCTATACTTCAGGGTGAGAACCTGAATGATATTGGCGACCTGGTTACCGGCAAGATTCACCCTATTCCCGGCATATCCCGTACGGTTACCTGTCTGGCAATTTAAACCGCGTTTTCAACGCCCTCAATACTTCATTCACTATCTGCTCATCGGTGGAAGCGCCCGCGGTTACTCCGATGCGATGTTTGCCCTCGAGCCAGGAAGGCCGGATTTCAGCGGCGGTTTCAATCAGATGGGTTTCCGTTATTTGAGAACATAATTCGGCCAGACGATTGGTATTGGCGCTGTGATGCCCGCCCACAACCAGCATCAGGTCCACCTGGCTGGCCAGTTCGACGGCGGCTGCCTGGCGTTCCCTGATATCGTGGCAGATGGTGTCGATAATCCGCATCTCCGAATCCCGGGCAAAAGCAGCGTCAATCAGCTTCTTGACGAACCCGGTGAAGTGGGTCGGCACCTGCGTGGTCTGGGACAAAATCCCGATGCGGCGCGGTATCTGGTTCAGCCCGTCCAGGAATTTCTCGTCAAACGCGGCAATGCCCTTTCCCTTGGTCCAGCCGAGAATACCCTTGACCTCAGGGTGTTCGGCATCACCGTAAATAACCACAAAGAAGCCGGCTTCCGCCAGCCTCCGGGCGGCCACCTGTGCCCGAAGCACGAACGGGCAGGTGGTGCTGATGATACCTATATTTCTGGCCTTTATTGCCTCCTCGAGCTGCGGACTTATCCCGTGAGAGCTGGTTACCACCACATTGCCGTGGATATCTTCAACGTTTTTCGCTACCTTCACACCGACCTCCGCCAGCTTCTGCAGCACCTGCCGGTTATGCACCACCGCCCCCAGCGTTTCCACGCCACCGCGCTCGCGGGCCACCTTCTCCAGTATGTCCAGGGCCCGCTTCACACCGAAGCAGAAACCCACCTTGTCCGCCTTCTCGATTTTCACCTGGCTAGCTTTTTTAGCCACCATATCGCCCCCGGTATTCTTCGGGCAACAGCTCGGCAATCCGCGCCATTATGGAATGCGTGAACTCCGCAAGCTGTTTTCTGGTCACCTTGCCGTTTACCGACGGAAGCTCGAACGGGCGCCCGATGTTCACCGTGATTTCGGGACGGCGCAGCCACCAGGTAGAACCCGTTATCTTTTCCGTGCCGTATATCCCCACCGGCAATATAGGAACACCGTTGCGCACCGCGATGAGCGCCGACCCGGAAAAGGCGTCTACCATCTGCGATTCCATGCTACGTCGGCCTTCCGGAAAGGCAATCAGCGCACCCCCCCTGTCGAATAATCGTTCCGCAAAGCGCAGGGCGTCCCGGTTCATGCCGCCGCGTCGTATTGGAAAGGCGCCACAGTTATGGAAGATGTATCTTTGAATTCGCGAACGGAATAATTCCTCTTTAGCCAGAAACATCGCATGCCGCCTGATGCTGATGCCCACTACCGGCGGGTCCGCCATACTGAGGTGATTGGCCACCACCAGCAGCGGTCCCCTATCCGGAACATGTTCTCTGCCGAACACCCGGTACCTGGTTAAGAGGAACGCAAGCACGTGGGTCAGAGAGCAGCCAACGTAATAAAGCCAGTACATTTTGTACCTTAAGTAAAAAAATACTTTTTCATTATAACGGTGAGGCAGGTTAAAAACAATTTTGATAAGGAAACCGCTCGTTTGAGCTAGAGAATCACGTTCAGCAGCCCGCCCACGCAGAGGGCCACCGTAACCATTATGGCAGCGGCCTTGAGCATCCCCACCGCGCCCAGCTCCCTGAGGAGCACCACAAAGGTGGCGATGCAGGGGAAGAACATGGCCAGAACCACACTGCCAACGACCAACTGCTCCGAGGTTAACGCCAGAGGCGCCAGCATGCCCACGGCCACATCTTTGCGCAGGAAGCCGATTGCCAGCGCCACCACCGCTTCCTTGGGCAAACCCAGCAGCCCGGTTACCACCGGTGCCGTGAAATCGACGATAACATCAAAGAAGCCAACGGCATACAGTATGTTCATCACCAGAACAGCGCCCAGAATAATCGGGATGGCCTCACGCAGGAAACCATGAACCCTGAGCCATAGCTTCTGAAACACGGTACGCCACAGCGGTATACGATAGGGCGGTATCTCGATTAATAGCTCGGGGCTGAACCCCTTTATCATGTGGTTGAGGATAAAACCGAGAACCACCCAGACCAGAAACAGGGTCCCGTAGACGATGGCGACGTACTGAATCCCGCGCTCTCCCACCAGACCGAAGACCATTGCCTGCAGCGCGGCACAGGGCACGGCGATGGATATCAGTGTGGCCGCGATGAACCTCTCCCGTTTGCTTTCCAGTATCCTGGTCGCCAGAATTGCCGGAACGTTGCAGCCAAGCCCCAGCAACGTGGGAATAATGGCGTAACCGTGAAGGCCCAGACGGTGCATGATGGTATCCATGAGAACGGCCAGACGCGGCAGGTAACCGATGTCCTCCAGCAGCCCGAGCACGAGGTAGAAAGAGACGATGTACGGCAGCACCATGGCAAAGGGCACATAGAGCCCGGTGGTCAGCAAACCGAATGACTCGACGTAATTGACCTCACCGGCCATTATATGGCCGAGCAGCACTTCATGGAGAATGCCGGAGCCGCCCATGAGGTCGCTGAAAAACAGGATTACCGGCGTCCACAGGTGCTCGAACAGGGGGTCCAGAACATAGCCAATCAGGCTCTCACCGATGAAGCGTATACCGAGGAACGTGCCCACCAGGATCGCCACAGCAATAGTTATGCCGGTAAACGGTCGGACACTGGCATCCTCCAGGCTTTCCAGCCAGGTATGGTGACGGTGGGTTACCTGCTGCACCTGTTCCACAATGCTGCCAATAGCTACCCACCGCTCGTCATGGCTGCCTGGCGGCAGCCTGGGCGCCCTGGCTGCGGGAATGCTTTCCACCAGCTCCTTGATTCCCTGCCCGGTCACCGCCACCGTGGGAATAACGGGAACGCCGAGCAAATCTTCAAGCCGCTTCAGGTCAATGTGGATGCCGCGGTGACCGGCATCGTCCCACATGTTCAGGGCAACGACCATCGGGACGCCTTTTTCCAGTAACTGGAGCGTCAGGTTGAGGTTTCTCTCCAGATTGGTGGCATCAACCACATTTATCACCACATCGCCGGCGGCGAGCATTTCAAGGGCGATTTCCTCTGCCTCACAGGTCGGCTCCAGGCCATAAGTGCCGGGCACATCGATCACCTCCGCCACCTCCTCCCCAACCTTCGTCAATCCCTGGGTATAACCAACCGTCGTTCCCGGATAGTTTGAGGCGATAACCCGCACGCCCGTCAGTCGTGAGAAAACGACGCTCTTGCCAACATTGGGGTTTCCCATGAGGAGGATTTTCCTCAGGCCGCTCTTTTTACCCCGGCGCTTTTTAACGTGGGTTTTCATACCGTGACAAGCCATTCTCGTAATCCATTATTGCTCAAGCTCAACAAGAATCCTGCCGGCCATGCCAAACCCTATGGCCAGCCGGGTACCGCCCAGCTGCACGGTTACCGGTCCCCGCATCAGCATCGAGCTTACCTTGGTGATTTTTTTGCCCGGCCTGACGCCCATAGCGCTGAGACGGCTCAGCAGTCCCATCCCTCCATCGACTCTCAACACCGTGCCCCTCTGCCCGGGATACATCTGCCTTAAATTCACCTGCTTCTTTACGGTCATACCTCACCTTTTCTACGGAGCAACGCTGTCACTTCTGCCGAGACCGGCGACATCGGTCGCAGTAGCCGACGACATTTACTTCCGTTTCACTGATATCAAAGCCTTTCATTTCTGGCACCGCCTCTTTCATGTAGCGGGACAATGGAAAGCTGAATTCAATCACCCGGCCGCACCCGAGGCACACCAGGTGATGGTGTTCTCTGGCCGGCTTCACCTCATAGTGATGGCGCCCTTCCCCAAAGTGCAGCTCATCTACCATGCCCAGCTCTTTCAGCATCTGCAGGGTGCGATAAACCGTGGAGAGGCTGAGGCGGGGCTTTTTCTCACGGGCGCGACGGAATATCTCATCGGCGTCAAGATGCCCCTGCCCCTGACGTATGATATCCATTATCAGGGCGCGCTGGTGGGTAAATCTCTTCCCGGCATTATCCAGTTTCCGGCGGCTCGCATTCATCTCACTGCTTCCCTGGTTCTAAATGCTACTGCAAATCATTTGCAATAATAATTATAAAATATTATTTTATTTTCGTCAACCTGGATACACCGTTGTGATAAATTCCCTAGGTCAGCCGATGGGTTGAGGCAATGCCACCGCTTTGCGAGACTTCAGATTCCCAACCTGCTTCTGATTTCGGCTATGGCTTTCTGCGCCGCCAGTTCACCCAGCCTGATGCACTCCCGGGCACGGTGAAATTCCGCCGCCCCGATATGCACCACATCCGGTTCAATCACAACATCGGCATTCTCCAAACTTGACCGCACCAGCGAATAGGTGCCAATGTGTACGGATTGAATCAGGACGTGTATGATATTTGGCTCCCTGGCGCCCTTCGTGCTTTCCTTAATTGACTCGTGGGAATGGTCGAGCACGCCCGGTATGACATTGACCGCAATGACGAAGTCGGCGCCCATTTTCTGGACCAGGTTAACCGGCACCGGGTTTGCCAGCCTGCCATCCACCAGATACCTGCCTCCCCGCTTAACCACGGTAAATATCCCCGGCAAGGAAATGCTGGCCCTGACCGCTTCTACCACGGAACCGCGGGCAAGCACTATCGGTTCCCCGGTATCGATATCGGTCGCGGTGCAGGCAAACGGTATCAGCAGGTCGCTGAATTTCACATTGCCGCCGAGAAACGAGGCCAGCAGGTCTTTGATTTTTTCACCTTTTATGAGACCGGTCCTGGGCAGGGCAGGGTCGATGAACCGGGTTAACCGTCGCCCTGACAGTGCGATGACCCGCTCCTTTATCTGCGCTGCGTTTTTACTCTGCGCGTAGAGCGAACCAACTGCGGCGCCAACACTCGTGCCCGCAATCAGGTCTATGGAAATGCCCTCTTTCTCCAGAATGGTCAGGACGCCGATGTGCGCCATTCCCCGCGCCGCACCACCTCCCAGTGCCAGGCCAATCTTTTTCCCCATTAACTCAGCCTCTCCCCAGGAACCAGGGACTGATATTGATAAATCTGCCTTGATACAAGAACACGACCATAAAGCCCAGGATAAGCATTATGATATCGACATAGAGCGCGCCGGCAACAGACAGCCGGTGCTGCGCCCATCTCTCCGCCATGCCAAAACAGCCGCAGGGTTTATCGCCGAGCCCCTGAACAAGCAGTACGCTGTTATTGACAATCAGGCTCAGGGTAAGCGCCAGCGACAGGGAAGCCACCAGCCTGGCGGCAATGCCGGCGATGAGGAGCAGGCCAACTATGGTCTCGATGTAAGGCAGCCACCGGAAGATGAACCTGTCCAGCGCGGTCGGCAAGAATTCCGGGAAAACGAAAATAACGAACGATTCCGTCTGGTTGAGCAGCTTCCCCAGACCGGCGGCCAGAAAAATAAGGCCCAGGATGATACCGGCGCCGATAGCCAGCCAGTTAAGACGTGTCATGATATAATTCGACCCAGTTTTTTGTGTTCTCTGCGGCGGGTCAGCCCCTCACCCCCACAGCTCTTCGATGTCCTTCTCGGCCTGCTCCCCGCCTTCAGCTTTTCCGGTGGTGAGAAGTTCCTGATAGGACTGCGGCGAGCCGTACTCTCTCGTTCTGATAACCACCGGCATTGGTACGGCATGCCCGAAAATGAGCGCCTGCTGCTTGGACTCCAGCCGGGAAAGCACCGATTTTAAAGCGCTTTTGCCGGAGACGCCGGCGAGGACGCTGTCAATGTCTCTCTCGTTGTCCAGCAGGCAGGTGACCTTGGTGCCCATCTGCGACATCACCTCGGTGTCAATGCCACTGGGACGCTGGTCAATGACCAGCAGCGTCACGTTGTATTTTCTCATCTCGCGGGCGATGGTGCCGAAGATGGTCCGGCTGGCAACCTCGGGGTTAAGAAAACGATGCGCCTCCTCAATGGTGATGACCAGCGGCGTGGGCTTGGCGGAGTCCTCCGCCATCGCCTTTTCCATCCGCTCGCGGTACTGGGCATAAATCCGCCGCGTGAGCAGGTTGGCCACCAGGACATAGGCGGTGATGTCCGTGTAGCGGCCGAACTCCAGCACCACATTCATGCCTCTATCCAGGTACTCCAGAATACTTTTAACGGAGTTTACTGGCGTATGTGGTTCAATAAAAGGAAGCCTGCGGATGCTGTTAAGCCCCCTCTTTAAATTCTGGAAGGTGCTCTCGTGGATGCTTAAATCATTTAAAATCTGGCTTGTTTCATCAGAGTCGGTCAGGTCTGCGGTCTGTCGCAGCCAGTCCCGGCCAAACCGGCGCCGCAGCTGGTAAATCGCCTCCACGGCCGGCTCGGTGAGGTTCAGGGTCTGGCGCAGCAATGACATGTCCTCCGGCTCAATCTCATCATAGCCAATCCTGACCACGAAGTCGGTGCTGACCTTCCTCCGGCGCGAGCTTTCCTCATCAAGGGTGAACACCGCCACCTTTGCGGGGAAGAGCTGTTTTAAGGCCTTGACCGATTTCCCCCCCTCGCTCGTCCCCACCCAGCCGTACTCGTTGTGCATGTCAAAAATCAAATTCACCGCCGCGCTCTTCTGCAGCATGCCGATGAGCAATATGCGGGTTAAAAACGTCTTGCCGGTGCCGCTCTTGCCGAAGATGCCGTTGGAGCGTTTCACCAGCTCCGGCAGGTCGAGGCATATCTTGGTCTCCATATCCAGCGGCGTGCCGACGTAAAATCTCTTCTCGTCCTCGCCGCCGAAGACGAGTTCGACATCCTGCTGCGAGGCCAAGTTGACCGCCGAGAAGTGGCTGGGGACTGTTTTCACCGGCTGCGGCCCCTCAATCAGGGTATCGACATCGCCCGCTATGGTCAGCATGGGCAGCACGTGCAATGTGCCGTAGGTACTCGTCCCGGAGAGCACCTCGGAAATGAACGGGTCGGCAATATCCGGCGGCGTTAGCGTAAACCTCGGGTCGATGACGCCCAGGCCGATATCGGTTATCATGCCGAAGAATCTCTGCTTCTGTCCCTCGATGGTGACATATCTCCCCACCGCCATGTCCTCCACCGATACCGTCCCGTCCAGCTTGACTTCGACCCCGCTCTCCAGAGAGCCGGAGACCACTACGCCCAGCCTATCCGTCATTTCAGCCTCCCCAGAATCGCCCTGAGCTGATAGTACTGCCCGCCGAGCATGACGGCCAGTTCCTTGCCCGCCGCCACCAGAAAGGCGTGGGGGTCCTCCTGCGCCCGGCTCATTAATCTGAGAGCGGCGGGCACAATCTCCTCTTTGGCCACGGGCAGATTGGTATTCACCAGCAAGGTGAGAAATGCCAGCGACCGTCCGAACTCTTTTAGTTCGTCGGGCGGGCACTGATAGACAAAGCCGTGGATGCGTGCCGGATTTGGGGGCAGGTACTGGTTAATTCTATCTTTTTCCCTGTGCCCCACCACCAGCGCGCTGAATTCGCTGCGGAGCAGCTTTGAGAGCTGGGGGCTGGACTGGTAGATGGCCTCCTCGCTTTCTTCGTCTTTACCGCGGGCGATGGGCCGCCGCCCCGGCTCCAGGCTGCCGGTGGTGGCGTGGAAAACAATGCCGTAGATATCCAGCTCGCCGTCCTTGGTCTTCACCAGGCTGCCCAGAGGCGGAAGCTCATAGAGCTCGTAGCACTGTGCCACGAAGTCCGCGGTGCTGGCTTCGATTATCTCGCCAACTCTGTCTGTTAAACTAGAGTTTATTAGTCTCACCTCCTGTGGTACTCTATTCCCCCTTTGG
>DAOUDY010000115.1:0-22092 GCA_034430755.1 Dehalococcoidales bacterium
GGATATCTCAGAAACTGATAAATATGGAAGGCTTCTACGCTATGTCTACGTTGGTGATATCTTCGTTAATGCTGAGCTAGTAAGACAGGGACTGGCTGAAGCAAAGGCTTATCCTCCCGACACTAAATACCAAGACACCCTTGAGAAAGCTGAGGCAGAGGCGAGGCAGGACAAAAAAGGGCTTTGGGCCCCACCTACTCTGCCACCTCCACCACCCACCGAAGTTCAAAATATCCAGATTACTCACATTCTTTATGATGGGCAGGTTCCTCGTGTAGAATCCGACGAATATGTGGAAATTACCAATCTCGGAGAACAACCTCAAGATTTGGCCGGGTGGATACTACAAGATATATCAGACGGGTATCCTTCATTCATTTTTTCTGCTTACATCTTAGGGCCGGGAGAAAGCGTTCGAGTTTATACTAATGAATATCATCCTGAATGGGGAGGTCTCAGTTTTGAATCTAGTCGAGCTATTTGGAACAATAGTGAGCCCGACATAGCTGCACTCTACAATAGCCAGGGTGAAGAGATATCCCGAAAAAGCTACTGAATCTAATAAGTTGATAAACTATTAACTCAGTAGTAGAATATCATTGCAAAAGGGGTGGGTTCTCGCCAAAGTGAGGTGATAGGTATGGAAACGGGAACTTGGAAGGTTAAAACCGGTCTGGCCCAGATGCTCAAGGGCGGGGTGATAATGGACGTGGTCAGCGCTGAGCATGCCAAGATCGCTGAGGAGGCTGGTGCCTGTGCCGTGATGGCCCTGGAGAGGGTGCCCGCCGATATAAGGGCGGCGGGCGGCGTGGCCAGAATGGCCGACCCGACCATCATAGAGGCCATTATGAAGGCGGTTTCCATACCGGTGATGGCCAAGTGCCGCATCGGGCACTTCGTTGAGGCGCAGGCGCTGGAAGCGCTCGGCGTGGACTACATCGATGAATCGGAAGTGCTCACCCCGGCCGACGAAAGCCATCATATCTGGAAGCATGATTTTAAAATCCCCTTTGTCTGCGGCTGCCGCAATTTAGGGGAAGCCCTGCGCCGCATCGGTGAGGGAGCGGCGATGATTCGCACCAAGGGTGAAGCCGGCACCGGCAACGTTGTGGAGGCGGTCAGGCACATGCGAGCGGTGATGGATGGCATCCGCGAACTGGCCAATACCCCGCAGGAAGAGCTGATGGCCAAGGCCAAAGAGATGGGAGCGCCTTTTGAACTGGTTGCTGAGTTGCACAAGACGGGGAAACTGCCCGTGGTCAACTTCGCCGCCGGTGGCGTGGCCACGCCGGCGGATGCCGCCTTGATGATGCAGCTCGGCGCGGACGGCGTCTTCGTTGGCTCAGGCATTTTCAAGTCGTCGAACCCATCGGCGCGGGCGCAGGCGATTGTCAAGGCCACCACGCACTACAACGACCCGCAGATTATTGCCGAGGTCTCCAAGAATCTGGGCGAGGCGATGCCCGGACTGGATATAAAGCAAATTCCATCCGAGGAGTTGCTGGCACCAAGGGGATGGTAATATGAAGATTGGCGTCCTTGCCTCGCAAGGAGCCTTCATCGAGCATATAGAAAAACTGCACCAGTTGGGAGTTGAAGCTATGCCCGTCCGTTTGCCCGAAGAACTTGAGGGTCTGGACGGGCTTATTATTCCCGGGGGGGAGAGCACGTCCATCGGACGGCTGATGCGGGATTACCGGCTCACGCAGGCGATTCGCGACAAGGTCAGGAATGGTATGCCTGTTTTCGGTACCTGCGCCGGCATGATACTCATGGCAAAGCGAAGCAAAGATACGCGCTTCGAGCCGCTGGGGCTGATGGATATCAACGTCAGGCGCAATGCGTTTGGACGGCAGCGGGAGAGCTTTGAGACGGAACTAAATGTGCCGGTGCTGGGTGAGAAGCCATTCCCCGGCGTTTTCATCCGCGCTCCCCTGATTGAGCAGGTAAATGGTACCGTGGAAGTGCTGGCAAAACTGGCCGACGGCACCATCGTGGCGGCACGCGATGGTAAAACGCTGGCGCTGGCCTTCCATCCCGAGCTGACCGATGACCCGAGGTTTCATCAGTATTTTCTGGAGATGGTTTCCGGAAAGAAATAAGTGGTTACGGGAGGGGGTAGTTGCAGAAGGTAATTACCGACGACCTTGATGCATTGCTCGATACCCTGCCGCCTCACATAAGAAAGCCGCTCTGTGAGCAGAAAGACCTCAGTGACCTGCTGGAAGTGGTGCTGGACCTGGGGCGTTCCCCGCAAGCTCGCTTCCCCAGCCGGGAGGTGACGCTCAATCCCAAAGAAGTTGACGAGACAGATATCGATTATGTGGTCTCACGCATCGGCAGCTTCGGCGATGACAACCGGGCCGGCATTGAGCGGACACTGCACCGTATATCCGCCATCAGAAATCGCAAGGGGAGAATCGTCGGGCTGACCTGCCGCGTGGGCCGAGCTGTCTTCGGTACGATAAAGGTAATCGAGGACCTGGTGGAGTCGGGCAAGAGCGTCATGCTGCTGGGCCGTCCCGGGGTGGGCAAGACAACGATGCTGCGGGAAGTCGCCCGGGTGCTGGCCGACGATGTAAACAGACGGGTCATCATTGTCGATACGTCCAATGAGATTGCCGGAGATGGCGATATCCCCCACCCCGCCATCGGCCACGCCCGCAGGATGCAGGTGAAGACGCCGGCCATGCAGCATGCGGTGATGATAGAAGCGGTGGAGAACCACATGCCCGAGGTCATTGTCATCGACGAGATTGGCACCGAGCTTGAGGCACAGGCGGCGCGCACCATCGCCGAGCGCGGCGTCCAGCTGGTCGGCACCGCCCACGGCAACACCCTGGAGAACCTGATGCTCAACCCCACCCTCGCCGACCTCATCGGCGGCATACAGTCGGTCACCCTGGGGGATGAGGAGGCGCGGCGGAGGGGCACCCAGAAATCCATACTGGAGCGGACGTCCCCACCCACCTTCGATATCGTGGTTGAGATTCAGGAACGGGACCGCGTGGCCATCCACCCCGATGTCACTGCGGCGGTTGATGCCACGCTGCGGGGTCAGGCCGTGGACACCGAGATACGCTGGATGGATGAAAACGGTGAGGTGAGGGTGGAAAAACCGCTGGTGGAGCCGAAAAAGGGCAGGGAGAAGAAGCCGGCCGGCCGCGACCAGCAACGTATTTACCTTTTTGGGGTCAATCGCACCAGGCTGGAGCAACTGGCCCGGGAGCTGAACCTGAGCCTGGAGATTGTGGAAAACCTGCGAGAGGCCAACCTGTTTGTCACCTCCAAGAACTACTACCGCCGCAAGCCGCAGAAGGTCAGGGACGCCGAGGCGGCCAACCTGCCCATATACGTCCTGAAAAGCAATACCCCGCCCCAGATACGGCAGATGCTGCAGAATATCTATCCGCTCGCCGCTTCAGGCAAGCGTGACTCGTTCCAGATGGCACTGGCCGAAGCTGAAGAAGCGGTGGAGCAGATAAAGAACGGTGAAAACGGCGAGGTGGAACTCAGCCCGCAGAGCGCCTATATCCGCCGCCTCCAGCACCTCATCGCCGAACGAAACGAGATGGCCTCGCGCAGCGAGGGCAAGGACCCGAACCGAAGGGTGAGGATTTATAAGGGATAACGAGGTCGCAATTAGATGCCCTTTTATTATTATTATTTTTACTAATTAAAAAATAGGCCACTATATCTTAATGTTGACGGATATTTATATATTTCATAAAATCAAAGATGCAGGTTTTCATAGGAGTTTGGTCATTGCAAAATAATAGAGCTCCATTTATCGTAGTTGAAGGTACAGACGGGTCAGGAACAACTACTCAAGCAGAACGGCTTGAGAAAAGACTTCGAGACGAAGGCCGGGAAGTCTATTTAACAAGAGAGCCTACCAATGGTCCGGTTGGTGCTATGATACGCTTGGCTTTATCTGGAAGGTTAGTACACCAGAAAGGTAGTCCAGAACTGGACCCATTCCAGCCACAGACAATGGCACTTCTATTTGCTGCCGACAGATTGGATCATTTGTATACCGATATTATACCAAAGCTGGAAATAGGAATAACCGTAATTTCAGATAGATATTACCTTTCATCATATGCTTTTCAGGGTCTTGATGTGGACCTTGATTGGTTGCAGAAGATTAATTACTTTTGTCTAAGACCTGACCTTACTATTTTTTTAAATGTAGATAGCCAGATTTGCTATAAAAGAATGCAGCGTAGAAGATGGCACGTTGAACTTTTTGAGGAGCAAGCTAAAATAGAAGAGGTACGACAAAATTACCTTAAAGTTATTCAGCATCTTATATGGCAAGGAGAAAATATTATTATTCTTGATGGAAATCAACCAATAAATGTAATACATCAACAAATACTTCGAGAAGTTGAGAAACCTGTACCCAAAAATAAGCTTATAAATTCCCCGCAGTTAAGCTTTTTAGAAGAGGAAATTAGAAGAGGTAAAGCGATACAAGGGTAAATAGTAATGGCTGATGAAACTCTCATAGATCAAGAAATTAAGAGTTTAGGTGATGAATTAATAGAACCATTTGCACCTGAGTGTATTAAGGGTGCTTCCTACGATATTAGAGTAGGAGAAATCGCTATATTGCCACCGCCTCAGGGTGAGAGCCAACTTAGGGCAATAGCATTAGGTGTACCTGATGCGCAGATGTCAATTCCCATACCTCCAGGATCAACGTGTATTCTTCGAAGTCTTGAAAAAATACATATGCCTCAAGATATGAAAGGGCGCTTATCTTTACGGGCTTTTCATGCTAAGAGACTAATCTTTTATCCAGGCGGAATTGTAGACCCAGGTTACAATGATTTCCTTTTTTTACCTATAGCCAATCTGGGGGATGCGCCAGTTGAATTAAAATATGGGGAGGCTCTGGTTACCGCAGAATTTATTAAGCTAGATAAAAAAGCTGGCGCATATGAGCCTGGACAGGAGCCACCTTCTAAAGCAGCGGTACCTTCAGTATTATTTGATAGGGTAAAACTATCCGGTCAAGTTCAACAGAATTCTGATTCAATTCAAAATATATTTAAAAAGCTTGAAACGAACGAAACTTTGATAAATGCTAGTCAAAGGATTCTTGATCTTGTAGTGCTTGCTGCAGTAGCAGCTGGAGCAGTTACAGCTATAGTTCTTTTATTTCCCACCTTGTCTTTCCCTTGGAATGCTGTAGCGATAGGGTTGGGAGCGCTGCTTGGTGCTGGAGCAACTACTCTCTTAATTTGGGGAAGGCTTCGTCAATCATCTGGGAGAAGATAAGTAGGTTTCTTTCGTGTAAAGTGAAAGGGTGTTTAAGAGGGGCGAAGCCCCTCTTTTTTAATTCTTCCCCTTCCCATGGGGAAGGGGATAAAGGGGATGGGGTTGTCAAATACTGGTCAAAGACCGTCTTTCGCCGAGGAAGAGGAACTGCTGGCCCGGGGAATCAGGTTTATCGCCGGGGTGGATGAGGTGGGGCGGGGCTCCATAGCCGGCCCGGTGGTGGCCGCCGCGGTCATACTGCCGGATAATCTTCGTGTATCGTGGCTCGCCGAGGTAAGAGACAGCAAACAGCTGAGTCCGGCAAAGCGTGAAATCCTGGCCAGACATATCAGGGAGACTGCGATATCGGTCGGCATTGGCGCGGTAAATCACAGACTTATCGATACAATGGGTATCGTACGGGCCAACAAGCTGGCCATGAAAATGGCAATCGATAAACTCTCGCCGATACCACAGTACCTGCTCATCGACTACTTAAACCTGCCGGCGGTGCCCCTGCCACAGAAAGGAATCACTGACGGCGACTGCAAGTGCTGTTCCATCGCCTGTGCTTCTATCGTGGCCAAGGTGGCCCGGGACAAGATGATGGTTAAACTGGACCGACTTTATTCGGGATATCGGTGGGCGGAAAATAAAGGATACTGCACGGAAGCACACGTGGCGGGACTGTCACGGCTGGGGCCATCGCCCATCCACCGGCGGACCTTTGAGCCGGTCAGGTTATATTTCTAGGCAGGCACCATGAAGCGCCAGGAAACAGGCCATCTGGGGGAAAAGATGGCGGCGGGATTTCTGCAAAAGCGGGGATATCGTATCGTCCAGACCAATTACCGCTGTCCGGAAGGGGAAATTGATATCGTGGCCCGGCATAAAGACTGCCTGGTTTTCGTTGAGGTGCGGACAAAGCGCAGTTCAGCATTCGGCAGTCCGGAGGAATCAATCACGCCGGCGAAGATGGACAAGCTGAGGCGAGTGGCGGCTCATTACCGGCAGACACACGAGGATATACCTCCTTCCTGGCGGATTGATGTGGTTGCCGTTGAGCTGGACCGGCAGAACCGGCCGCTGCGCATCGAGCTTATAGAAAATGCCGTCGGTGAAACATAGACCGCAGCCAGCTTTACTGGCTTAATCGGCTGTGCTAGAATTAACCCGCCTGAAAATGGAAAAATTGCCCGAAAAAACACTGCGCATTATCGATGCCAATCTGAACCGCATCGGTGAAGGTCTGCGCGTCCTAGAGGATGTCAGCCGGCTGTTGCTTAACAGCGCCGACCTGAGCCAGCAGTTAAAAAACCTGCGCCACGAGCTGGTGAGGGCGGAGCCGGCACTTGACCGGCAGCTCATTCAGGCGCGGGACGCTGCCGGCGACGTTGGCCGCGACCTTGAGGTGCCGGGAGAGGCAAAGCAGAGGGACTTGCCGTCCATGGTGATGGCTAATTCGCGCCGGGTGCAGGAATCGCTGCGCGTTATGGAAGAGCTGGCGAAGCTGCCGGGCATAGGTCTCGATTCGGAAAAGTACAAACAGGCCCGATTCTCACTCTACACGATAGAAAAGGAGCTGATGGGCCGGCTGGCAGCGTAGCGGAGGTCTGCCGCCGGATAATCAAACGATTCGAGGTAAAGAAGTGAGCCGATTAAGTGATAATCTGGAAAATATTGCCGAAGGGATAAGGCGCGATTTCACCGAACTGGATGCGGCCAGAGAGAAGGCGCTGCCCTGCTGCCGCGAGGTGATTCGCAACTGCAGCCAGGCCATCCGCGCCGTGCACCGGCAGGAGTTCGACCAGGCGGCGGAACTGCTGAAGACGGCCCGGAGTCTGCTCAACGAAGCGGAAGGGACAGTGGCCGATTATGACGAACTGAATTACACCGGCTTTTTCAGAGACGCGCAGAAGGAGTATGCCGAGGGAAGCACCCTTCTCTCCGTGGTGAACGGGAAGCCGATACCTTCGCCGGAGGAACTGGGCATTGATAACGCCGCCTACCTGAACGGGCTGGGGGAAGCGGCTGGTGAACTGAGGCGTTACCTGCTGGACAGCATGAGGCAGGGCGATGTATCCAGAGGCGAGGAGCTGCTGCTGGTAATGGACGATATCTACAGCGTTCTGATAACTATAGACTTTCCCGATGCCATTACCGGCGGACTCCGCCGCACCACCGATATGGTTCGTGGTGTGCTGGAGAGAACGCGCAGCGACCTCACGCTTATTGTGAGGCAGAAAGACCTGGAAAACAGGCTGGAACAAATAAACAGGGAGTAAAAATGCTCATTGACTGAGGTCAAAAAATGCGCTAAACTAACAACGTCAGTGAGCAAGCAAAAAATGAGGTTGAGTTTGAGAAGGCTGGTTCGCAACCGCCTTCTTTTTTCTTTTTAGGGAAATGATTTTCAGGAGGTCTGGTATATGAGTGAAACGGCTTTGCGCGTACTGATTATTCTGGCGGGGGTGCTGGCCCTGGGCTTTGTTGGCTACCTCGTGTCCACGATTCTGCGTGAGAGCCCGGGCAATGAGAAAATGCGCGAGATATCCCATGCCATACGGCAGGGGGCGATGGCCTTTCTGCGCCGCGAATTCACCACCCTGGCCATCTTCACCGTGGTGGTCTTCATCATCCTGGCGGTATTCATTGCACCGAGGCCATCTGTCGCCATCGCCTATTTATGCGGCACGTTTACCTCGGCGCTGGCGGGATGGCTGGGTATGAACATCGCTACCTTGGCTAATTCCAGAACGGCCAATGCCGCCATCGGGAGCTGGGCCAGGGGACTGAAAATAGCTTTCTCCAGCGGCGCGGTGATGGGCTTCTGCGTCGTCGGCCTGGGACTGCTGGGCCTTTCCATTATCGCCTTTATCTGGGAGGACAGTCACGTCTGGCTGGGGTTTGCCTTCGGCGCTTCTTCCGTAGCCCTGTTCCTGAGGGTGGGCGGGGGCATCTTTACCAAGAGCGCGGACGTCGGTGCCGACCTGGTGGGAAAAGTGGAGAAAGGCATTCCCGAGGATGACTCGCGCAACCCGGCGGTAATCGCCGACAACGTGGGCGACAACGTGGGCGATGTGGCCGGCATGGGCTCTGACCTTTATGAGTCTTACGTTTCCGCAATCGCCGCCTCGATGGTGCTGGGGGTTATCGTCCTCGGCGCGGTGAAAGGCATGCTGCTGCCTCTGGCGCTGAGCGGGGTTGGCATTGTGGTTTCTATTATCGGAGCTCTATCGGTCAGGCCGAAAGAAGTCGAGGCCAACTTTGAGAAGCAGGTGGCCAAAGCGCACGCTACCATGAACTGGGGCGTATATATAAGTACCATACTGATGATAATCGCCAGCGGCCTGATAATCTGGTTTTACGTTGGTGAACTCGGGCTTTTCTGGGCGCTTATTTCCGGGCTCATCGCCGGTCTCCTCATTGCCAAGGCGACGGAATACTTTACCTCGACGGAGTACGGTCCGGCAAAAAAGCTGGCCCGGGCGGCGGAGAGCGGGGCGGCGGTGACCATTATTGAAGGCATTGCCACCGGGTTTATGAGCACCGTTATACCAATTCTCCTGGTGGCGATAGCCACCGTGCTCGCCTACATTTTCGGCGGGCTGCTGGGCATCGCCATCGCCTCCATGGGGATGCTCATCAACCTGGGGATGTCACTGGCCATGGACTGCTACGGGCCGATTGCCGATAACTCGGCCGGCATCGCCCAGATGGCGGGCTTGGGAAAACAGGTTCGGGAGCGGTGCGAGGCGCTCGACTCGGTGGGCAATACCACGGCGGCGCTGGGCAAGGGATTTGCCATAGCTTCGGCGGCACTGGCCTCGCTGGCCTGGCTGGCGACCTATTTCGAGGTGGCCAAAGTGGAGATGGCCAGCCTGACCAATGTGGCGGTTATCGCTGGCGTGCTGATTGGCGGGATGCTAACCTTCGTTTTCTGCGCTCTGGCAATGCGTGGCGTCGGGTCGGGTAGTTTTGCCATTGTCAATGAGGTGAGACGGCAGTTCCGCGAAATCAAAGGGCTGATGGAAGGGACTGCCAAGCCCGATTACGTAGCCTGTGTGGATATCGCCACCAAAGGGGCACTGAAATCGATGATGCTGCCTGGCATCCTGGTGCTGGCCGTGCCGCTGATTCTTGGCTTTACCTTAGGCCCGAAAGCGGTGGCCGGACTGCTCGTCGGCTCGCTGCTTACCGGCTTTCTGATGGCGGTGATGATGGCCAATGCCGGCGGCGCCTGGGATAACGCCAAGAAATTCATTGAGGCCGGCAACTACGGCGGCAAGGGCAGCGATGCACACAAAGCGGCCGTTATCGGCGATACGGTTGGTGACCCGTTCAAGGACACCGCCGGGCCATCGCTCAACATACTCATCAAGCTGGTGGGTAAAGTGGCGGTCATCTTCGGGCCGGTCTTCATTGTGCTGGTGGCGCTGTAAGCCATAAGGCCCCGGTTATTAAATATTCAGGAACGGGTTGCTCCGTCGTTCCGCGCCTATCGTCGTCCGGGGCCCGTGGCCCGGATACACGATGGTCTCGTCGGGCAGAACCATGAGCCTGGCCTGAAGGCTGTTCATGAGCTGCGCATAGTCCCCGCCGGGCAGGTCATAGCGGCCAATGCCGTAATTGAAAAGGGTATCACCGCTGAAAAGCACCCCGTGTCCGAACAGGCAGATGCCGCCGGGGGTATGTCCCGGCGTGTGAATCACCTTGAAATGCAGGTCGCCGATGTCTATGCTGTCCCCATCGTTGAGCAATTTGTCTGGTGGGGGTGGTGTGGGGCAGCTAAAACCGAAGGCGAGGGCGAGCGCCCCTTGCTTATAATATTCGGCGTCACCGGTATGGACCGCGATTTCGGCACCGGTGGCTTCCTTGACCTCCTTCAGCGCCGCGATGTGGTCGGGATGCCCGTGGGTGAGGATAATGGACCTGATGTTTAACCCAAGCTCCTCAACGCTTCGCAAGATAACCTTAGCTTCATCCGCCGGGTCAATGATAACCCCTTCTCTGGTGGACTCATCGCCAGCAATGTAGCAGTTGGATGCCAGCGGCCCGACAACCAGCGATTTAAGATTCATTGCTCTTTCGCCATAAAGTTGATATTGAAAAGCGTCAGCCTTTACTGACGCCGACCCTGCATTTTACCACTATACGCAGCGCTGCTCAAGAACGGAAACTTGTTATTTGAGTATCAAATACGGTAAACTAGATATGATTGCCCCTTCATGTTACCAGCAAGACAGGAATTCCATTGATGGCTGACATCCGTCCTTTCCGTGGTGTCCGTTATGACCAGGCGATAATAGATGACCTGGCACAGGTGATTTGCCCGCCTTATGATATCATACCCCCGCAGGTGCAGTCGGAGCTCTACGCGCGCAGTGATTACAACTTCATACGGCTTGAGTTTGCACGGGAGCTGCCTCAGGATACTGCTTCGAAAAACAAGTACACCCGTTCGGCATCTACGCTGGAGCAGTGGCTCGGGCAGGGGATTCTCGCCGTTGATGAAAGGCCCGCCGTTTACCTGCACGACCACCATTTTCGGTATCAGGGGAAGGAATACCGGAGAAGGGGTATCATCGCGCTGGTCAGGCTGGAAGAGTGGGAAAGCCGGGTGATACGTCCTCACGAGGGTACGCTGGCCAATCCCAAAAGTGACCGGCTTGCGTTATTGCGTGCGCTCGAGTCCAATACCAGCTCCATTCTGGCCCTCTATGAAGACCGGGAACGGCGGATGGCATCGGTGCTGGTGAGAAAGGAAAAAGACGAGCCGGTTATTCAGTTCAGTGCCGACAATGGAGAGAAACACGTGCTGTGGGCCATCGGTGAAGCGGAAATCCTCGCTCAAATACGGCAGAATCTGGCCCTTAAGCCCCTCTATATCGCCGATGGGCACCACCGCTATGAAAGTGCCCTGGCCTACCGGAGAGAACGGCGCCGAAAACTGGGCGGACCTTCAGGAGATGGTTTCGATTTCGTGATGATGATGCTCGTTGATTTCGCTGACCCCGGCCTGGTTATTTTGCCGCCACACAGGCTCATCCGCGGTTTGCCCGCGCCCAAGATGGACGGACTTTTAAATGAGGTGAATTCACTTTTTCAGGTTGAGGAACTGCCCGTGAGCGCTCCTGAGGCATGGTCAAGAGCAGAGCATTTTTTGTCTGAGGCGGGTCAGGGCAGCATCGTCCTTTGCCGCGACAGGGGAAAGAACCTGCTGCTGAAGCCGCATGATTCGAAATCGCTGGAGAAGTTCATGCCCGTCTCTCGTTCGGAGCACTATGAAAAGCTGACGGTCAGTATTCTCGACCACGTGATACTGGAGAAGCTGCTGGGCCTGCAACGTGAACAGGAGGATAAAGCACTGGCCTACAGCTATGACCATCTCGATGCTGCCAGAAAAGTTCTCAGCGGAGAATATCAGATGGCCTTTCTGATAAGCCCGGTAAAGACAGAGGCGATTAAAACGATTGCTGATGTCGGCGACCGGATGCCCAGAAAGTCGACCTACTTCTATCCCAAGCTGCCTTCGGGACTGGTATTCTACCGGATGGCAGAACATTAGTGCCCGGTCGAACATTATGTTTCGTTGACGCTTCGGCCTGGCTTGTGTTACCATTAGGACATCGCAGAGGGCTGGTCAACACGGGGTTTGCCTAGAGCCCCTTTTTCATTTTATCCTTGTAGCAGGCTATATGTAATCAAAAGGCAATCGCCGATAGAGAGAAGAAGCGATGCTGGTCGAGGAAGAGCTGGCCCGGTTTTCACCGGATAAAGATACGCTCGTCACTGTTGGTGTGTTTGACGGTGTGCACCTCGGTCACAAACACCTGCTCTCCCAGCTGGTGGGTAAGGCAGAGCAGGAAAATTCGTTGAGCGCGGTGGTAACGTTTCGAAAACATCCCCAGGAGGTACTGCACCCGGCTATCAAATTGCCGTTTCTTACCGACCTTGCCGAGAGGGAAAAGCTGCTCAGGAATGAAGGCGTGGATATAGTCGTTCCGTTAACCTTTACGATTGAGACCTCCCGACTCAGTGCTGGCGATTTCATGAGCCTGCTCAAGAAATACCTGCGCATGCGCGGAATGGTCATCGGGCCCGATTTTGCTCTGGGCAGAAAACGGGAAGGCAGCGCAGATGCCCTCTGTGTGATGGGACGTGAGCTGGGCTTCAGCGTTACTGTGGTGCCTCCGGTGGTAATCGATGGCGAAATTGTGAGCAGCACGGCGATAAGACAGGCTCTTTTGAGCGGAGATGTGCGTAAAGTCAGACGGCTGGCCGGTCGCGGCTTCAGCCTACAGGGGCCCGTTGTCGCCGGCGCGGGGAGGGGAGTGGCGCTGGGGTTTCCCACCGCCAATTTGGGTGTCGACCCGGAGCAGGCTTTGCCCGCGGATGGAGTCTACGCCAGCTGGGCGGGCATTGACGGCGAAACTTTTCCGGCAATGGCCAATATCGGTACCAACCCTACCTTCGGTGATAAACGGCGGGCGGTGGAGGTCTATATAATGGATTACCAGGGTGACCTCTACGGGTGTAAAATACATATCGAGTTTGTGGAGCGGCTGCGTGGGGAAAAGAGGTTCAACAGCGTGGAGGAATTGAAAAGGCAGATGGCTGAGGATGTGGAAAGGGGCGTCGCCATACTAAGCGCTAAAGGTGGAAGGTAAACATGAAAGACCGAGCAAGAAAAATCACCGGGCAGGAGAAAAATGCCCTTCTGCGACGAGGGGTAGCCGAGATTATAGTCGAGGATGAGTTAGAAGAGTTGCTCCGCTCCGGGAAAAAGTTGCGGCTGAAAGAGGGGTTCGACCCCAGTTTCCCTGATATCCACCTCGGACACATGGTGTCGCTCCGAAAGCTGCGCCAGTTTCAGGAACTCGGACATCAGGTGGTGCTCATCGTGGCCGACTGGACGGCCCAGATAGGCGACCCGAGCGGAGTCTCGGCCACCCGCCCCATGCTCACCGCGGAACAGGTAAAGGCCAATGCCCAGACCTATATGGACCAGTTTTTCAAGGTTGTGGACAGGGAAAGGACCGAGGTGAGGTGGCAGAGCGAGTGGTTCGGCAAGTTCACCCTGACTGAGGTTATTCAGCTGACCAGCAAATTTACCGTTGCCCAGATGCTGGCGCGGGATGATTTCAATGCCCGATACAATGACGGGCAGCCGATTGCGCTGACCGAGTTCATGTACCCGCTGCTCCAGGCATATGACTCGGTGGCCATACAGGCGGACGTGGAGTTCGGCGGCACCGACCAGAAGTTTAATTTCCTGGTGGGCAGAGAACTCCAGTCCATGATGGGGCAGCGTCCCCAGCAGTGCTTCATGACGCCGATTCTGGTGGGCACCGATGGCAGCCAGAAGATGAGTAAAAGTCTGGGGAACTATATCGGCGTGGCCGAGCCATCTTACACAATATATGGCAAGGTAATGTCTATTCCAGATAGCCTAATCCTGCAATACTTTGAACTGGTAACTGATGTCTCTGATGAGGAACTTGAGGAATTCAGAAAGGCGCTGGACAATAATGCGGTGAATCCCATGGAGATGAAGAAGCGCCTGGCCAGGGAACTGGTCACCCAGCTTTATGATAAAAAAGCGGCCAGTGAAGCCGAGGCGAATTTTGAGAGGGTTGTTCAGAAGGGGGAGATACCGGAGGAAATAAAGGAATATCACCTGTCTTTCAGTGAATTCGCGCCCGACTTAACTCAACCTGTAAATATAGATATCAGTCGACTACTGGTGAAAATAGGACTAGCTAAAAGCCGTAGCGAAGCAAGCCGATTCATTGCTCAAGCAGGTACTACTATAGCTGGTGAGACAGTAACTAGCCATATAGCGGAAGTCCAGAGTGGAAGCATTATAAAAGTAGGTAAGCGCCGCTTTGCCAGAGTGATTAATACTGATATTGAGAAAGAGGAAGGTAAATAAATATGGGACAGTTGCGTATTCCAGGGCCTACCCCGTGCCCGCCGGAAGTCCTGCAGGCGATGGCCTGGCAGATGATAAACCACCGCGGGCCGGAATTCGGGGAGATGCTGCATGACGTCACTGCCAAGCTGAAGCAGCTATTCCAGACAAAAAACGACCTCTATCTGCTGACGTGCTCCGGGACAGGGGGGCTGGAAGCGGCCATTGTCAATACCCTCTCTCCGGGGGATAAAGTGCTTTCTGTTACCGTGGGCGCGTTCGGCGACCGCTTTACCAGCATGGCGGAGGTGTTCGGCGCCGAGGTAATCCCGGTACGTGCGGAGTGGGGGAAGGCGGCTGACCCCGATGAAATCCGGCGCGCATTGCAGAAGGAGCCCGGAATCAAGGCCGTAATGATAACGCATAATGAAACCTCGACCGGCGTTACCAATGACCTGGCAACCATCAGCGCCGTGGTCAAGGAGTTTGATAAACTGCTGCTGGTCGATGCCGTCAGCAGTATAGGCTCGATTGACCTGCCGGTGGACAAGTGGCGCTGTGATGTAACTGTGACTGCATCACAGAAAGGGTGGATGGTGCCTCCCGGTATGGCCATGGTCAGCGTCAGCAAGGAGGCGTGGCAGGCTCACGCCAAAGCCAGGATGCCCCGCTTCCACTGGGACTTTGCCAGAGCTCAAAAATATCTGGAGATAGGGCAGACGCCCTGGACGCCGGCGGTATCAATCGTGTTTGCCCTCTCGGTAGCGCTGGATATGATGCTGAAGGAAGGTTTATCAAACATCTTCGCCCGTCATGCCAGGGTGGGCCAGGCGGCCCGGGAGGGGATAAAGTCGCTGGGGCTATCTCTCTTTGCCGACGAGAAATACGCGTCCGACACGGTTACCGCCGTGTCCGTCAAGGACGGCCTGGATGTAAAGGAAATGCTCAAAATACTGCGCGAGGAATATCAGATAGTACTTGCCGGCGGCCAGCAGAGCCTGCAGGGCAAGATATTCCGCATCGGGCACCTGGGCTTGATAACGGAAGAAGATATCAAGGAGATACTCTCGGCCCTGAGGGAAGTATTGCCCAGGGCAAGCTCATAGCATACTGCAAGGTTAATGACAGCGAAGAGCCGGTGTATACTGACAGTACTGGGCCTGTCGATGGCAGCGCTGATACTGCTTTGCACCTGTTCCAGGGAAGAAGCAGTCGAAAGCCCCGGTCAGGTAATCGAAGACATCAAGCTTGAAGAGGCATTTACCCTGATGGAGGACAACCGGGGCAGCGATGATTTCATCATCATTGACCTGCGTTCCGCCGAGAAGTACGCAAACGGCCATATAGAGAAGGCGATTAATCTGGATTGCGGCTCTCCTGATTTTAACCAGCAACTGGACGGGCTCGACCGCGATAAGGTCTATCTTCTCTACAGCCGTACCGATGCCGTGAGCGGTAAGGTCCTGGATATTATGGCCGAGCTCGGCTTCGTCGAGGTTCACAATATGCTGGGCGGGATGGAGCGCTGGGAGGAAATCGGCCTGCCGCAGGTAAAATGAGGGCTGCTCACTAAGCCGCATCCGCTGGAGGAGCATGCGCCCCTCGCTTCATTTCCACAGCTATATTTCAAATTGACTTGACATATAAGGAATGTTATCATAAATACAGAAGCTGAAAGAATCAGTTATTAAGCTTGATTGAATTCCTAGTAACATGTCGACGCTAAATGAGCTTAATCAGGAAATCGCCGGATGTGTGCTGTGTGAGATAGCCAAGTATCGAACCAATACCGTGCCTGGGGAGGGGCCAGAGGATGCTGAAATCATGTTTATCGGTGAAGCTCCAGGCTGGCATGAAGACCAGCAGGGACGGCCTTTTGTTGGACCGGCCGGGCACTATCTGGACCAGCTGCTGGCATCCATTGGCCTGACCCGGCGGCAGGTCTTTATCGCCAATGTAATCAAGTGCCGTCCCCCGGATAACCGTGACCCGTTGCCGACGGAAATCCAGAACTGCCAGAGATGGCTTGACCACCAGATAGAGATTATCAAGCCGAAAATGGTCGTTACCCTGGGACGCTATTCCATGGCCAGGTTTTTCCCGGGTAAAAGCATCAGTAAAATTCACGGCACGGCGGTCAAGCAGGGCAACACTATTTTATTCGCGATGTACCACCCGGCAGCGGCGCTCCACCAGCAGAGCCTGCGGCAGGCGATAGAGTCCGACATGAAGAAGATACCGGTCGTTCTTGCCGAGGCAAAAAGCCTTCCCGAAACTGAATCCGAACCCCAGCAATTGAGTATGTTTTAGGACTGTTTAGATGGCTAAAGCAAAGCTGAAGCTCATTCCTCTCGGTGGTCTCAGTGAAATCGGCAAGAACATGCTCCTGCTGGAATATGGGAACGACATTCTGATTATTGATGCCGGGCTCATGTTTCCCGGGGAAGAAATGCTCGGCATTGACCTGGTAATCCCTGACATCAATTATCTTCTGGATAAGAAAGATAGAGTAAGGGGCATTGTCGTTACCCACGGTCACGAGGACCATATTGGCGCGCTGCCCTACGTTTTGGCGCAGCTTAATGTTCCCGTCTACGCTACCAGGCTGACCAGCGGCATGATACGGGTCAAGCTCAAAGAGCGGAGAGCGCTGGCTCATGCCAAACTTAAAGTGGTATCGCCTGGCGAACAGATCACGCTGGGAGCATTCAGGGTGGAGTTCTTTCCCGTTTGTCACAGTATCCCCGATGCCGCCGGCCTCATCATATATACCCCGGTTGGCGTTGTGGTGCACAGCGGCGATTTCAAGCTCGACTACACGCCGGTCAGCGGCCGGCCAACCGACCTTTCCCGTCTGTCTCAGGTGGGGTCACAGGGGGTACTGCTCCTTCTCTCCGATTCCACCTACGCTGAACTCCCCGGCTACACGCCCTCGGAGAGGGTGGTTGGGGAAGCCCTGGACCACATTATGGCTGATGCCCCGGGGAGGGTGATAGTCACCACCTTTTCTTCGCTGGTGTCGCGCGTCCAGCAGGTGATTGATGCGGCGGCCAAGCACGGGCGACGAGTTTTCATTGTCGGCCGGAGCATGAGTGATACGGTACGCATGGCCCTGGAGCTCGGTTATATTAAGGCTCCTGATGGCATCCTGGGCAGAATTGATGAAGCCCGTGGCCTTCCCCACGATAAAATCGTATTTGTCACCACCGGGAGCCAGGGAGAGCCTACCTCGGCGCTGGTGCGCATGGCAAACCGTGACCACCCCAACGTTAACATCCACCCTGGGGATACCATCGTGATTTCGGCGACTCCAATCCCCGGCAACGAGGCCGTCGTCAACCGCACCGTGGATAACCTCTTCAAGCAGGGGGCACGGGTACTGTACGACAAGTTGGCGCAGGTTCACGTTCACGGCCACGGCAGCCAGGAGGAACTGAAACTATTGATCAGCCTGGTGAAACCAAAGTTCTTCATGCCCATTCACGGTGAATACCGCCACCTCAGCCTGCATGCCAGACTGGCCGAATCAGTGGGCATACCGAAAGAAAACACTTTCGTTCTGGAGGACGGAGATATTCTTGAGCTCAGCGAGCAGGCGGCCAGAAAGATTGGCAAGGTAGGTTCAGGCAATGTCTATGTTGACGGGTTGAGTGTGGGTGATATAGGCGGTGTGGTGCTGCGGAATCGGCGCATGCTCTCCAAAGACGGCATTGTGGTGGCGATAATCGCGGTAAACCGGCAGACGGGCAAGCTGGTGGGGCGTCCCGATATCGTAACTCGCGGTTTTGTTAATACTAGGGAGTCCAAAGATATGCTTGAGGAAAGCCGTGACCTGCTGGGCAGGATCCTGGACCACAGCGGCGGCAAGGCTGCCGAGTGGAGCTTTGTCAATGCCAAGGTGAAGGATACGCTGGACAAGTTTTACTATGAGAAGACCAAGCGCCGCCCGATGATTCTACCATTTATGGTCAGGGTGTAACCGTTATGCCAAAAAGAAAACCGAGAGCCGACAATGAATTTTTGAACCGACCAAAACAGCGGCCGCGCTCTTTCTGGGGTGGGCTGTTCCTGTTCCTGTGGCTGCCGCCGGTGCGCTCTGCCATTCTGCTGGCGATTATCGGCCTGTTGGCCTGGTGGCAGTGGTCGGCGTTAACCGCTTTATTTGGCTGGGGGCTGCTCTTTATTGCCGCCGCGATTATCACCGTTATCGTTCAAATAAAGCGGCGGAAGCTGGCCTCGTTTGTTCTCCGCTTCAATCGGTGGCTGGGAACCGCTGCCTTTGTCCTGGCGACCTGGGGGTTGCTGGCGATTTTTGACCTGGGGGGCAAATTCGGCGCTGCGCTTATCATGGAGCCGGCACCGGTGGTTGATGTCCTGATAGTTATCGGGCTGTTTATCATCGGTGTAATCATGGTTTCTCCCAAAGCCTGCATACGGCTGGCGGCCAAGTTCTTCGCATGGCTGGGAGGCCAGTTCCAGCGGCGGCCGGCAAAGGTTCCCCGATATCTTGAGAAGCAGCTTGAGCAGGAACGTGCCGCCATGTCACCTCATATGGAGCTTCATCCGAGGCCGCCCCTTGAGGGAAAGCCGGCCATGCCGAGCGAGATGGAGCAGCCGGCGATGAGGCCGGAGAAGACGATGCCGAAATCGCCGCTGATGACTCCTCCAGAGAGGGAAGCCGTGACCAGGGCCCCGGCACCCGCGCCGAGCACGCAGGAGCTCAGGCAGGTGGCGCAGGAGGTGTGGAAAAAGTACGGACAGTCGTCTGATTTGGTGGAGGTTGATGGCTGGCGGCTGCCGCCGATAGATATCCTCGACACGACGCCGGAAATCGAGTTCAGTGAGGCGGATAACGTACAGCGGGCGAAAATCATTGAAGACGCGCTGGCCAGCTACGGCGTTGACACCAAGGTGGTGCAGATAAACGCCGGTCCCACGGTAACCCAGTTTGGCGTGGAGCCGGGCTGGGATAGAAAGCTGAGGGAAAGAAAAGAAAGGGACAGAAACGGCGAGGTAACGGTGACGCTGGAGGAGGTGTCCAAGACCAGGGTCAAAGTTGACCGGATTACCTCCCTGGCCAACGACCTGGCGCTGGCGCTGGCGGCCCCGAGCATCAGAATTGAAGCGCCGGTCCCGGGTAAGTCAATCGTTGGCATTGAGGTGCCGAACGTCAGTGCCAGCGTGGTCAGCCTGCGCGGCGTTATCGAGTCCAGCGCGTACCAGAGATTGCAGGCGCGGTCAAAACTGGCCCTGGCGCTGGGCAAAGGTGCCGGTGGTGAGTCAATGGCGGGGGACCTGACCCGGATGCCGCACCTGCTCATCGCTGGAGCTACCGGCAGCGGGAAAACGGTCTGCCTCAATGCCATTATCAGCTGCCTGCTGCTCTACAATACCCCGTACGATACCAGATTCATCATGGTTGACCCCAAGCGTGTTGAACTCACGCCCTACAACAGCATCCCGCATCTGGCCACGCCGGTTATCGTTGATACGACAAAGGCTTTGAGCGCCCTGCGCTGGCTGAGTCAGGAAATGGATCAGAGATATCAGAAGCTGGCCACAGCCGGTGCCCGCAACATCGAGGGCTACAACAAGAACCGCGAGGGCGCCGATAAGATGTCTTACGTGGTGCTGGTCATTGACGAGCTGGCCGACCTGATGATGACCAGCTTCGATGAGGTGGAGCATATTTTGTGCCGGCTGGCCCAGCTTGCCCGCGCCACCGGCATCCACCTGGTCGTGGCCACGCAGCGTCCCTCAGTGGACGTGGTCACCGGGCTTATCAAGGCCAACTTCCCCACCCGCATCAGTTTTGCCGTTACCTCCCAGGTGGACTCGCGCACCATCCTTGACGGCGCCGGCGCGGAAAAGCTGCTGGGCCGGGGTGATATGCTCTACATGCCCACGGAGGCCGCCAAGCCCAAGCGACTCCAGGGATGCTTTGTCTCCGATTCCGAGGTGGAGCGGCTGGTCTACTTCTGGAACAGCCAGAGGGAGCAGGAGGCGGTTCCGATTAAAGTACAGGAAATGGTGCCGCCGGCCGCGATAACCAGCCGTGGCGGCCAGCAGGAGGACCCGCTTCTGGACTCGGCCCGCGAGCTGGCGCAGGAGCACGAGCACATCTCAACGTCTTACCTGCAGCGGAAACTGCACATCGGCTACCCCAGGGCCGCCCGCATTATGGAGCAGCTTGAGGAGGAGATGGGGGGAGATATTGGTGGGGGAGAAGGGGAGGAACAGGCAGAGTAAGATGTATGAGGTTTAGAAATGCCTGCCGTACAATTAACGAGTGAAGACATAGAAGAATTGATACAAATGCCAAAGCCTCTACCACCAAATTATAAGAAGTTGTTAAGATTCAGAAATAAAGCTGACTCTGAACGGCATGAGGAAGCGCAGTTAGATGTTGAAGCTGGTGAAAAAGGTACGTTTAGGATAATGATACGCAAAAATTTAATAAACCCTCTCGATTTCAGCGTCATTCTTGGCTACATACCGAAGGAACGGCTCAATATACTGCGTTTACGCAGATATAATGGAGTTCATGAACATACGAACAGGCTTGAGGGTGTGCGCTTTAGGGAATTCCATGTTCACTATGCAACGCAGCACTACCAAGAAGCTGGCTGGGATATCGATGATTATGCAGAGCCGACCAATAAATATAGCACGGCAGACGAGGCTTTGGAGGTATATTTTAGCGAGTGTAACTTTATTAGGCCTGAGGATGAAAGAATGCAACCCAAATTGCTATGATTTATTCGGTTGACAAGAGAATCTGACTAAGGCGGTCGATGTTATGGAAATAAAAGACGTTCAGAAAGATTTTAAAGAGAAGGTCTGTGAAGAAATACGCCTTATACCGGAGGGATTGTCTCGCTATGTTGTTTCTCATCCCTTCACATTTGATGATGGCGACCATTATATCATAGTCCTGAAAAAGATGGGAGAAGATTGGTTGCTAAGTGATGAGGGGCATACAATCATGCACCTAAGTTATGAGGATATAGACCTCAGACATGGTGGTTACAGGGAGATTATTGACAATACAGTAAGTGCCTTAGGCTTGGAGAATAGACGAGGTGAATTAGTGGTGCGTATACCTGAAACAAGATTTGGCGATGCTTTATTCTCATTTATCCAAGCTTTGGTCAAGATATCAGATATCAAATATCTACAGCGTGAGCGTGTTCGTAGCCTGTTTATGGAAGAGTTTAACGGGTTTTTGGGAGAGACTATACAACAGCAGTATCGTCAATTTGATTACTATCATCCAGAACGTGACCCGCAACGTGTATATACAATCGATTGTCTATTAAAGGCAAAAGCGAGGCCAACTTTCATTTTTGGTATTACTGGTGATAGTAAATGTCAGACTGCTACTAACATTATATATTGGTGGGAAAAGCAGCAATCTATTTTCGATGTAACGGCCATTTTCGAGAATCAAGAAGATATAAATAGGAAAGTGTTAGCACGTTTTAGCGATGTCTGTGGACGTCAGTTTTCAAACTTGCCTACTAATAGAGAACGTATTAAAGGATACATAGACGAAGTTCTTGCTCATTAAATAACAAACTCGTTACTCGCAATAAAACCCCCATTTTAGATAAGTACACCTCACCTCTTACCCCTCAGCCTCTTAAGTATCGCATCCATATAAACCCTTGCCAGGTTTTTGCCGTGCTTTTTCATCTGCTCCTGCTTTTTCCTGAGCTTCTTCTCGCGGCGCTGCTGCCTGGTATCTGGCTTCTCGTCGTTCACTTCTTTATTTCCACGTATTCAAATTCTCTCCGCAGCTCGATGATGCGGTCGCGCAGCAGCGCCGCCTTTTCGAACTCAAGGCCTCTGGCGGCGGCCTTCATCTGCGTCTCCAGTTCCTTGATGAGCCGGGCTATATCCTCTTTCGATAC
>DAOUDY010000116.1:0-12192 GCA_034430755.1 Dehalococcoidales bacterium
ACAAAGCCAATGACCACCAGTGAGACCTGCGTGGCCAGGTCAAGCACGGCGGCACTGATATTGACAAATGATGTCTCCTTGATGCCGATGACATTCAGGGTCATGAGGAAGAGGACAATACCTATAGAAGCCAGCGTGCCGATGGTCGCTGAGTCCTTAAATGGCTCCCAGAAGAAGCCGAGGTAGGGTGGGATAGTGAAGGCGGAGATGGAAATGGTGACGATATAGCTCAGCATTAGTGCCCAGCCGGCGATAAAGCCCGCCAGGTCATTAAATCCGTGCCGCGCGAAACTGGCCGAGCCACCCGCCTCTGGAAACGCGGCGGTACCTTCAGCGTAGGTGAGCGCGGTAAAAATAAAGAGGACGCCGGCGATGCCCAGTGCCACGGGTGTTGCCCCCATCGCTACCAGGGCAACAATGCCCAGAGCGTAGTAGATGGAGGAGCCAACGTTGCCGTAACCAGCGCTGAATACGGCGGGAATACCGAGCACTCGCCGCAGGCGGAATCGCTTGATTCTTCGGGGACGGAAAAATCTATCACCGGGTTTGGGTTGCCAAGAGTTCTGCATACTGTCTATTTGCTTGCTATGCCATTTTTACCAGCGCATTAGGCTATTTTATGCCTCTTACAGGCGGCTGTCAAATTATATTCAAGTGATATATATATTGACAAATGGCATATTAAAAGCTATAATATAGGCCAAATGTCATAGGAAGAAGGTAGGGCCATGATAATAAGGACAAGGATATTTGAGCTGTGCAATGGAAACTACCGCAACCTGACTGAACTGGCTCATGCCATGGGGCTTTCCGTGAGCCAGGTTTACCGCGTCCGCGAGGGAAAACGCCATATCAACCAGAAATTCATCATCGGGGCAAAGAGAGCGTTTCCCAGCTACGGGCTTGATGACCTTTTTTACCTCGAAGATGAGCTGTTCCATGGCTTTGCCCTAAGGACAGGTGTCACCGAAAAGTACCGGAACGTTAATTAGCCGGCGAAAACAATATCAGCGAATCAGGGGCGTTAACGGGAGCAATGATAAAAGGGGGAAAAGGGCGGTGCTGAAATGCAACTGGTGGTCTTTCAAATTATTTCCGGCGTGGTTACGGACGCAATCCGTCACGTGTGTGGTTCCATAAAGAAGGCCTGGTCGCAAACGGAGAAAGCCGAAGAAGACGAGTTTATGCTGTCTCCGGTAGCGGTTAAAGAACAAGACTAGAAAACTCAGACCGCTCAGGATTGAAACGAGCCAATAAGGTCGCGCTTTTGGTCGATTATTCTGCCGGTTAGCCCCGATTTTAAAGTCCGGTCTCTTCTGGTTGTATTTTGCGCAGTGTTTCCCTTACTTCAGGGTGGTCAATATACAGCATCCCGTTGAGGTGGTCGATCTCATGCTCCAGCGCCTGGGCGAGCAGGCCCTCAGCTCTGATTCTCACCTCTCTGCTGTTCCGGTCGCGGCCTTTGGCGGTTACGGCTTCGGCGCGCTTTATCTGGCCGAAGTAGCCGGGAACGCTGAGGCAGCCCTCATCGATAACCCGTTCCCCTCGCCGGCGCACTATCTCCGGGTTGAGCAAGACAATGTCTTCCTCCTCGGGTATCCCGATGACGATAACGCGTAACGGGACGCCCACCTGCGGTGCCGCCAGGCCAACACGACCCGGCTCGGCATGCATCGTCTCCAGCATGTCCCGTATCAGCTTCTTGATTGAGCCGTCAACAGCATGGACTTTCTTGGCCCTCTGTTTCAGAACCGAATCAGGAACAGTACGAATGGGAAGAACTGCCATCTCAATCTCTCAGATGATAAAATCTACTACAGTTTACTAGAGCAGGCTCACCGGGTCAATGTCAATCGCCCAGCCCTGCGGGAAGCTTATCTGGGAGAGGAAAGTGGGCAGCTCGGCACCGCGCAGTATGAGCTGCCACCGGTAGCGGCCTCTCAGGCGGTGGATGAATGCCGGGGCCGGGCCAATCAGGCTGAGAGCGCTTATGCCTCTGGCGTCTCTTTCCAGCGCCAACACATTTCTCATCTTTTCCGCCTCTCGCTGGCAGACGGCATCATTGGTGTGGCTGCAGGTCAAAAGGGCCAGCTTGGAAAACGGCGGATTATGCAGCTGACGCCGGTAGTCAATCTCCCTTTCGTAGAAAGCGAGATAGTCGTGTTCTGCCGCCGCCTGGATGGCATAGTGGTCCGGCGAGAAGGTCTGAATGATTACCCGTCCCCCCAGAGGCCCCCGGCCGGCCCTGCCGGCCACCTGGCTCAGCAGCTGGAAAGTCCGCTCGCCGGCCCGGAAGTCGGGGAGGTTCAGGCTCGTGTCCGCGCTCACCACGCCCACCAGCGTTACCCGGGGCAGGTCCAGCCCCTTGGCCACCATCTGCGTGCCGATGAGAATGTCTGCCTGGTGGTCGCGGAACTGGTGCAGTATTTTCTCATGCGACTCTTTGCTATGGGTCATATCGCTGTCCCAGCGGAGCAGCCGCGCCCGGGGCATGGCATAGCCGACTTCCTGCTCCAGCTTCTGCGTGCCCAGGCCCAGGTATTTCATCTGCCGGCTGAAACACCGGGGACAGCGGTCGGGCACCGGCGTTTTTTGGTTGCACTGGTGGCAGACAAGTACGTCCTCGGTGTAGTGATGGGTCAGGGGTACCTCACAGCGACGGCAGCGCAGCACGAAGCCGCAGCGCCGGCACTGGATGAACGTGGCGCCGCCCCGGCGGTTGAGGAACAAAATCACCTGTTCGCCGCCGTTTACCGCCCGCGTGAGCGCCTGGGAAAGGGCGCGGCTGAAAATGCTGCGGTTACCGGCTTTCAGTTCCTCTCTCATGTCCACGACGTCAACCTCTGGCAGCGGTGCCCTTTCCACCGGGACCACCCGTTCCGGAAGCTGGAGAAGTTTATAGATTCCCTGCCGGGCGCGGAAATAGATGCCCACATCAGGGGTGGCGCTGCCCATAATAACGGTCGTCCCGGTCAGCTCGGCCAGCTTCAGCGCCACATCGCGGGCGTGGTAGCGGGGTGGATTATCCTGCTTGTAGGTCCACTCATGTTCCTCGTCGATTACGATAAGGCCGAGGTCAGGCTGGGGGGCAAAGAGGGCGCTCCTGGGACCGATGACGACGTCAAATTCGCCGTCCCTTATCCGCCGCCACTCGTCATACTGCTCTCCCGGTGAGAGCTGGCTGTGCAGGACGGCGACCCGATGCGGGAAGCGGGAGACGAATCTCTCTATGGTCTGCGGGGTGAGCGCGATTTCCGGCACCAGAACAATGCCCCGCCGCCCCATTTTCACCGTTTCCGCGAGCGCCCGCAGGTATATCTCGGTCTTGCCGCTGCCGGTAACGCCGTGGAGCAGGAAGACCCTGGGTTTCACCTGCTCATCGTGTATTGCTTCGCGGATATGTGAGAAAGCGACTTCCTGAGCGTGGGTCAGCTGCGGCGGCGAGGCTGGCACGATATCTCGGAGGGAAATCGGTTCTCTTTTGACTTCCACCGTCTCAAAGGTAATAAACCCCTGGCGAACCAGGGCATTGGCCGCGGCTTTATCCACGCCCAGCTTCTGCCTCGCTTCTGCCCAGGGAACTGGCTCAGTCAATTCGCTTAGAAAATCAAGAAGGCTCGCCTGCTTTAAAGCTCGTTTCCTCTTGAGTTCTGCGGATATCTCCCGGGCAGCGGTTAAAGGCACGTTGAGGCGCAGGTAGGGCACCGTCTTGGGGCGAATCTTTATCGGCTCAAGCTCATAACTTCGCGTTGCCAGCCCTTTTCTTACCAGCTGTGAGACTATAGCCTGTGCCTTTTTTTCGCCGAGCTTCTTCTCCAGTTCTCTGAGGCTCACCCTTTCCTGCTCTGGCAACAGCGTAAAGGCCTGGCGTTGCGATGGGGTGAGGGAAGAAATGAGCTGTTCATCAGCGTTCGGCACCGCCGAGACAAAGGTCAGCGTTTTCCTTTCGAACCCCGGCGGCAGCATGAGGGCCACGGCATCGAAGAGCGGGGACAGGTAATAATCGCTTATCCATCGGGCCAGCTGTACCTGGGCTGTGGAGAGAAACGGGCGGGAATCAATGATATCGATAATGTCCCTGGTCTCTTCCACGGCCGGGCAGGGGCTGAGCGCCATGACAATGCCCTGAAGGGTACGCTCGCCAAAGGGGACCCATACCGCCTGTCCCACCTCGACATTCAGATGCGGAGGTATGGAATAGCTGAAGGTACGGCGCTGGGCAATCGGGGAATTGACACTGACCTCGGCAAATTTCATCCTGTGTTCCACCGATTGCCCCAAAAATTCTGTTGCGCTGTCGTGCGGATGATGCTTCTGGCGTCGGGCGCTGCCGGAAAGGTTACTCTTCCGTTTTCTCTTCGGTTTCTTCTTCCGACGGCACCGTTTCCGGTTCTTCTGGAGCGAGCTCACCCTGAGCCTGGGTTGCTTCTGGCTCCGCCTCCTCCGGTTCAGGAGGAGTCTTTTCCGCTTCTGGCTCTTCGACCAGCTCGCCTTCTGGTGCTCCTTCTGCCTTTTCTGGGAGCGCCTCTTCCGGCTCGGCCGGCGGTTCCTCTTCGGCCAGTTCCTCCGCCGCCGGTTCCTCTTCTCTAGCCTCAGCGGCCAGTTGCTCCATTCGGGCCAGCTCTTTCTCCCGGTCCAGCCGCCTCTCCTTGATGCGGGCTGCCTTGCCGCTGCGTCCGCGCAGGTAATACAGTTTGGCCCGGCGCACCTTTCCGTGACGTGTTATTTCCACTCGCTCCACCCTCGGTGAGTACAGCGGGAAAGTGCGCTCCACCCCGACACCGTAGGCGATGCGCCTGACGGTAAAGGTGGCGCCGATTCCTCCCCCCTGCAGCTTGATGACCACTCCCTGGAATGGCTGGATACGTTCCTTGCCTCCTTCGATTACTTTGGTGAAAACGCGTACCGTATCACCTGGAGCGAGTTCGGGAATCCTGGGATTGCGCTTTGCGTTTATCAGCGAGTCGACGTTCATTCTTCAGGCTCCTTGTTCAAACTGGACTTGGCTTTATCTAAAGCAGTGAATTGCTCCACCATCTGCTTTTCTTCCTGACTGACTTTGCTCTTATCGATAAGTTCTGGCCGGCGCTCCAGGGTGCGCTGGATTATCTGCTGACGGCGCCATCGGGCAATCTGGGCATGGTTTCCGGAAAGCAGCACTTCGGGAACCGGCCAGCCCCGGAAAACAGCCGGCCGGGTGTACTGGGGGTATTCCAGCAGGCCGTTCACATGCGAATCTTCCTGCGCCGAATCTTCCGAGCCGAGCACGCCCGGGAGCAATCGTATAACGGCGTCAATGACCACCATGGCCGGCAGTTCTCCGCCGGTCAGCACGTAATCACCGATGCTGATTTCATCGGTGACCAGGTGTTCCACCACGCGCTCGTCAATGCCTTCATAGTGGCCGCAGATAAGAACGAGATTGCGGTATTCTGACAGCTCCATCGCAATTTGCTGGTTGAAAAGGCGCCCCTGCGGCGTGAGCAGGATAACCGGCGGTTCCGCAGCTCCGGATTCGCGGGGAATTCGGGCCTTCACCGCCTCCACCGCTTCGAAGACGGGCTCGGGTTTGAATATCATGCCCGGGCCGCCACCATACGGGTAATCATCAACGGTATGGTGTTTATCATGGGTGTAGTCCCGGATGTTGTGCACATTGATGCTGATCAGGTTCTGGTCAATGGCCCGCTTGAAGATGCCGAAGCTGAACGGCACATCAAACATCTGCGGAAATATGGTCAGCACATCAATACGCATTTAAATCCTCCCCGCCGGCTAAGAATGCTCGGCGACCACACCTTTAATAATATCAACGGCGTGCGGTATCGCCGGCAGCACCACCTCAAGACACTCCCTGACTGCCCTGGGGCTCCCCGGCAGGTTGATTATCAGGCTCCTGCCGCGGACTCCGGCCGTGGCCCGGCTCAACATCGCCATCGGTGTCTTGCTCAGCGAGCTGCCTCTCATTGCCTCCGCGAAGCCGGGGACAACCCGGTCGACAACGGCCATGGTAGCTTCCGGGGTAACATCACGCTGGGCAAGCCCGGTACCGCCGGTGGTGATGATGACATCCGTATCCCCGCCATCCGCCCATTCTGACAGCTTCTGGCGGATAACATCCAGCTCATCAGGGACGATCTCGTAGTGAACGATGTCGCTGTCCAGGTCAGAGAAGATATCCCTGATGGTCTGGCCGCTTTCGTCATAGCGCTGGCCGCGCGCCCCTTTATCACTGATGGTAAGTATGCCGACAGTAAGCATCGTCAATTCACAAAACAAATTTCATTTTACCACATATGAGGCGGATAACAAAAATAGGGGAATTTTATGGAAAATCCATTAAATTCGGCCCAAAAGCCTTGACAAACGTGCGCCCACGTGTTATAAAAAGTGTTATAAAGTGGTGAAAAGTGGGGAATAGTGGTAAATAATGGAATAGAAGCGAGCTGAGGGCATTGGATGTTTTACGGTGAGTACAACTACAAGGTAGATGAAAAGGGCCGGGTAGCGATACCGCCCCGGTTCCGAAGAGAACTGAAAGACGGTGTGGTTCTGTCTCCAGGGGTGGAAAAATGCGTCAACGTGTATCCGCTGTCGGAATGGCGCAAACTGGCTACCTCCCTTACCAGTGGCCCGCTGACACCCAGCAAAATTAGGAGGCTGAATCGGGCCATATTTGCCACCGCCTTCAGCGTTGCCATTGACGGTCAGGGAAGGGTAGCCCTGCCGGTACCGCTGCGTGAGCACGCTGAAATTCAAGAAGACATCGTCGTTACCGGAGCCAACAGCTATCTGGAGATCTGGGACCAGGCTCTCTGGGAAGAAGAAAAGGCAATCAGCCAGGAGCAGGCCTGGCAGATTATAGAAAGCCTGGAGCGACGTGATGAGTCCAAGTAAGCCGCGCTCATGCCACGTACCGGTCCTTCTCGAGGAGACAATGGAGGCGCTGGCAGTCCAGCCCGGAGGCCGCTACGTTGACTGCACGGTGGGTGGTGGTGGACATGCCCTGGCCATTCTGGAGCGCAGCTCCCCCGGGGGACAGTTGCTCGGCATTGATGCCGACCCCGAAGCGATAAAAGACGCCAGGAAAAGACTTGAGGCGCATCGGAATTCTGTCCTCTTGGTCAATGATAACTTCGTCAATCTGCAGGCAACCTGCATCAAGTATGATTTCTTCCCGGTACACGGCATCCTGTTTGACTTGGGCCTTTCCTCAATGCAGCTAAACGGGAATGGACGCGGCTTCAGCTTCCAGCATGATGCCCCCCTCGATATGCGTTTCAATCCAGAGCAGGAGGTAACCGCCGCTGATATTGTCAATACTTCACCTGAAGCGGAACTGGCGCGCCTCATTCGAACCTACGGCGAAGAAAGCTACAGCCGTCAGATAGCGCGCCTTATCGTGCGTGAACGTCCCATCACCTCCACCCTTCATCTGGCCCGCATCGTGGAGAAGGCGGTAAGCCGGAGAACGGGCAGGCTCCACCCGGCCACCAAGACATTTCAGGCACTCCGGATCGCGGTGAACCTGGAGCTGGAGAACCTGGAGATAGCGCTGAAACAGGCAATCGAGCTCCTTGGCTTTGGGGGCAGGCTGGTGGTTATCAGCTACCATTCTCTGGAAGACCGCATCGTGAAGCGCTTCATGCAACGGGAAGCCAGAGGATGCGTCTGTCCTCCCGGCACACCGGTCTGCGTCTGCGGGCACAAACCCCGCCTGAAGCTCATTCGCCGGCATGTGATTACGCCTTCCGAGGACGAGTTACGGGCCAATCCGCGCAGTCGCAGTGCCAAGCTGAGAGTGGCGCGCCTGATAGCTCAGGATGATTGCTTGGCCGCAGACGAGATGGAAATTCTCTGGGCGGAGATAAAAACGAGAGCCTGGAGAAGGCCAGCGCTTTTACGCAAACTGCAGATGGTATTTGCCATGGCCTGAACTGGCCAGGGATAGAAACAACACCGGAAGGTGCGGCATCTAGAAGGGGGAAATAAATAATGGAACCGGTAAAACCAGGCAGATGGGGAGGGGATAGAGCGAGAGCAGGCACCACTCTTGCTGACCTCAAGCTGAAAATAGCCGAGCTCCTGATCAACGTCAACCAGGATAGCTACCATTCGGACGAAGTTTACAGCATTATGGCGGAAACCAAAGTCGGAGCAAGGAAAAGGACCGACCTCATGGAGAAGCGGAGGGTGGTCTTTTCCATGTCCTGATGCCGCCAGCCGATTAAGAACTATGGCTAAGGAGGTTCTGAAGATGTGAAGCGTATACAGAACTTTAATAATTGCAAGATCACTGAGAAGGAGGGTTAGATGAAAAATCGAACTGTAGCGGCAATAGATGTTGGTACCACCAAGGTATGCACGCTTGTTGCCGACCTGAATGAAGGTGGCACACCGCGCATTGTCGGTGTTGGCGTTGCACCTTCAGTTGGCCTGCATAAAGGCCTGGTGGTCAACATCAATGAGGCCAGGGAGTCAATCAGAGAATCAGTAAGGAAAGCGGAGCAGTCAAGCAACTACAAAGTGGATTCAGCCTATGTTGGCGTGACCGGGCGCCATGTTACCTCGCTGAACAACCGCGGCGTGGTGGCCATAACACGGAACGACCGTGTGGTGCGCACGGATGACCTGAAGCGTGTCCTCTCCTCGGCACAGAGCGTCAGGATTCCGAGCGACCGCAGGCTCCTTCATGTTATTCCGAGGTCATATGCTGTTGACGGTCAGGCTCACGTCAAGAACCCGATTGGCATGCATGGCTTCAGGCTTGATGTGGAGACCCACGTTATCACCGCGGCCGTGACCTCAATACAGAACCTGGTGAAGTGCATCCGCAGCATCGGCATTGATATTGAGGACCTTGTCCTTGAGCCTCTCGCCAGCAGCGAGGCAATACTGACCCCGGATGAGAAGGAAGTCGGCGTTATTCTGGCTGACATTGGCGGCGGGACGACTGATATCGCGGTCTTCAAGGACGGCAGCATCTGGCATACCTCGATACTGCCGGTCGCTGGCTATCAGCTCACCAGGGATATATCCATTGGTCTGGGCCTGCCATTTGACGTCGCCGAGGAGATGAAAAAGCGATACGGCAGCGTGATGCCCGTCTATGAAAACAAGAGCGAGGACACCACCGCCATATCTCAGGACGGGCACGGCGTCTCATATCAGGACCTGTGCGACATCGTCCGCGCCCGCGTTGAGGAGATTCTGAAGCTCATCCTGCTTGAGCTGCCCAACTCAGAATATGAGACCCTTGTTCCGGCAGGGCTGGTACTCACCGGCGGCAGCTCTAATCTGGCAGGCATGGCCACGCTGGGACGCGAGATACTGCAGCTTCCGGTCAGAGTGGGTGCTCCGTCCAGTATGGAAGGTATCGCCGACGTCCTCTGCGACCCGGCATACGCCACGAGCGTTGGCCTGCTGATGTGGGGAGTCAAGCATGAGGGCAGTCAGAACTGGTCGCGCTGGAACTTTGGCTCAGCGCTCCGGCGGTTGGCTCACCGGCTGAAGAGCCTCTTCGGCTAATGATTAAAGAATGTTATTCGATTAATGCAATAAGGAGGGGGAAATGGCAAAGTCAAGTTTTGTGGCGAATCCAGCCAAAATCAAAGTGATCGGCTTGGGTGGTGGTGGCAGCAATGCGATAACCCGCATGGTCAGGGAAGAAATCCAGGGTGTGGAATTCATTGCCATGAATACCGATGCCCAGGCCTTGGCGGTTACGGAAGCACCAATACGCGTTCAACTTGGTGAGAAACTGACCAGAGGACTGGGCGTTGGCGGCGACCATAATCTGGGCCAGAAAGCGGCTGAAGAAAGCCGTGATGAGCTTAGTGAGCTTGTCAATGGTGCTGATATGGTATTTGTCACCTCTGGCATGGGTGGCGGTACCGGCACCGGGGCAGCGCCCGTCGTGGCCGAGATAGCCAAACAAAGTGGTGCCCTGACCATCGCCGTGGTCACCAAGCCGTTCGGCTTTGAAGGTGCCCACCGCATGCAGGTAGCCAACGAGGGCATCACCAGGCTGCTCGGCAAAGTGGATACCCTGATTATTATTCCGAACGACCGGCTGCTTACGCTCTGCGACCAGAAGACCGGCGTGGACAGCGCCTTCAAGCTGGCCGACGACGTTCTCCGGCACGGCGTTCAGGCTATCGCTGAGGTAATCACCACTCCCGGACTGATAAACCTGGACTTCGCCGATGTGAAAGCGATCATGAAGGACGCCGGGCCGGCCTGGATGTCAATCGGCCGGGGCTCAGGGCAGAATCGTGCCGTGGAGGCGGCCAAGCAAGCTCTGGCCAGCCCGCTGCTCGATGTCTCCATCAACGGCTCAAAAGCGGTTCTCTTCAATGTGGTCGGCAGCAGCAGCCTCACCCTGTTTGAGGTGAACGAAGCGGCTGACGTTATCCGGCAGGCAGTGGACCCTGAGGCCAATATTATTTTCGGTGTCGCCCATGATCCGGAAATGGAAAATGATGTCCGGATTACCCTGATCGCTACCGGGTTTGTGTCCAAGCTCGGGCTGACTGGGGCCGCTCAGGAGGATGAACTGACCCAGCTTCTCAAAGGCATCAAGAGTGAGGATGAGCTGGACGTTCCTTCGTTCCTGCGTCGTCCCATGGTCAGCCACCGGCGCCAGGCAATCACGCCATCCATGAAGCCGATGCAAACGTCAATGCTGACCCGGCTGACTGAAAATAAAAAATAGCAGCTATGTAACAACATCGTGGGCGGACGCCAATCGGCCAGAAGATAGATACTCCCGGCGGAAAACAGACGGCGTAAGGAGCGAACCGTTCTTGAAGCGGGGAGTGGGTATATGCTACATTATAAGTAGGAGCAAACTGGCGTGGCTTCAAACGGAATTACAGGTTGCCACAATGAAAAAAGCAAAAACCGCAACGGCAATGGGCTCAGGTTTGCTTACTGCCCCTACTGCAATAAAAAGGGGTTGTATAAGGTGGCTCGCAGATATGAGCGTTGCCGGTGTTGCGGGTTGCATCGAGTGCTATTACCAGGGCAGGACTTCTGATTAGCGAATCTCTGGAAATAGATATTTTGCCGGTCAATAACCGGATGGCTGCGATTGCGTTCTTGTTGACAATCATTCCCTGGAAAATTTATCCTTTATATATGACGCCGTTCATGCAATGTGCGTTGAATCCATGGTTATATCGTATTTGTCATGCGAGTCATTGCCGGTAAAGCGAAAGGGCACCAGCTCAAAGGCCCCAGAGGAACCCCTACCCGCCCCGCAACGGATTTGGTCAAGGGGGCGATTTTTTCCATTCTGGAAAATATGGCCGGGGACTGGTCGCAGGTACTTGACCTGTTTTCCGGTAGCGGGCAACTCGGTGTAGAAGCGTTGAGCCGCGGGGCGGACTGGGTTGATTTTGTTGAACGGGAACCGCGATGTTGTGCTATAATAAAACAAAATCTGGAAAAGACAGGTTTTTCTAACCTAGCGCATGTTTATTGCTGTAGCGTCGCCAAGGCATTTACCTTTTTGGACAAGGAGTACAGTATCATCCTGATGGACCCTCCCTATTCTGACCCGTTGATTGGGAATCTGATAGCTCAGTTAGCCGAAACCAGTATGGTCGGCAGCAGCTCGGTAGTTGTGGTGACGCACTCATCTCTGCTTCCATTCAATGCCACTTATGGTACTCTGAATCTGGTTAAAGAGCATCGTCATGGTGATAGCTGTATCGCTGTTTTCCATAAGGGAGGTACACTGTGACCATAGCCATTTACCCCGGAACCTTTGACCCGATTACCAACGGCCACCTTGACATCGTACGGCGGGCGGTCAGGTTGTTTGACAGGATAATAATCGGAGTATATGAGAAATCAAACAAACATCTGGTCTTTACCACCGAGGAGCGTGTAGCGTTGGTCAAACGGGCAGTAGCTGATATGCCAAATGTTGAGGTGAAAGCGTTTAGCGGGCTAACGGTTGATTTTGCCAGGAAAGAGAAAGCCCCGGTCATGATACGCGGCTTGAGAATGAATGCCGATTTCGAGAAAGAATTTGAGATGGCAATGATGAACCGCAAACTGGCTCCGGACCTGGACCTGCTCTGCCTGATGGCCAGTCAGGAGTATCAGTTTCTCAGTTCCAGCCTGCTGAAAGAGGTAGCCCGCCTGGGCGGAAATATCAGTGACCTCGTGCCGGAGCATGTGGCT
>DAOUDY010000117.1:0-1705 GCA_034430755.1 Dehalococcoidales bacterium
GCCCCTCTTGATCATGGGTCCCAGGTTAGGTTGAACGACAAATCTATCCGGGTACTTTTCCGCGGCGAGCAGCAACTGGCCGTTGGTGGACCATTTGGTGGAATAGCCCGTGGTTTCCATCATGGATTCGGGGAGAATGCAGGCCATATCCACGCCGTAGCGGTCCAGGTAAACGATGAGCTGGTCTTCTTCCGCCAACTCTGATTTTTCGGCTTTGGTTACAGGCGGTTCTTTCCAGTCTTGGGTAACATGATGGGGAACAGCGTTGAAAGCGCGGGCGGTTTCCGCCGTGCCGTACACCCATTTCCTGTATTCGGGGAAGTAGTTGAAGTATTTCTTGTTCGCCTCCCCGCTTAGATGGCATTCAACGTCCATCTTGAAGTAGTCGTCTTTGACGAATTCAGGATATTTTTTGGGTTCTGCCATTGTTCGCTCCTTCTTCAGGATAAGGGTTGGTTATTTCTTTTTCTCCGGGCGGTAGCTCTTGAAGTACTTGGTCTTGTTAAGTCTTTCTTCGTATTTCTCATGCATCTTGTGGAAGGCTTCCCTCTCGCCCATGCTTTCGCGGTCACGGATGAACATGAGCTCTCTTTCATCCTCGCTGTACTTGAGGTTGGTGCTGAAGGTGTGGTAGAGGATGACCTCTTTGAGGTTGGTCAGGCCCAGCCTGTCCAGCATGTGGCGGCGGGCGAACTTGCCCATGACCACGCAGTCGCGCGGGAGCAGGGAAATAGCGGCGGCCAGGTTACGTACCTCGGACTCCAGGTCCTCTTCGGGGACAGCCTTGGTGACATAGCCGGCTTCCTCGGCCTCTATACCACTGATGGTGCGGCCGGTGAGGAGTATCTCCTCGACCTTCTTGGTGTGGCCCATGACCAGCTCGAGAGGCAGGGTGGGCAGACCGCCGAAGGCGAGCCGCTGGCCCATCTGGGAGAATTTGGCGTTATCAGCGCAGACAATGATGTCGGCGGCTTTGGTGATATACAGTCCCGCCTCGATGGCCCAGCCGTGTACCTGCACCATGACGACCTTGTTGCAGTCCAGGATGGCCTGCGGAAAGCCGTAAAGCTGGTCCTGGTCGGTCTGGAGCCTGATTCTCTGGCTCGGCTTGACACCCTTGGCACCGCCATATACCCGGTAGACCATGGACAGGTCAAACCCGGCGCAGAAGTTCCTGCCGGCACCCCTGAAGATAACTACGTTGCAGTCGTCATCATGGTTGATTTCCCACATGGCCTTCTTGATATCGCCGGTCATGTACTCTTCGCCGATGCTGATACTGTTGTTCTTATCGGGTCGGTTCAGAGTGAGGTAGGTAATTTTGGGGTATTCCTTGTCCTTCTCCAGGAGAATCGATTTGAATTTTGGGTAAGCCATACTATTTTTTCCTCCGGTTTTATTTTTTATTTAAAAAATGTCTTGATTCAGTATCTAAACTTGCCAATCCTTGCTTATTGACGGATTAGAGCAAGGGAACAAGGGTTTGTGGCTCTAAAGCCACCCTGATATTTCAACTGCTATCGAAGCCGTAGACAGGCTGAGGTGCCGTCGTTAGTCCTGAAAAAAGTGAGAATGCTTTTCTTCGTCCTTTGAGCAATCCCATATCACCAGTTCAGCTTCATTCTTCTAAGTAGTCCGGTCGTCTTTCTAGTGGGAGGGGACTGACAGTATGCAAACGAACAGACTGAGGTCTTAAGTAACAGAG
>DAOUDY010000118.1:0-2029 GCA_034430755.1 Dehalococcoidales bacterium
CCGTGGGCACCTCGGACGGGATGAGGCCGAGTAACTCGTCGGCAGTCAGCGATGAAGAGGAAATCGGCTGAAGACCGGAATGCGGGTCGTGCCAGGGCCCCGCATGGAAGAGCTGCTGCAAGACATAGCAACCGTGTTTGTGGATGACCTGGGCCAGGCGGCTGAAGCCCGGGATGTGTTCATCATCGTTGAGAAGCAACTGGAAGCGGTTATGCAGTCCCAGCGGAGGGTCAATGCCGCCCATTTCCACGATGATAAGACCTGCACCACCTCTGGCTATAGCTTCGTACATGGCCATGTGTCTATCGTTCACGAAGCCGCCCATGTCGTAGCTGCTGGCTGTCCCGGAGGCCGTCTTTATCATGCGGTTTTTAATCCGCAGTTGACCCAGATTGCACGGTTCGAGTATCTTCTCAAATCTCTGTGTTCCCACGACTATTTGTCTCCTTCTGTACTGGACGGAACGCTAACAGTTAGTAATTCCAACATATATGCCTGATAGGTTCCTTCCCCCCTTTTTACGGTAGAGAAGCCATGGCTTCAGGTGTCAAGGCGCATGCTTGCTTAACGTCAGTTGGGGCACGGTAAGACTTACCTCACGGATTGGTTCATGTTGGGGCATTCCCGTTCAGGAACATCTCTCGCCAGGGGTTGGTTGAAAAGAAAACGCTAATCCCCTTTTCGTGAAAAAAAGGTAGGGAGTTGACTGCCTGCTTACTTATAGTCTACAAGGCGTGGGCAGGCATGTCAAGTGCCGCGGCGGACTGGTACTGAAGGAAACCAGGTATCATACTGTCTGTCATCTACCGAGCGGATAAACGTTAAAGACCGGGAAATTCGTAGGGTCACTTTCACGGCTTCTCGGTTGCCGGCATGGTTGTTCAGATAGTTAAATGGCTCTTAACTTCTCCAGTTCGTCCAGGATAATTCCGGTGGTCAGCGCCGCGGTCTCTATAATGGTGCAGCCGCGCGTGATGCCCAAAAACTCTTGGGTCATCTCGTCATCGGCCAGGTTCCAGGCTTTCCCGAAATATTTTCGCTGTACGTCCTTGCAGAGAATCGAGCCATATTTTTTAAAATATTTTTTCAAAAGTGTATCCCGGACGGTAGCCGCTGCCTGGCGCGCCGCATCGACATCAGCGCCGTCCATGGGCACCCCCAGGGCCAGACCGAGCGCCATGGCGCTGCTGGCGACGGCGCCGCAGGTGCCTTCTCCCGTCATGCAGACGCCGGCGGTCAGCATGGATATACCGGGGAAGAGCTTTTTCTCCTCATCTTCCGTGATGAGCTCAATACCTCCCCAGCGGAGGGCATCAATGATGGCCAGGAACGTACATTCCCCGCAGCCCTTGAACCGCGCCTCATGGGCCACCGCCAGTTCTTTCGCCTTGGAGACAATTTCCTTTTTTTCCTTTTTCAATGGCACCATCGCTACCCCCTGTATCGTCATCCGGGAAAACGCCGGTGAACCGCTGACCCGGACAATTTTATAGCTCCTCGCTGATTTAACTCAACCCCAGATAGGCTTTCCTGATATGGTCGCTCTTGATAAGATCGTCGCAGCACCCTTCCAGAGTGATGCGGCCGTTCTCCAGGACGCAGGCGCGGTCGGCTATCTCCAGGGTCTGCCGGACGTTCTGCTCGATGAGCAGGATGGTGATACCACGCTCGCGGAGGGACTTAACGATTTGAAAGACCTCCGTCACCAGGCGCGGCGCCAGCCCGTTGGAAGGCTCATCGATGATGCATAGTTTCGGGCGGGACATCAGCCCGCGCCCCATGGCCAGCATCTGCTGCTCGCCGCCGCTTAAAATCCTGGCCAGCTGCCGGCTTCTCTCCTTCAAAATGGGGAAGACCTGGTAGACCTGCGCGATGGTTTCCTCCCGGAGTTTCCAGGCGCGACCGGTGTAAGCACCCATTTCCAGGTTTTCCTGCACCGACATATCGGTGAAAAGCCTCCTGCCCTCGGGAATATGGGAGACCCCGAGTTCCACGATGGTATGAGGTGCCAGGCCGTCAATTCTCCGGC
>DAOUDY010000119.1:0-1942 GCA_034430755.1 Dehalococcoidales bacterium
GCGATGGCCAGCAATGTGCTGGTCGTCCTGGTGACCCAGCTTCTCATTGGCATTGGTTATATTCTGGCCAGGGTTATCTAGACAGCTCAGCAAATACAGAGATATGCTGCGGGAGACGTTATGAGCCGGCCGCTACACCGTATGTTCGCCGAGGTGCTGCCCCGCTACGACTTTATCAATTCGGTCATAACCTGTGGGCTTGACCGGCGGTGGCGGAAGATAGCAGCGGAAGAATGTCTGAAAAACAAGCCAAAGAAAGTCCTTGACCTCTGCTGCGGTACCGGCGACCTAGCCATAGCCGTGCGCAGACTTGGGGGAAGTGGGGTTAGCGTGGTCGGAATAGATTACAGCCCGCCCATGCTCGGGCTCGCGCGGCAAAAGGCGCTGTCATCGTCTGAGGGCAATCATATTTCATTTATCCAGGGCGATGCCGCCTCTCTCCCTTTCCCCAACGGGTCATTTGACTGCGCCGGCATCTCCTTTGCCTTCCGCAACCTGACCTATAAAAACCCCCTGGCGAAGCGGCATTTAACTGAAGTGCGGCGCGTCCTCACCGCCGGCGGCAGGTTTGTCATTGTGGAGACCAGCCAGCCAAACTCAAGTCTTATCCGGAGAATGTTTCACCGGTATCTGCGCTGGTTTGTTTATCCCATAGGGTTCTGGCTCTCCGGGAACAGGGGGGCATATAACTATCTGGCGGAGTCGGCGGCCAGTTTCTACACGGCAGATGAAGTGAGGGATATGCTGCTGGAGGCTGGTTTTCGTGAAGTTCGGTACCGGCCGCTTTTGTTTGGCGCCGCCGGCATCTATATTGCCGTCAAATAAGCGGTCAGGTCTGCTCTTCGATGTAAAGTTCCCTCAGGTTGTTGAGGGAGGTGAAAAACTCCCGCATCATAACGCTCACCGGGTACATGCCCTTTCGGGTTACCCGGATTTTATCTTTCCCTTCTACAAAGCCAGCGAGCTTTTGCAAGAGCAGTTCCGGGCCCAGCTTTTTGGCCATGCTGGCGCCAAACCTATCTTGAAATTTCGCGGCATCAATCTCCATGCCGAAGAGCTTGGTGAGCAGGTAGTATCTCTGGCTTTCCTTCCCGGTGAGTTTGCGCCAGCCGACGATGGGCAGCTTATCCTGGCTCAAAAGCTCGCCGTACCGCTCCAGCGGAAACGTATTGACGTAGAAATTGCCGCCCACGATGCTTACCGAGCCGGCACCGATGCCGATATAGTCATCGAAGTCGATAATATACTCGTCAATCATCCTCTCCCCTCTGGAGAAGCACCACACGGTGGATGCCTGGTAATCATCGGCGTACAGTTCATTCAGGATGACATCGTAGAACCGCTTCTCCTGAGAGATGTCCACCCGGTTGAAGCGTCGCTCAAGGGCGCTTTTCTTGTGCGGCGAAGCCATCAGCGGGTAAAAGGTGGCCTGGTCAATATTCAGCTCTTTGAACGCCTGCACATCCGCTTTGAACTGGTCAATCGTCTGGCCCGGGAAATTGAAAACGAAGTCGACGTTCACGGTGTCGAACTCCCCCTCCGCCATCAACACCCTCTTTTTCATCTCTTCGCTCGGGCCGAAAGGCCGGCCCATCGCCTTGACGATGCCGTCGTCAAAGCTCTGCACCCCGATGGAAAGGCGGTTGATGCCGGCGGCTTTAAGCCGGTCGATATTTTTCTGGTTCACCTCGCGGGGGGTTGTCTCCAGGGAAATGCGTTTGACGTTGAAACTGGCTTTGAGGTAGTCAATAAATCCGGTCAGCTCGTCCATGAGGATGGTCGGCGTGCCGCCGCCAAAGTAGAATTCCGAGAAGGCGAAGCCCTTCTGGATATAGAGGTCAAGCTCCCGTTTCAGGTGCCGGAAATACTGCCTCGCCTTGTCTTCCTGGAACAGGTAGCGGTTGAAGCAGCAGAACGGGCACAGGGTGCGGCAGAACGGGAT
>DAOUDY010000120.1:0-2371 GCA_034430755.1 Dehalococcoidales bacterium
ACTCCGACGAGGCCAGCGCCACGACCAATAAGCCGCCGGTGGCCGATGCCGGTCCGGACAAGACCTACACGCTTAGCTCCGGGCAGACCACCGCTAACGTTACGCTAGACGGCAGCGGCTCCTCTGACCCGGACGGCGAAATTTCTTTATATGAATGGACCGGTGACCCTGACCCGGCTGACAATGTAACGCCCACGGTGACGCTTGCCGCCGGTGTATATACCTTCACTCTGGTCGTAACCGATAATGACGGCGCTTCCTCTGGCCCGGATACCGTGGCCATCACGGTTGAAGAAGCTCCGCCGCCGCCGACCGGTGATGCCAGGGCGAAAAAGATGGCGGCGGCGGAGGAACTGGAAAAGGCCAAGGGTGATAACCGGCAACTGAATAAGAGTATCGAGCGCATACAAAGGTTAATCAACTCCAGCCTCAATGAGAACTGGTGGGACGGCGATGCGCGACTGGATGCGAGGCGCGGCAGCAGAGTATTTGATAGGGAACTGGCCGCTGCCTTGAGCCTGGAAGTGCAGGTCAAGCTGTATGATAGAATGCAATCTGCTTTAGAGAGGATTATCGCCGCCAAGGAGAGAAGAGGCCGGGACGCGAGCCGGGAAAGAGCCAGTCTGGAAGCAATTCAAATGGCCCTGTCTCCTTTCCAGAATGCCATGAGTTACCTGGCAGAGGCCGACCAGATTCTGGCCGGGGTCGCCCTTGATGATGCCAGAGATGCGACGGTAAACAATCCCAGATTTCAAAGGGCTTACGACCGTTACCTGGCCAAGGCCGAGCAACAAATGGATAAAGCCACTGCGGCATTCGAAGACGGTAGAGCGACCAGGGCGATAAAATACTTCAAGAACGCCTGGTATTATGCCCAGCAGGCCATAAAATACACCAATCGGGGCTAGCCTGAGCTTATCCCTCTGAAAGCTCAGCCCATTTCCTGATATTGACGCTCAGGCAGCTTTGTCTTTTGTTCCTTCTGAGAGCATTCTTCCCTGCCCGTGGGACTGCTTCCGCAAAAGTGAATAGGTTTATAGCTGGGAGCAGTTGCCGGGTGAACCTTTCAGAGTGACTGACAATCTGGAAACTCAGCGCAGCAACCACGTTGGATGCCCAGGAGCCTCCTGGCAGATTTCATCTATCCACATAAATGGAGAGTGCCATTGAGACGTACGTGTCGCTAACGAAGCGGGAGCGTTCTGCTCTAAAGGCCTCATTCGGCTGCCCGCTGACCCCCACCGGCCGTGGAAATTCAGCCATCTCCATTCTCCCGTCCACTTATTCTGCTCTGGCGGTGGAATAAGAACTGCTTCAATAAGGCGCCGGTCTCCTCCATCAAAATCAGTTACGAAGTCGATGAACTCGCCGGTGAATGGGAATTTGCCGGAGCAAACGAAAAGGCCATTGAATACTTCAGCAGTGGTGATATACGTTTGACCGCTATAAAAGTAATTGGCATGGGAGCCTTGTGCCACATAAGCTATAGGATGATTACCATCGATATCTCGGTGTCCATTATCATCCGCCTTTTCAACCTTCTCCCATCGGAGCCGGTAGCCCCCGTGGTGAGCCGAGCAAGCGCATGCTATCGGCTTCTCTGCTCCCTGGGAATCGGCTTTGAGCACGACTACAATTTCTTCCCAGTCCATCTCGTGCACTGACTTCCAATCGTTGTAAAGGTAGGCATACCAGTATTCTATGGCTAAAAGCTTCCGGTATCTTCCGCGCTGCTTTTCCACGACATGTGCATAGCAACGATGTGCGTACTTGGGCAGAGACCGGTCAATACTGGCGTATCGTTGCCAGAAGGCATCCCTATCCCCTGGTCCGGCACCAACCACAATATCAATATGCTTATTAGGTGCCAGTTTCTCCATCTTATCCATCATTACCTTATAATCGCCAGGCTCTGCTTGCTCCCCCATTATCGCGGCATTCTCCAAAATGAGCCTGATATCACGTGGATGGTAATCGTGTGTCAGTGGGGGACCACCAGCTCGCCACCTTGGATGCTCAGTTCTCAAGCTGCCACTAGGAATCTCAGGATACAACACCAGCAGCGGCCTGTATTTGGTGGCCAGCATCTGGTATCTGGACTGGTCATAACTACTTTCCGGCATGATATGTCAAATCCTCTACTTACTGAATTATATTAATGGCCTGACATTTATTACACTGGACCATCTGAGGGGGTTTTTCTTTCAATGCCACCACGCCTGAAGTAATAGCATGACCGCAATTCTTACAGCGCAACAATACGATTCGACCACTGAAAACTCCGTACCTCATTTCAAAAATTCTAATCAAAGCCCCAACTGCGATTACTAATAGAGAGACAGCCAGCAGAGCGACATTGATTTGCCAGTTC
>DAOUDY010000121.1:0-9038 GCA_034430755.1 Dehalococcoidales bacterium
TGAAAAATTCGATACCCCGGTGCTGGTGCGTTCCACCACCCGCATCTCCCACTCTAAATCGGTGGTCAAGGTAACCGGCCGCCGTGCCGTGCCCAATCGAGAGCCGAATTTTCCCCCCGATGTGGAAAAGTTTGTTATGCTGCCGGTTTATGCCCGGCTGAGGCGCCCGCTGCTTGAAGAACGCCTGACCAAACTGGCCGGCTATGCCGAGACCTTTCCCTTTAACCAGATACTACCGGGTGAACGCCAGCTGGGCATAATCACCAGCGGGGTTGCCTACCAGTATGCCCGCGAGGTCTTCCCACAGGCTTCCTTCCTCAAGCTGGGTATGACCTACCCCCTCCCCCAGGACTTAATCCGCCGCTTTGTTGCCGGGGTGGACAGAGTAATCGTTATCGAGGAACTCAGCCCATTTCTCCAGGAGAGTCTTCAGGCGATGGGGATAGCCGTCAGCGGCAAAGAATTCATCCCCCGGTTTGGCGAGCTAAGCCCGGAAATAATTGCCCAGAGCTGCCGTGTTGCTGGTTTGCCTAGTGAATCACCAACCCCGCCCGCCAAGCCCGCCCTGGAGCTGCCCCAACGCCCGCCCCTGCTGTGTGCCGGCTGCCCCTATACCGGCCTGTTCTTTACCCTGAGCAGTATGGGGCAGCGCTCCGCACTGGTGAAGTCCAGGGTGAAAAAAGTGGCCAAATCAAACCTGATTATTACCGGCGACATCGGCTGTTACACCCTGGGCGCCTATCCCCCACTCTTTGCCATGGACACCTGCGCCTGTATGGGCGCCGGCATCGGTCAGGCATTGGGCATGGAGAAGGCAGGGGTCAGCAATAAAGTAGTCGCCGTCATCGGCGATTCTACTTTTCTGCACTCCGGCATCACCGGCGTGGTCAACGGCGTTTATAATAAAGGCGAAATAACCATAATAATCTTAGACAACCACACCACCGCCATGACCGGCCACCAGAGCCACCCCGGCACCGGTGTTACCGCCCGGGGTGAAAAGACTAAAGCAGTTGAGCTGGAACGGCTGGTGCGGGGCATCGGCGTCAACGATGTTAAAGTAGTCGATGCCTTCGACCTGAAGGCACTGAGAACCAGCGTAAGGGCGGCGCTGGATAACCCGGAGCTCTCGGTGATTATCGTCCGTGGCGACTGCCCCGACCTGGCCGCGGCACGCCCCAGGCCCCTGGTTATTGCTACCGAAAAGTGCGACCAGTGCAATATCTGTCTCCGCCTCGGTTGCCCCGCCATTCAGATTGACGACGGGCAGGTCTATATTGAGGCTACTCTGTGCACCGGCGACACCTGCTATCTGTGCCAGCAGCTCTGCCCGCGCCAGGCCATAGTCTTTAAGTCTGAGAGCAGCACCCAGGAATCAAAGTGAAAAAGCTAGATTTGCTTATTGCCGGGATGGGAGGTCAGGGGATTATCCTGGCCAGCGATATCGTCGGCGAGGTGGCCATCGCTGCCGGCTGCGACGTGAAGAAAACCGATACCATAGGCATGGCCCAGCGCGGCGGCAGCGTGCTCAGCCATATGCGCATCGCCCGGAAGGTCTGGTCGCCTCTGATTAGAGAAGGTGAGGGTGACCTTCTCCTCGCCCTGGAAAAACTGGAAGCAGCCCGCTGGGCCGGCTACCTCAAGCCGGAAGGCATCGTCATCGTCAACAACCATGCCCTGCCTCCCCTCTCGGTAAGCCTGGGCAATGCCCGCTACCCCAGCGACGATGAAATAAAAGACATTCTGAGGCAGATTACCAGCCAGGTATTTTTCATCAACGGCACGGAGCGGGCGAAAGAGCTGGGCAACATCAGGACGCTCAATATCTTCATGCTCGGCTGTGCCTCGCCCTTCCTGCCCTTCAAGGTCAGTACCTGGCACGAGAGCATTGCCCGACGCCTGCCCGAGAAAGTCAGGGATATCAACCTCACCGCCTTTGACCGCGGCAGAAAGGAAGTTAAAGGTGTCCGTATCGGAAAGAGTTAGGGAAAGCATGGCCAGCGGCTCCTGGATACGCCGCATGTTCGAGGTCGGAAACGAGCTGAAAAAGCAGTATGGAGAGGAAAACATCTTTGACCTCTCTCTGGGCAACCCGATTATGGAGCCGCCGGTCGAGTTCTTCCGCGAGCTGGAGAAAATTGCCGGGCACCCCGCGCCCGGGATGCACCGCTACATGAGCAACGCCGGCTATGACGAGACCAGAGCCGCCGTGGCCAAGCAGCTTGCCGTCGAGACAGGCATCAAATTCACGATGAGTGACGTGGTCATGACCCACGGGGCCGCCGGTGCACTTAACGTAGTTCTGAAAACGATACTCAACCAGGGAGATGAGGTCATCATCTTTGCCCCCTTTTTCGCCGAGTATGTCCACTACATTGCCAATCATTATGGAGTGCCCCGCATTCTGCCTGCAGATGAGCAGTTCGCCCCCAGGGTGGATGAGCTGGAACAGGCCATCAATGAAAAGACAAGGGCTGTTCTCGTCAATTCGCCGAATAATCCATCCGGAGCGGTCTACAGCGAGGAACGACTGCGCGAGATTGGTGAAGTGCTCCGCAAGAAGGAAACTGAACTTGGGACACATATCCTGCTCATCAGCGACGAGGCCTACCGTAAGCTTATCTACGATGGTCTGGAGTACCCCTTCCCAGTGCACTGCCACACGAACAGCGTCATCGCCACTTCTCATTCCAAGGACCTGGCCCTGCCCGGGGAGCGAATCGGCTATATCGCCGTGCACCCGGAATGCCACGGCCGGGAAGAACTGATAAATGGCTTCATCCACGTCAACCGGACGCTCGGTTTTGTCAACGCCTCGGCCCTGATGCAGCACATCGTGCGCCATCTTCAGGGGGTCACCGTCTCGGTAGCCGAATACCAGCAAAAGAGGGATTTCATGTATAACAGCCTCTCTGAGATGGGCTACTCGATGGTCAAACCCCAGGGGGCGTTCTATATTTTCCCCGAATCCCCGCTTGAGGATGATGTCCAGTTTGTCAGGGAACTGCAAAATTTAAAAGTGCTGACCGTTCCCGGCCGAGGTTTTGGCACGCCGGGCTATTTCCGCATCGCCTACTGCGTGGAAGATAAAGTTCTTGAAGGCTCCCTCGACGGCCTGCGCAAGGCGGCCCGGAAGTGCGGACTGGCAAAGTAAGCGCAACACCTCAGTCAGAATAGAGGAATGAATTATGTCACAACATGAAAGCGAAGCATCGGATAACGTTGCGGAACTGCTGGCAGAGGCCAGAGATGAGCCCATCGCCTCTTTCCTGAACATGCAGCTGCTGGAGCTCAAGCCAGGGTATTCCAAAGTGATGCTCAAAGTGCTTCCCGAGCACCAGAATTTCAACGGGCTGACCTTCGGTGGCATCATTATGGCGGTGGCCGACCAGGCCTTCGGATATGCGGTAAACTCGGTGAGGCGTCCCAACGTGGCCTCACAGTTCAACATCCATTTCGTCTCCCCGGCCAGAGCCGGCGACGAGCTGATTGCCGAGGGACGCGTGGTGCGGAGCGGCCGGAGAGTCAGCATTGCCGAGATGACGGTGACCAACCAGGATGGAAAGCTCATCGCCAAAGCCACCGGGACAACGATACCGCTGGCCGATACGCAGCCGAAATCAAACGACCGCTAATACCGCTATTGACAGCCACTTTTTTCTTATGGTAAACTTCATTTCAACCATGAATATAACGTGCCCTCAACCGGGAAACACCAAATTCGTCTTTACCGGGCGCATCAGGGTGCGCTTGGGGGGAAGCGAATATGCATAGATAATCATTATCAGAGATACCAGAGTTGTAGTCAGTAATATAGTACCTCCCAGGCGGGAGGTTTTTTAGTTGAAAACGAGTCATCTTGAGAAAGCAGAGAGGTCAAGGTTATTGAGTGATAACTGATGTTCCGGATACCATACCGAAACTAATCAGGCGCAACTATGAGCGGTGGCCCCAGAGAACGGCCATGGCCATGAAGAATTTCGGTGTCTGGCAGCGCTATAGCTGGCAGGATTACTACAACACAGTGAAATATTTCTCACTGGGGCTGGTCAGTCTGGGACTGAAGCCGGGCGATGTGGTCTGCATCATCGGGGATAATGAGCCGGAATGGTTCTGGAGCGAGTTCGCCGCGCAGGCAGCACAGGGCATCGTTACCGGCATATTCGTCGATTCCATTCCGTCCGAGGTGAAATACATCGCCGAGCAATCGGGAGCCAGATTCGCCATCGTCAACGACCAGGAGCAGACCGACAAGTTCCTGGAAATAAAAGAGGAGCTGCCCGAACTGAAGAAGGTCATATACTGGGACCCCAAGGGGCTGAGGAACTACGATGACCCGATGCTGATTTCTTTTTCCGAGGTCATCAAGCTGGGCCGGGAATACGAGCCGAACCATCAGGGACTGTTTGAGCGGAATATGGAGCGGGGCGAAGACAGTGATACCGCCTTCATCTACTACACTTCCGGCACCACCGGCCTGCCCAAAGGAGCGGTGCTCACCCACCAGGCGCTCATCAACACCGCACGGTCGTTCGTTGACCGCTACCCGCTTGCCGAGAACGACAATCTTATTTCCAACTTCCCGGCAGCCTGGGTGGGCGACAGCTTTTTCGCCACCATTCCCCACCTCCTCAGCGGGGCAAGGCTCAACTTCCCCGAAGAGCCGGGGACCATCGCCGAGGATACCAGAGAGGTCGGCCCCAACTTCGTCATCTACGGGCCGCGTCAGTGGGAAAGCCTGGTACGTGATATCCAGGTCAAGATGATTGACGCCCATCCCCTGAAACGCTTTATCTACCGCCTGTTCATGCCTGTGGGCTACAAAATGGCCGACTTCCACTTTGCCAATAAAAAGCCGAACCCGTTCTGGCGCCTGCTTTACGGCATTGCCTATTTCCTGCTTTTCCGTGCCCTCAAAGACCGCCTCGGTTTGAGCAATGTCCGGTTTGCCGTCACCGGCAGCTCGGTGCTCAGCCTGGACACCTTCCGCCTCATCCACGCCATTGGCATCGAGCTGCGCCAGAACTACGGCAGCACCGAGGCCGGCCTTATCTCCTCGCACGGCAAGGGGGAAATCAAGTTCGAAAGCGTCGGGCGCCCGGCCATCGGCACGGAAGTACGGATTACCGATGAGGGCGAGCTACTGGTCAGGAACAACTGCCTTTTCAAGGAGTACCACAAAGATTCTCAAAAGACCGTGGCAACGCTGATTGATGGCTGGTGCCGCACCGGCGACGCCGTCAATATCGACGATGACGGCCACCTGCTGTTCATTGACCGCATGGACCACATGGGACAGCTGCGCTCAGGCATCAAGTACGCCCCCCAGTACGTCGAGGGCAGGCTCAGGTTCAGCCCCTATATCAAAGACGCCATGGTCATCGGCGGCAAGGACAAGGACTTCGTTTCGGCGATAATCAACATCGATTTCGGCATGGTCGGCAAATGGGCCGAACGCCACCATATCCCCTATACCACTTTCGTTGACCTTTCGCAGAAAGAGGAGGTGGCCGACCTCATCCGAAAAGACCTGCTCCGGGTGAACGGCTACCTGCCGGAACCGGCCCGGGTGCAGCGGTTCGTCCTCATGCACAAAGAATTTGACGCCGATGAGGCGGAGCTGACCCGTACCAGAAAAATCAGGCGTGAGTTTATGGAGGAACGCTACAAAGAGCTGATCGAATCAGTGTACAGCAACGGCAGCGAGATAAATTTACAGGCTCCGGTGACCTACCGGGACGGCCGTAAAGGCACCGTGAGCACCAGTATCAAGATAAGGGATATTTCTTAGGAGACATTATGTCAAATGGCTGAGCTTCTGCAGTACGTCATCACCGGCATTTCCGTAGGCATGGTCTACGCGCTCATCGCCCTCGGCTTCGCCCTCATCTGGAAGTCGAGCAGCGTGGCCAACCTGGCCCTGGGGCAGATCGTGCTCATATCCTCCTGGTTTACCTATGCCATGCTGGTGCAGGCCCGGTTCCCGGTCTGGCTGGCCTTTCCGCTGGTCGTCCTCTTCGCCCTGGGCCTGGGCTGGGCCATTGAGCGCTTTGCGCTGCGTCCCCTCATCGCCCAGCCGATCCTGGCGCTTATCACCGTAACGCTGGGCATAGGCTACTTCATCGAGGGCGTGGTCACCTTTATCTGGCCCTGGAGCGTTGATGCCCTCCCCAGGCTGTTCCCCAGAGAGGTGATCCACATCGGCCCGGCAGTTATCTCCCAGGAATACGTCTGGGTGGTCGGCATCTGCCTGGCGGTATTTGTCCTGCTGACCCTTTTCTTTCGCTACCACAAGATGGGCATTGCCATGAGGGCCACCGCTGACGACCAGCTGGCGGTTCAGGCCTGCGGCATCCCGGTGACCGCCGTTTTTTCCCGGTCGTGGATGTTCGCCTGTGTGGTGGCGGCCGTTGGCGGCATACTGATTGCCAGCATCGGCGGCATCACCCATGGGCTGGTGGAGACCGGACTCAAGGCATTCTCGGTGGTGATACTGGGTGGCCTCGACTCGTTCCTCGGCGCCGTCATTGCCGGCCCGATTATTGGCCTCTGCGAGAGCCTGGGCGGCGGCTACCTCACCCCCTATCTCTGGGGGGGGGTGAAGGATATTATACCGTTTGTCATCATCATCATTGTCATGGTCATCAAGCCCTACGGGCTGTTTGGCGAAGAGCGCATCGAGAGGATTTAAATAGATGAGTTTACCGAGCGGCACCAGAAATTATACTTACGCGCAGGACATGGCTATCCTGCGCACCAAGACGCACTGGGCGCTGTTTATTGGCTTCCTGGCGCTTCTGCTCGCCGCCCCACTTTACCTCGGCAACTACTGGCTGGGCGTCGCCAACCTCATCGGCATCACATTGATTGCCGCCACCGGCCTTAACTTGCTCACTGGCTACTGCGGGCAGCTATCCATCGGCCACGCCGGCTTTATCGCCGTGGGCGCCTATACCGCCGCCGTGCTGACCAACAGATTTGACCAGCCCTTCCTGATGGGCCTGCTCTGCGCCGGGTTGATGGCCGGACTCATCGGCATTATCTTCGGCCTGCCTTCGGTGCGCGTCAAGGGTTTCTACCTGGCCATCACCACCATCGCCGCCCAGTTCATCATCATCTGGGTCATCAACCACTGGTCGATAACCGGTGGCTTCGTCGGCATTAAAGTGCCCTATGCCTCAATCGCCGGCTTTGAGTTCAGGAGTGAGACCAGCCAGTTCTTCCTTATCATAAGCATCGCCGCGCTCTGCACGTTCTTCGCCAAGAACCTGACACGGACACGTGTCGGCCGGGCGTTCATCGCCATCAGGGATAACGACCTGGCGGCAGAGGTGATGGGCATTAACCTTCTGTATTACAAGCTGCTTGCCTTTTTCATCGGCTGTTTCATGGCCGGAATCGCCGGGGCCCTGCTGGCCCACTGGATTGGCTTTCTCAACGCCGAGCAGTTCAGCCTGACGGAGTCAATCCTGTATATCGGCATGATTATCATCGGCGGTCTGGGTACAACCATCGGCCCTATCTTTGGCGTCGTCTTTATCCGCCTGCTCCAGCAGATTCTGACCGTGGAAATCGTGCCTTTCATGGAGAGTACTTTCACCATGTTCCCCGCCGGGTTCGCCACTGGGGTTACGCCGATGTTATTTGGCCTAGCCATTATCCTGTTCCTGATACTTGAGCCGAGGGGGCTTGCCCACCGCTGGGCATTGCTTAAATCGGCCTATCGACTCTGGCCTTTCTCATACTAGCCTGAAGAAGGAGGTATAGGCTACAATGTAATACTTCAAGCAGAAACGCCCCACAATACTGAAAGGAGGAAAAAATGAAAGACAAGAGATTACTGGTGGTAACCGCGGTTATCTGCCTGGCGTTGATGCTGGCAGCACTGCCGGTTATCAGCGCCTGCGCCGGCCCCGGTGAAAAGACGATAAAGATAGGCATGTCAACGCCATCAACGGGAAAGGCAGCAGAAAAGGGAGCGCCCATGGGGCACGCCAACCTCGATGCCATCGAGTACGTGAATACCGAGCTGGGTGGCGCTGCCGGATATAAAATAGAAGTGGTATGGCTGGATAACGCCTACGACGCTGCCAAGGTGGTCACCAATGTCAAGAGATTCATGGATGAGGATTGCGTCCTGTTCGCCACCTCTTCATCGGCAATGATGACAGCGTGCATGGAAATCGCCAACCGCGCCGGTTTCCCGGGCATCGCTTCCTTCAACGCGCCGATACTGCACCGGCCACCGCAGCATATCTACGGCCAGATGCCTGATTATGGCGACGACTGGGTAGCCTTCACCAAATACTATATGGAGAATGTCTGGAAAGGCACGGGCAAGCCCAAGATGGCGATGCACCTGCTCAATAATTCCACCGGCTACGGAGCCCTTGACGCTTCCAAAGCCGCTGCCGAGGAGCTGGGTGTTGAGATTATCTCCGTTGACGAGCACAAGGCGGATACCACTTCGGAAATGGATTCTCTGACCCGAATCAAGGCGTCAAGTCCTGACGTCATCTACATCTCCAGCACTCCGGCACCGACCGCCGTCATCATCAAAAACGCGGTTGACCTCGGGCTTTATCCCGACGTTACCATCGGGCTCGGGCACGCCGGCATCACCAAAGCACTGGTGGACATCGCCGGGGCTGACGTCGTGGAAGGCGTCTACGGCGTATTCCCCACCGTGAACTGGGGCGACAATGTCCCCGGTATGGCCAAAATGACGGAGTACTGCCAGAAGCTGCATCCCAAAGACTACGGCAACATGGACTACATTACTTCCTGGGCGCAGAGCTTAATCGCAGCCGAAATTCTGAGACTGGCGGTAGAAAACGCCGGCTATGATGTGCTGGCCAAAGGCGGCGAGGAAGCCTGGCAGGCGGTGGAGACCCAGGGTATCCAGAAACTGGACAACTACGATGTTGGTGGGCTTCATGGTCCGGTAAGCTACAGTCCCGGAGATAACCGGTTATCGAAATCGGTCAGGCTCTTCCAGATACAGAGTGGCCAAATCGTCCCGATAACCGACTGGATTG
>DAOUDY010000122.1:0-4444 GCA_034430755.1 Dehalococcoidales bacterium
GTGCCGCATTTCACGCATTTCTCCTGGTCGATGATGTGTACCATTCGCTTACCGCCCCGTATAGCCTCGGTCGGGCATTCGCGGGCGCAGATACCGCAGCCCTGGCACTTGTCGGGCATAATATAGAATGAAATCAAACGGGCGCAGGAAAGGGCGGGGCACCGCTTCTCGTTGATGTGGGCCTCATATTCGTCCCGGAAGTAGCGGAGTGTCGTCAGGACAGGGTTGGGCGCTGTCTGACCAAGCTGGCATAGAGCCCCGGCTTTAATCTGTTCACCCAGTTCCTGAAGCAGGTCGATATCGTTTGGTCTGCCTTCACCGGCGCAGATTCTCTCCAGTATGTCCAGCATTTGCTTGGTTCCCACGCGGCAGGGGACACATTTGCCGCACGACTCGGCCTGAGTAAAGGAGAGGAAATAGCGGGCGATATCAACCATGCAGGTCTCTTCGTCCATGACCACCATGCCGCCTGAGCCCATCATCGAGCCGGCCGCCGTCAGCGACTCGTAGTCGACTGACTGGTCCAGGTACTCGGCGGGCAGGCAGCCGCCCGAAGGCCCACCGGTCTGGACAGCCTTGAATTTCTTGCCGCCGGGGATACCACCCCCAATCTCGTAGATGATTTCACGAAGTGGGATACCCATGGGTACTTCAATCAGGCCGCTGTTGGCGATTTTTCCGGTGAGGGCGAAGACACACGTCCCCTTACTTTTCTCAGTACCGGTTGACGCATACCAGTCGGCGCCCATGGTAATGATTACCGGTATCGTGGCCAGCGACTTTACATTATTGATGTTGCTCGGTTTTCCCCATAAGCCCGAGGTTGCCGGAAACGGGGGGCGGGAGCGTGGCATACCCCGTTTGCCCTCGATGGACGCCATAAGGGCCGTCTCTTCGCCGCAGACAAAGGCGCCGGCGCCTTCTTTCACGTGGATGTGTAAACTGAAGCCGGAGCCCAGTATGTTCTGTCCGAGAAGTCCCTTTTCTTCAGCCTGCTTGAGGGCGAGCCTGACACGCTTTACGGCCAATGGGTATTCCGCCCTGATGTATATATAGCCTTCGGAGGCACCGATGGCGTAGGCGGCGATGGTCATGCCTTCGATTACCGTGTGGGGGTCGCCCTCCATGGTGCTGCGGTCCATAAAAGCACCGGGGTCGCCTTCATCGGCGTTGCATATCATGTACTTCTGGTCGCCGGGGGCATTGCGGCAGAACTCCCACTTCATGCCGGTAGGGAAGCCGGCCCCGCCGCGTCCGCGCAGGCCAGAGCGCTTAATCTCGTCAATGACCTGCTCGGGAGTCATCTCTTCCAGGACCTTGGGCAGGGCCTGGTAGCCTCCGGCAGTCATGTAATCTTCAATTCTCTCCGGGTTAATGCGCCCGCAGTTACGGAGTATGATACGCTGCTGCTTGCTGTAAAATTTAATATCCTTGAAATGCGGCACGGCCTCACCGGTTACGGGGTCTTTATAGAAGAGGCGCTCTACCGGCTGACCATCCCGGAAATGAGATTCCACAATCTCGGGGACATCTTCAACGCTGACATGCGTGTAGAAGATATCTTCCGGCTCAACAAAGGCAACAGGCCCCTGTTCGCAGAAGCCATGACAGCCGGTATAGTCCACCTTGATTCCCTGTAAACCCAGCTCTGCCACGGCTTTTTCCAGGGCCTCCGTTATTTCAATTGATTTGCCCGATACGCAGCCGGTTCCCTGGCAAACAAAGATTGTGTGCTGGTTATTGCTGCTCGGCTTTGCTTCTGTCACCTAAAACCTCCGCAACTTTCTTAGTCGTCATCTTGCCATAGGTTTCTTTATCTATAGTCATTGTCGGCGCCAGAGCGCAGGCGCCTATGCAGGCGACGGTTTCCAGCGTGTATTCCATGTCATCTGTGGTCTCGCCCGCCTTGATGCCCAGTTGTTTCTCTATCTCGCTCAGTACCTTGGCCGCGCCGCGTACGTGGCAGGCTGTGCCGCGGCACATTCTGACAATCCTTTTACCCAGTGGCGTCAGCTTGAACTGGGCATAGAAGGTGCTGACTCCGTAAATGGTGCTTTCCGGTATTCGTAGAAACCTGCCGATTTCCTTCATGGCTGCGGCCGGTAGATAGCGAAACTGCTCCTGAGTATCCTGCAGGATGGGAATTAGCTCCTGTTTCTCACCTTGATAACGGGAAAAAATCTCCTGTAATTTGTCCTGAACATCCGCTTTGGTCAAATTATCTTTTATCAGGGCTATCACCTCCTGTCTTCAAGAGCCTGACCAGTTTCCAGACTATATTTTCACAAAGTGTGTGTATATCATCATTGGTCAGGTAGTCGGAAATGGTGCTGTCAAACAATAAGCTCCCTTCCGGAGCGAATTCATCGTCGCCTTTCCACAGGACGATGGTTACCGGTACGCGGCTGAAGGCGTTGATGGTTACCGCCGTGTCGCCGTAGTCAGCTCTCTGCCCGCCCAGGATTCTGGCGGTTTTCAGCAGCTGCTCGGGTTCGCCGCCGAAGAACGTGACCAGCGGCTGTATGGTTCTCTTGGAGAAAGTGGCAAAGTAGTTAATGCCGTCGTGCAGTTCCTTGTAGGTTATCTTCTTGTCGGAGAGGGGGGTGCCTTTTGCCCGCGTGAAATAGTCGAGTATCAGGATTTTATCCTTGATGGGGACGGCTTCGTCTCCGTTGGCAGGTGATACCTCGCCGTCGGGGTAGCTGATTCGGTAAGACTGGTTCAGGTGGTCTATAATTACGGTTTTTTCAGAGGCTATATATTGAGTGCCGGTATTATGGCATTGTTGCTCTATATCTTTAATACCGGCCAGTCGCTCGCAGGCTAGCTTATAGGCGAGTCCGTGCGCATATTCGCGTACATTATGCTCCGGTGCTGTCAAGCGTCCCCTTGTCATATTACACGTTTCTTTCGAATACGCATCAATATCATGTTATTGCGAGGGTGAAACCCGAAGCAATCCGCCAGTTCGGGGGCAACGGATTGCTTCGCTCCGCTCGCAATGACATATTATATCTCAAGCCAGGAGTCTGAATAGAGCGACTCTCCCATGAGTACCCGGGTTGTCTTGGCGTAATTGGCCATCTCTTCGCTCAGGGAGGAGATATCCGGCCGCTCCCCGTCCATCATCTTCTGCACCAGTTCCACGATGTCGGGTCTCTCGCCGCGGGCTATCGCTATCAGGTCTTTATCAAAGGCATCCACAATGGCAGAGTACAGCCCATACTTCATCAACATCGCCAAGTAAGTCCGGTTCAACCATGGCCTGAGTTCGGTGGGCGCCCCGTTAGAGACATTAGATAAGCCTATCACGGATTTGCACCCTGGAGCAACATCACCTAGGCTACTCATGAATTCCAGACATGGCTTCGACTGGTTTGACTCAATATTAACTACCGGCGTGGCAATAGGGTCGAACCAGATACTCTCGTTAGGTATGCCCATCGCACTGGCTGTAGTCATGAGCTCAACGGCTATCATGGCTCTCTCGTCAGCGTCCCTTGGCATGCCCTCGCGTCCCCACAGGAGCCCGATAAAGTCGGCACCGTATTTTTGAACCATGGGTAATTCCTCTTCCATTCGGACAACAGAGATAGAATTAATCAGTACCTTGCCCTTGTGCACCTTCAGCCCGGCCTCCATAGCCACTGGATTGGTGGTATCCAGTGATAATGGCAGGTCGGTTACTTCCTGTACGGTGTTCACTACCCAATCCATCAACTCATCCCCGGCCTTTCTGGCGGGCCCAATGTTAATGTCGAGGTAATCTACGCCAGCTCTAGCTTGAGTCTTGGCCAGGTCCTGGATAGGTTTTGGGTTTCTCTCCTTCATGGCTGGCCCAATGGTCTTGGACACAACATTTATACTTTCACCAATAAGAATCATCGTTTGCCTCCTATGGTTGCCATGTCTTGATATAGCCTGGAATATGAGCCCCGTCTCGGGGGCCAACCAGGATCTCCCAGCCAGGGAGCTCCTCTTCCAAGCCGCCGCTTTCTACCGCGGCATAGCCGGGAATTATCAGCTTTTGATGTTTAACCTTATCCGTAATGCCGCACTTCTTAACAAAGGGGGCAATAATGTCAGCACTGAACTTTCCGGCAGCCCAGGCGGTCATCACTGAAAGTCCCTCGGTGTCCTTAACCAGAAGCCAACTGGGAACACGGCTGCTTTCCAGGTAGCCGGAGACGAGGAAGTAGGTGAGCGAGAAGTTGGTGGTAATCAGTACCGGAGAGTTTTCCGCTGGCCCACCAACCTCATAGATGCCCTCGGTGGTGGCCAGAGGCCGCTGCGGGTCGGTATAGATATTCAGCCGTTCCACCAGCAGCGGGAAGAGGCTTTCTCCCTTGAAATCGGAGAGGACGATGATGCCGGCGTACTTGGCCATCAACATGGAGGCGATCATTGCCTCTTTCATCGGGTTATCGGTCATCTCACACGGGAA
>DAOUDY010000123.1:0-7699 GCA_034430755.1 Dehalococcoidales bacterium
GCTGACCCCGATGGCTCCTACCCGCTGCGCAAGATGCTCGATAAGATGGGCATCCCCTACTATATCAACGGAAAACAGAATGTTGGCCTGGGGCGGCCAGTGGCTAATGTTTAATCAGGAGGATATGAATGACGCACACTTTGCATCGTCGCGGAACCAGAGAGAGTCTGAGTGAAGACTATGTGATGCTCTGTTTGCCAGCCGTTGGCGTTAACGACGAAGGTCATGCCCCCAAGCTGAAGAAATTCCTTGAGATTGCGGTGCGCTATGACCCCGTGAACATAGGCACCATAAAGCTGGGGAACATGTACAGCCACTCAAAGGAAGAGGTGGTAAAGGAAGCGCAAGCAGTTGTCCACGCCGTATTTGTCAAGCAGGAACAGGTAACTGACGTGCTGAAAGACCTGGAAAAGGCGGACCTGGGAATGTCCGTGGTGGTCAGCGGCATTTTTGAGAAAGTTGATGAGTGTATCGAGAAAGCAGGACTGAAACACCATACCGCAAACTTCTCACTGGGAATCTGGGGCAAGACGGAAAAACTGCCCCCCGATGAAATCCTCGAGGTTGCCACCATGTGCGGCCATGCCATGATATCGGCCAACCTGATAAGGTCCATGGTGGACGAGATAAAAGCCGGGCGGAAGACCCCTGATGAAGCCGCCAAAGTCCTGGCGCCAAACTGTGCCTGCGGCGTATTCAACCCGGCTCGAGCGGCCAAGCTAATGGCGGCGATGGCAGCGAAGTAAAATATTACGGCACAAAAGCAATACCGTGGAAGCCGTTATAATTTTCCGGACTGTAAAGAGCAGATAGTTCAAAAAAAAGGAGGAAGTAGCTTTGAAAATAGATCCTGAACTCTGCATTGCCTGTGAATCATGCCTGCCCTATTGCCCCATGGCAGCCATCAGCATCAAGGGAGACGTGGCCACCATCGACGAGGACGAGTGTGTTGAATGTGGGGTCTGTTTCAGAGCGGAGGTATGTCCAGTTGACGCCTTTGTTGAGGAAGTTCACGAGTGGCCTCGTTCGGCGAGGGCTGCTTTCTCCAATCCCCTTATAGTACACGAGGAGACCAGGGTTCCCGGCAGAGGCACGGAAGAGGCGAAGACCACCGATGTTACCGGCCGTTTCAAGAGAGGTTTTGTCGGCATAACTGCGGAGATGGGGCGCCCCGGCGTCGGGGTTAGATTCTACGATGTCGAGAAGATAGCCCAGGCGATGGCCAAAACGGGAGTTGAGTTTGCTGACGATAACCCGGTCACTCATCTTATGGTTGACAAGAGCACCGGCAAGCTGAACGATGAGATTCTCAATGAAAAAGCGTGTTCGGCCATGATTGAGAGCATCACTGCGGTTGATAATATACCGGCGGTGATCAAAGCAATCCGGGAGGCCGCTGCACAGATTGAAACGGTTTTCACTTTGACTATCTCCACCAAACTTGAGGCAGATGGTTCCGCGCTCTGTGAAAAGCCTCTGAAGGAACTCAACGTGCCTCTATACATCAACGGTAAAGTTAACGTCGGCCTAGGTCGCCCGTTATTCAAGGAGGAATCATAAATGACACATACTTTGCACCGTCAGGGAAGTAAAGAGAGCTTAGATAAAGACTTTATTTTCCTGTGTATGGCCGCCAAGGGGTTTAACGAGGACGGGGCTGACGAAAAAATGCGCGAGTTCCTGAGGATAATGATGCGCCATAATCCGGTCAACGCCGGTGACATGCGGACTGGCAATATATTTAATTCCAATATGGACGACATATTGTCCAAGGTTTCTAACACCAGCATTGTGCATGGCGTTTTCACCGATAGCGATACGGCAACTAAAGTCTTGCAGGACCTCAAAGACGCTGACATGGGAATGTCAGTGGTGGTCAGTGGTCCGTTCGACTCAGTAGACTGTATCTGTGAAAAAGCCGGGCTCAAGCCACACTCGGTTGATTTCTCGGGAGGTATCTGGGGCAACACCAAGAAGTTGCCGTCCAAAGAAGTCCAAGAAGTCACTACCATGTGTGGCCACTCCATGGTGGCTTCCAACCTGGTGAAGTCCATGGTAGAGGAGATAAAGGCAGGCCGGAAGACGCCTGAAGAGGCAGCCAAAGTCCTGGCACCCCAGTGTGCCTGCGGCATCTTCAACCCGGAACGGGCCGCCGAGCTGCTGGCCGCCATGACCAAGAAATAGCTGCCCGCGCTCCTAAAGTAAATAGTGCAGTGTCAGTGCTACCCATTGTATAATGGGTAGTACTGTATTGGGGCACTCTGCCCGTATTTAAGGGAAAAACCGATGACACATACATTGCACCGTCGCGGCACGGCGGAGAGCCTGAGCCAGGACTACGTTATCATGATGCTCAAGGCCATCGGCATCAACGATACTGACTACATACCTAAATTACAGGAATTTTTACGCATCTGCCTTCGCCATAATCCGGTGAATATTGGCTGCGAGACCAAGGGCAGTATGTATGAGTACCCGCCCGAGGAAATCATCGCCGATACGCGCGGAGATACGCACGCCGTATTTGATAACCCGCAGGCATTGGCCGGCGCACTGAGAGACCTGAAAGCAGCGGACCTTGGGCTTTCGGTGGTGGTGAGCGGTATCTTTGAGACGGTTGACCAATGTCTTGAAGAGGCCGGGCTTACACACCACACCGCCAACTTCTCGCTCGGCATCTGGGGAAAGACAGAGAAGTTGCCCGCCGATGAAATCCTTGAAATCACCACCATGTGCGGCCACGCGATGATCGCCACCAATCTGGTCAAGGCCATGATAGAGGAGGTCAGGTTGGGACGGAAAACTCCGAAGGAGGCGGCCAGAGTCCTGACACCGAACTGCACCTGCGGCATTTTCAACCCGGCGCGTGCCGCAAAGTTAATGGCAGAAGCCGCGGGCCAGTAAGCCGATTCGATTGCTAGCCGTAATCACGGCCTATAACTACTCTGAACACAGGGAGCAGCGCCAGGAATGAAACTGACCGAGATTGAATTACCCTGCGGGGAATGTCCGCTCACGGTGCGGATACCTGCCAGGAATATCGCCTGTGTTCTGACCAGGCAGGATGCCAGGGGGCTGGCCAATGAAAGAGAGGCCATCGTTCAGAGCCTGCGCTCGCCGATAGAGTCGCCGCCGCTGCGCAACCTGGTTAAACCGAGCGATAAGGTAGTGGTTATAGCCACCGATAATACCAGACCCTGTCCCGATGACCGCATCCTGCCCCCTCTGCTCGCCGAGCTGGAAAGCACGGTGCCGCGGGAAAACATCACCATCATCGTAGCCCTTGGCCTGCACCCTCCGCTCGATAAGACGGAACTGTCCAAGAAACTGGGCGAAGATATCGTGGCCAATTACAACGTCGTCAACCACGATGTGAATGACACCATATATATTGGCACCACTTCAAGGGGCACGCCGGTGGACATAAACCGCCGGGTCATCGAGGCCGATTTTCGCATCAGCACCGGCTTTATCGAGCCGCACTTCTTCGCCGGGTTTTCCGGGGGTCGTAAGAGCATCGCCCCGGGAGTGTTCAGCGTCCGTTCCGCCTATCATAACCATAGCTACCAGATGATAGAGCACCCTAAAACGCGCACCGGCATTCTGAAAGGAAATCCGCTGCACGAGGACCTCGTGGAACAGGCGCAGATGGCCAGACTCAACTTTATTGTCAATGTACTGCTCAATAAAGACAGGGAGATAACACACGTCGTTGCCGGCCACCCATTCCAGGCACATGAGAAAGGCTGCCAGATAGAGAGGGAAATCGCCGGCGTCAAGGTGCCGCAAAGGGCGGACATCACCATAACCACCAACAGCGGGGCGCCGCTTGACCTGGACCTGTACCAGAGCTGCAAGGGCATTGATACCGCCGCGCAGGTTACCCGCGACGGAGGCATAATAATCGTGGCCTCTTCGTGCAGCGCCGGCATCGGCCCGGAAGCCTTTCTGGAACTGCACCGCTCGGCCGGTTCTCCCAAAGAAGTGATACGGAAGATAAAGCGCGAAGAGCCTACCGGCGTCCAGTGGGAAAATCAGATTCTGGCGCGCACCCAGTTAAAGCAGGACATATATCTGGTTTCCAGCCTGGACGATAGCGTGGTCCGCGATATGATGATTACGCCGGTCACCACCGTCGAAGAAGGCCTGGAGAAAGCCTTTTCCGTTCTGGGCGACGGCGCTGAAATCATCGTCATTCCTGAAGGCCCGCTGATTCTTCCCCTGCTGGAAGAGTGAGCGCCTTCCTTGACGCAATCTGGGCGCTATGCTATATTTGAGATAAATCCCCTCTCTAAGGATTTGCCAGAGGTAGGATATGAGCAGGATGCCAGTGACCCGGAGCTTGGCGTGTCCCTTACAGAACGAAAATGCTTCAAGTATCTCGGGCATCCTGAAAAAAGAAACGGTGTCAATCCACAGCAGTCTGAGAAGCCCACCCACCGCAAACTGCCCGCCCCCACATCAGAAAAAACGTTCCCGGCATTTATCACGCCACGCTTTTAAATCCTCCCCGGATAAGCCAGTCAGAGATGAACCTGCATTCGATAATTTGCCGTAATAATTTCCGAAAGGAGTAACCGTTATGAAAGATGACCTGCATTCTTATATGAAGGTAGGCATAGTGCAGCTAATGGCCTATCCGGAGACGGATACGGTTGAGGCCATTAGAAAAATCGCCGAGGACGAGTTTTTCGGTGCCATTGAGATTGCTTCAATTCCGGAGGAGATCAGGGATGAGGTTATGCAGATACTCGGGGCCAGCCATCTGGTCATTGGTTATGTTGGCCAGCCTCTGCTTCGGAATAACAAACTTGACCTCAACAGCCCGGTGCCGCAGCAGCGGGAGGCTGCCGTCTCCATAATCAAAGGCGGCATAGACGAGGCACGCCTGCTCGGTGCCAGGCAGCTTGCCGTGCTCAGCGGTCCGGCACCAACCAAGGACAAGTACGGCCAGGCCAAAGAGCTGCTGGCCGATTCTCTTTCCCAGATATGCAGCTACGCGCAGGGCAAAGGCGACCTCGGCATCACCATGGAGATATTTGACCGCGATTACGATAAGAAATGCCTCATCGGGCCCACGGCAGAGGCGGTTGAGGTGGCCAGAGAGGTGAAACGGCACTACCCGAACTTCGGTTTGATGGTAGACCTGAGCCATCTGCCGCTGCTCAAGGAGACACCTGACTACGCCATTAAAACGGCCAAGGATTACCTGACGCACGTGCATGTCGGCAGCTGCATACTGAAAGATAAGAACCATCCTGCCTACGGAGACAAACACCCTCCGTTCGGGATGGCCGTCGGGGAAAATGATGTTAACGAGGTAAGGCTGCTCTTAAAGGCCCTGATGGAAATCGGCTACATCGGTGAGGGAAAGCAGAACGTGGTTGCCTTCGAGGTCAAGCCACTGGCCGGGCAAAGCCCGGATGTGGTGGTGGCCAATGCCAAACGTACCCTTATGGAGGCATGGGCCAGACTATAGTCAATGATTAACCCCACAAAGCCACAGCATCACTGCCTTTTCCATTTAGCAGCGTGTAAGGGAATGAGGAGGATTGGAACTTGATAGCACAGAGCATTATCAAAGAGCTTGCCAGAATCGTCGGCAAAAAAAACACCCTGGCCGACCTTAAAGACTTAATCGCCTATTCCTACGATGCCACCATGAGGCAAGAGCTGCCGGATGTTATCGTCCTTCCCCAGAGCACCGCTGAAGTCTCGGCCATACTGAAGCTGGCGCATCGAGAAAAGATAGCGGTAGTGCCCCGTGGTGCCGGCACCAATCTATCTGGCGGTACCATTCCGGTTAAAGGCGGCATCATTCTGGAGATCAGCCGCATGAACCGGATTCTGGAGATAAATACCGCCGACCGCAGGGCCGTGGTTGAGCCCGGGGTCATTAATCTCGACCTGCAGAACGCACTGGCACCGCTGGGCTACTTTTACCCGCCCGACCCGGCCAGCCAGAAAACTTCCACCATGGGCGGCAACATCGGGGAGAACGCTGGCGGACCCCTGTGCCTTCGTTACGGAGTAACTTCCAAATACGTCTTCGGCATGGAAGTCGTTCTGGCCGATGGCGAGGTGATAAATATTGGAGACTACGTTGAGGATTTCCCTGGCTACGACCTAAGAGGCCTGTTCATTGGTTCAGAGGGAATGCTGGGCATAGCTACGAAGCTGACACTGCATATCATTCCTAAACCGGAAGCGTCACAAACCATGCTGGCCATATTCGACCGCCTTGAAGATTGCAGCCAGGCCGTCTCCGACATCATTGGCGCCGGCATCGTGCCCGAAGCTATGGAGCTTCTTGACCAGAATATCTGCCGGGTAATCGAGCAGAGCGTGAAAGCCGGCTACCCCACCGATGCCGCCGGCATTCTCCTGATTGAAGTAGCCGGACTGGCCGATACCCTGGAGAAGCAGGTGCAGGAGATATCACAGTTCTGCCAGAAAAATAAAGTGCGTGAACTGCGCATCGCCCAGACCAACGCCGAACGCGATGCCATCTGGGCCGGCCGCCGCGGCGCTTTCGGGTCGGTGGCCAGAATCTGTCCCCCCTACATAGTGTGCGACGGCACCGTACCACGTGATAAGCTGCCGGAAGCACTCCATAAAGTGGGCGAACTGTCCAAGCAATACAAGGTGCTCATCGTTAATGTGGCCCACGCTGGTGACGGTAACCTCCATCCTTTGATTCTGTTTGATGTCAATAAGCCGGAGGAACAGGAGGCAGCGAAAAAGGCCGGTGCTGATATCCTCGATGCCTGCATCGCCATGGGCGGCACCATATCTGGTGAGCATGGCATCGGTCTGGAGAAGATGGACGCCATGCGCCATATGTTTGACCCGGCGGATATGGCCGCCATGCGCCGGGTGAAGCACGTCTTTGACCCTGATGATATCTTTAACCCGGGCAAGATGTTCCCACCAGAGGCAGAAGCCGGGCTGCCAAAGGAGAAAGGGGCAGCACGTTGATGGATAATACAGTTTCACAGGAGAAGCAGGCCTTCTATCAGAAGCTGGGCGAAATCGCCGGCGCCGGCAACGTATTGACCGGAGAAAAGGCAACCGCTCCCTACAATGTTGACGGAATCACCCCCCGGGCCATTGCCTGCCCAACCTCCACCGAGCAGGTCACTGATATCATAAAGGAAGCCAATAAAGCCCGAATAGCGCTTGTCCCGTGGGGAAGCGGCTCAAAGCAGCAGATAGGGCCGTGCCTGGAAGCGGCCGATATTATACTCTGCCTGAAAAATATGAACCAGATAGTTGAGCTTGACGCCAGCAATTACACCGTTCAGGTACAGGCAGGCCTGGTCAACGGTGAACTGCAGAAGCAACTGGCGGAAAAGAGCCTCTTTTTCCCTCTGGACCCCTTTTATATGGAGAGCTCGACCACCGGGGGAGAAATCGCCGCCAATACCAGCGGGCCGCGGCGAATCATGTATGGCACCGTCCGCGACCTCGTTCTCGGGGTTACGGCAGTCACTCCAACCGGCGATATCATCCATACCGGCGGGAAGACGATGAAGAATGTGGCCGGCATAGACCTGTGCCGGATGTACATCGGCTCCTGGGGCACCCTGGGCATCATTACCGAGGCCGTGCTTCGACTTTTCCCCCTGTCTGAAGCAAGTAAAGGTATCTACGCAACCTTCGCCAGCGCCGAGGACGCCTTCCGCACGGTCGGTCAGCT
>DAOUDY010000124.1:0-8827 GCA_034430755.1 Dehalococcoidales bacterium
AGTGTACCACCTGCGGCGCCTGCATGGAGGTATGCCCGGTCAACGTTGAGCATGTGCGCCACATCATTGATATGCGGCGAAACCTGGTACAATTACAGGCCAGATTTCCCGATGAACTGCTGAACCTGTTTGAGAACATGGAACAGCGGAGCAACCCCTGGGGCATCGCTCCGGCAGAGCGCGTCAAGTGGGCAGGCGACATTGACGTCAAACCTTTTTCGGCCTCAGAGACTGAATTTTTATTCTATGTTGGTTGTGCCGGCGCATTTGACGCCCGAAGCCGGCGCACGACGGTGGCGGTGGCCGATATTCTGAATGCTGCCGGCATTTCTTGGGGTATCCTGGGCAAAGATGAACTGTGCTGCGGCGATAGCCTGCGGCGCCTGGGCAACGAATATGTCTTTGACCGCATGGCGCAGGAGAATGTCAAGCTCTTTGCCGAGAAGGGGGTGACCAAAATCATCACTCAATGCCCCCACTGCTATAGCACGTTCAAAAACGACTACCGGCAGTATGGTGCTGAGCTGGAAGTCCATCACCACACCGAATTCATCCGCCAGCTCATTAAAGATGGAAAGCTGAACCTGAATCGTGTGACCGACCTGGGGAAACTCGTCTTCCATGATTCCTGCTACCTGGGGCGTCACAATCAAATCTATGAAGCTCCCCGCGAGGTGCTCGCCGTGGTCACCGGCCGCCCGCCGACGGAGATGGACTTACACGGAAGGCGCTCTTTTTGCTGCGGCGCTGGCGGTGGCCGGATGTGGATGGAAGAAAGCCTGGGCAAACGTATCAACGTTGTCCGTGTTGAACAGGCACTGGAAAAAGACCCGCAGACGATTTGCGTCTGCTGTCCTTACTGCATGATTATGTTCGAGGACGGGCTCAAGGACAAAGATGCCACGGAACAGGTACAGGTCTTTGACCTCGCCGAAATCACCGCCCGGGCTTTAAGGTAATTACACAACCCTACCCCGTCTTCCGCGGTTTCACAGCCCAGGGAATAGGGCCGGCCCTTAATACCTCTCCGGGCAGCTTCTTGCCAAGTATATCCTGTACCATCCTCTCGCATTCAACCAGCTTCGCCAAATCTATGCCGGTATCAATGCCCATGGACTCCAGAAGATTGACCGTATCCCCTGAAGCGATGTTGCCGGTAGCTCCCGGCGAATAGGGGCAGCCTCCCAGGCCGCAGATAGCGGTGTCGATAATGGTCGCTCCTTCGAGCATGGCGGCCAGCACGTTGGCCAACCCCTGGCCTCTCGAGTCATGGAAATGAAGGCGCAGTCCGATGTCAGTCCCCTTCAGCTTCTGCAAGTAGTAACGGACCATTTCGCTCACCTGCACAGGGTTGGCCAACCCCGGGGTATCCCCCAGGGATAGCTCACATACCCCCAGACCAAGAAACTCGTCGGCCACCGCCTCCACCTGCTTGGGTGGTACCCACCCTTCAATGGCACAGCCAAAGGCGGTGCCAATGCCCGCGGTGACATGTATTCCGTGGCTGCGCGCTAATGCAACCGCCTCCTTCAGTGTCTTTATCGACTCAGCGACGGTCATGTTTACATTTGCTTTGTTGTGGCTTTCGCTGGCGGAAACGACCATGCTGACATGTTCCACTCCTGCCTTTACGGCCCTCTCAACGCCTCTGGCATTGGGCACCAGGGCCTCATAGATGACGCCTTCTTTCTTTTTGATTCCGGCCAGAACTTCTTCGGCATCGGCGAGCTGGGGGACATATTTGGGGTGGACAAATGACGTCGCCTCAATTCTCTTTATTCCGGTCTCCGCCAGCCGGTCTATAATCTGGATTTTTTGCTCGGTCGGGATAAAGCCGGGCTCCATCTGAAACCCGTCTCTAGGACCGACGTCCACAATAGTTACCTTTTTAGGCAAGTTCACCGGGTCACCCCCTTATTTCTTAATCAGTCTTATACTGCACGGCAATACCCTTGTCCAGCAGCGTTTGAATTTCCTCTTTGCTATATCCGATTTCTGTCAGGATTTCAGTGGTATGCTCGCCGAGCTGTGGAGCCATCATCCGGGTCTCGGGTAACTGCCCGTCTATCATCGTGGGCGTATTAACTATCTTGACTTTGCCCTTGCCAGGATAGTCCCACTCCTCTATCAGTTTCCGAAGTTGCACATGGGGGTTCTGTTCCACCTCGGCGACCGTTGCCACTAAGGCACAGGGGACGCCGGCTTCCGCCAGCTTGGCTTCCAGCTCAGCGCTGGTGTACCGCTGGCAAATTTCGCCTACCTTGGCGTTCAGCTCATCCCGATGCTCCCGCCTTCCCTTATCATCGGTGTAGCGGGGGTCATTAAGCAGGTCATCCAAGCCGAGCGCCTGACAGAAAGCTGTCCAGAACCGGTCAATTGAGACTCCAATCCAGATCGGCTTGTCTTTAGTGTCAAATGCCCCGTAGGGCACCCATCCTTCGGTCCCGGAGCCCCACCGCTGCGGGACTTTGCCGGTAAACGAATGATAGGTCAAATGATAGTTCATAGCGAAAACGCCCGCATCCAGCAGGGTAACGTCTATCCGGCGTCCTTTTCCCGTTTTCTCTCTATCTATCAGGGCGGCTAGAATAGCTATCGTGGCGTACAGGCTGGCGCTCATGTCAAGAAGAGATGTGACCTGCCGGCAGGGTTTCCCCTCCGGTTCACCGGTAGCTATCATAATGCCGGCCATTGCCTGGGCTGAAGGGTCATAAGCTGGTCGACGGCTGTAGGGGCCACTCTGTCCAAAGCCGGAAACCGAACTATAGATTATGCCGGGATTGAGCTGCCTTACTTTCTCATAGCTCAGCCCGAGCTTATCGATGGTGCCCGGCACGAAGTTCTCTGTGAAAACATCGGCTTTGCTGGCAAGTTTTAAGGCTGCTTGCTGTCCCTCTTCGGTCCTTAAATCCAGAGCGATATCGCGCTTATTTCGATTCACGGAGAGCAAGATAGCACCATCCAGGGCATAGCGGTAATGCTCGCCTCTTGGCGGCTCTACTTTTATTACATCGGCACCCAGGTCGGCCAAAATCATAGTGCCAAGGGTCCCGGCAATGGCCGCCGTGAAGTCGACCACCTTCACGCCCTTCAGTAAGTTCATGAATTTCACCTACCTTTCTTATCTTAACGCATCTTAACGTATCATCTGGCCAGGCAACCACAAAACTATCTGGGGGAAAAAGACGCAGAGGGTAATCACCACAAGCACGATGGTGATAAAAGGATATACCCCTTTTATAATGTGCCCGTACTCTACGCCCAGCTCCGGTGCTGCGGCGCCTCGCAAATAAAATATCGAGGTGGCAAAAGGAGGACTCATGAAACCGGTCTGCAGATTGATAACCACCATCATAGCAAACCAGAGAGGATTAAACTCCAGGGCAATGATGGTTGGTGCTAATATGGGAACCATAATGAACACGATGCCTATCCAGTCCAGGAACATGCCCAGGATGAATACGATGAACATGATGACGGCAAAGGCACCCCATCGCCCGCCAGGTGTACCCACGATGGCTTCGGCCACCACGTCACCGCCACCCAGGCTGAGGAATACGGCAGTGTAAGCCACGGACAGCACCACAATGAGGAAAATCATTCCCGTCACCCTCATGGTTCCGGTCAGAGCGTCTATCAAAGAACTCCAGGTAAGCTTCCGGTAGATGATTACCAGAACGGTGGTGGCAAAGCCGCCAAAGGCAGCGGCTTCAGTTGGGGATGCCAGACCGAAGAAAATACTGCCCAGTACCGACATAATAACGAATGCCGGGGGTAGTGCCGCACGCACCACAACCAGAAAGCGCTTCAGTAAGGACACCTGAACCGTATCCGGCGGTGCCCCTGGCCCGGCACCTGGCTGAACCAGACACCGGATAGCAATGTAAAGAGCGTACAATCCGGCAAGGATAAAGCCCGGGATAAAGGCCGCCATGAAAAGCTTACCAACCGAGAGGGCCGCCATAGGCCCGTAGACCACCAGCATGATACTGGGTGGGATGAGAATTCCCAGGGTGCCACTGGCACATACCGTGCCCGCCGCCAGTGACCGACTGTAACCTCGCTTTACCATGGCCGGGAGGGCAACGATGGCCAGCATGGTTACCGAAGCGCCGATAACACCCACACAGGCCGCCAGAACGGTGCCCACAACCACGGTGATGATGGCCAGTCCGCCCCTCAGGCGACCCATGAAAAGATAGAGGGCCTGATACATGCCCTCAGCGATTCCCGTGCTCTCCAGCATGTAGCCCATATAAACAAACATGGGGGCTGCCAGAAGCGTGTAGCCGTGTGCATGCTCGAACAGCTGTATGTAGATAAGGTCAACGGTGTGAAAACCCTTGGTCAATATTCCCACGGCGAGACCGACAGTGCCCACGGCGAAAGCCAGTGGGAACCCCGTTATCAGCAGAGCCACCAGCCCCACCAGCATTATGACGGTTACTGCTTCAGCGCTCAGGTCTATCATGTCAGCTCTCCTTTAGGGGCACGAAGAGTGGCTATCTCGCGGATGAAGTGGGCCACTCCCTGAAAGAACAGCAGGATAAAGGCGATGACGAAGATGGTCCGGCTGGGCCCCATGGGTGGTCGCCAGAAGCTCACTGTCCATTTCTCACCCATAACCCAGGAGTCTATCATCCAGTCGTAAGAAACATACGCCAGCAGACCAATGAGCGGGAAAAAGAGTAACAGGTAGCCGGCGACGTTGATTACGGCCTGTTGTCTGGGGGACAGGCGGCGGGATATCACATCAAGGCCTATATGGCCCCGGTGTAAAAGGACCCAGCCCCATGACAGGCAAACTAACGCTCCTCCCAGCTGCATAACCGTCTGGTGTGCCCACTGCGTGGGCGCGTTGAAAAAATACCGGGCAATCACTTCATACGTGGTGGAGAAAATCATGCCCAGAGCAACCCAGCGCACCATTTTTCCCGTGTATTCATTAGCCAGGTCGATTATTCGCAAGAACTTCGCCATTGATATAACTCCAGAAAAATTACCTTGCAATTCTACTGGTGTTCCGGTCAATCAGAACCTCCCCCCGCTCGTTTCTCTCCGCGAGCGGGGGGATAGTTCCTCGTTGTTTCACTGGCACCGGGTCATCACTGGATGCGCTGGTCCTCGCAGATGGCTTTCCAGCGCCACATTGAATCCAGTGCCTCGGCGATTTCTGGATTCCCAGCTGCTCGTTCGGCATAGAACTTTTTCGCCTCTTCGACGAATGCGTCTTCTATGACCTTGGGAAGAGGCAGCACGTTGACACCGTATTCCTTGAACTTCACGATGTATTCAGCTTCGTGGTTTACATTTTCGGAAAGCCATAGCAACTGTTCAGACACGAACACATCGTGAATCGTCTGCTGCAGGTCGGGGCTGATTGATTCCCATTTCTCCCTGTTGATGGACAGAGCCTGCTGGTCGCTGGGAGCTCGGGTAGCCGAGATATACATCCAGTCAGCGATCTCATGGGCAGCTCTACCCCAGTTGATGTATACCGAGGCGGACTCAAAAGCATCGATGACGCCTTTCTGCATCGACTCGTAGATGTCCGCGCTGGGGAAATGTACCGTGGGCACGCCCATCCGGTACAGGATTTCCCCGCCGTCACCGGCGGCGCGGAACTTCAACTTTTGGAGGTCTGCTACCGTCTCAATAGGAACACTGGTATGTCCCCATACCTCGGGCGGGTCCACCTGGGGCGTGCAGATGTATTGCACTCCCGGCATGTATTTGCTATACGCAGCTTCGGTAAGGGCATTACCCTCCCAGGGCAGCCAGAAGATCCACTGCACCGGGGTCAACCCGCCGGAAACATAACTCAGAGTTGGGAAGATATCGGAGACTTCTTCAAGATAACCGGTCGGGCTGAAGGCCACGTCCAGCGCTCCCTTGTTTGCCGATTGAACCTCTTCCGCGCTGGGCACCAGAGCACCAGCGGGCTGGAGCGCGATTTCCAGACGTCCGGCAGTAGCCGCGTTAGAGCGGTTCACCGCCCGTTCGATGGAAAGAAAGGTGGGGTCACCGACGTCAAACGGTGTCTGGGCATTCCATTTAATTAACTTTGCTGGCTGCGCCGGAGCAGGGGATGGAGCTGGCGCCGGGGACGGAGCCGGAACCGGTGCTGGAGCCGGGGCTGGTGCTGGTGCTGGCGCCGGGGCTGGAGCCGGGGCCGGGGCTGGGGTCGGCGCAGCACAAGCGGCAAACAAACTTGTAACCGCTATTACTGAAATTAAAATAAAAAGTGCTTTCTTTTTCACTCTTTCTACCTCCTTTAACAGCTATTACCGTGCGAGAGCATATCTAATCGAAAGCTATCACCCCCCTTATTTGAAATTCTCCAGTAAGATAATTCGAATATCCTGCACGTTATTTGTGGAATACTAATACTAAATATAAGTCGCTGTCAAGGCTGGAAAAAACTATGCCTTTTACACAGCACTGTCTGCTATGCTGAAGGTTTTTAAAAGAGATAACCCTTTTACCTTGCCATAAGATTATAGATTAGCTATCATAGAAATAGCCAGCCTGAATACAAGTATGAAAGCTCTAACTTTTGATATCTCAGCCCCACCGCTTAAAATGGCTGAGGCTCACATTGAACAAGTCCTGGCCCTGCTAATCGGCGAGTATGGAAATCGCGACTGGCGGCCAGATGAGAGCCCTTTGAACGTGCTGGTCCAGACCATTCTCTCTCAAAATACTTCCGACACAAATTCCAGAAGGGCTTTTCAGTCTCTTCTCGCTTCTTTCCCTCTCTGGGAGGATGTGGCCTCTGCCGATGTTCACCAGATTGCCGATGCCATAAAGGGCGGGGGGCTGGGGGAAATCAAGGCGGGGCGCATCAAGCAGGCACTCGGGGAAATCCAGCGGAAGCAGGGCAAGCTTGAGCTCGACTTTTTAAATGAACTCCCTCTGGACGAGGCCAGGGGCTGGCTCAAAGCATTGCCGGGAGTGGGCACCAAAACGGCCAACTGCGTCTTTCTATTCTCTCTGGGCCGACCAGCCCTGCCGGTAGACACCCATGTATATCGTGTGGCCAAGAAGCTCGGGCTTATCGATGCCAAGACCACGGTGGAGAAGGCCCATAAGCTGCTGGAAAGCCTGGTGCCGCCGGATAAAGTATATCAATTTCATGTCCTGATGATAGAACACGGGAGAAAGGTATGCCGGGCGCAAAGACCGCGCTGCGATGCCTGCGCTTTACGAAGGCACTGCCAATACTTCCAGCAGGGCCGGCTATCGAAGTAGCGTTCCTTGACAAGAAAAAGACAATATAATAAGCTTTTCATCGGGTCTGCGACCATAACACGGCTGAATTCCAAGTACACTGGAGGGACGTACATGGACAAAATTGCGCAAGCCATGGAAAAGGCGGGGTTTCCCAGCGGCGATAGCTATGACCTGCCAAGCTCAACCAAGACCTTCCCCGATGGCGCCCACTACCGTGTGGAGATTTCCGGCATGGAGACGCCCAAAGTCCTGGCCGCAACGTGCGATGAAGCTAAAAAGCAGGGGGTCCCCTTCCACCGCTCCATTTCCGTGGTACGGGGAGCGTCCATGCTCACCCGTGAACAACTGAAGGAATTTGCCCAGATCGCCCACGACAACCAGGTAGAGGTTATCATCACGCCGGGGCCAAGGCCAACATGGTATATCGGCCGGCAGATTGCCACTCCGGAAGGCGCCATCTCCGGGCTGAGGATGAGGGGAATGGACTCCATCCGGCACTACCTGATGGACATTGAGCGTTGCATCGAAATCGGATTCCGCGGCTTTCTGGTCTGGGATGAGGGAGTCCTCTCTATGCTCAACACCATGAAGCAGAACGGCGACCTGCCCGAGGACATCGTTTTCAAGGTTTCCATCTTCGCCGGGCACGCTAATGCAACGGGGGTGAAGCTGGTGGAGTCACTCGGGGCAGACAGCTGCAATCCGGTGGCTGACCTGACGCTGCCGGAACTGGCCTCTATCAGGAGCGTGGTAAATATTCCGCTCGACGTTCACATTCAGCTCTGGGCCTCAATGGGCGGCTACAACCGCACCTTTGAGACGCCAGAAATCGCCCGGGTGGCATCGCCCTGCTACTTCAAGATGGAGCCGGGGCCGGGGCTGGGCATGTACATGCCCTGGGGCATGTCCGAAGATATGCTGGCGGAACTGGGCCGAGAAAAAGTCCGCTACGTTAAAAATATTATAGAGCTGATAGACCAGGTTCACCCGGAACTCAAGGTATCAAAGCAGGGGCCGGAAGACCTGAGAGTGCCCATGCCAAATTAAAAAAGGAGGACTAGAAACAAATGCCAAAGAAATCCGTTCTCGATTTTGCGGAGATGAAAAAGAAGGGCGATAAAATCACCTACCTCACCGCCTATGATTTCCCCATGGCCAACTTCTGTGAAAAAGCCGGCATCGACATGATTCTGGTTGGTGACAGCGCCGCCATGGTGGTCCACGGTTTGCCCGGAACCGTGCCGATGACCATGGACCAGATGATTCAACATTCCCAGATAGTCAGGAGAGGCGCTCCCAACACCTTCGTCATCGGCGATATGCCCTTTCTCTCCTACCAGGTTTCCAGAGAGGACGCTATCCTTAATGCCGGCCGGTTCTTCAAAGAGGCGAGCATGGATGCCGTCAAGCTGGAAGGCGGCCGCCGGGTCATCAAGCAGATTGAGGGCATCATTGAGGGCGGCATGTCGGTAATGGGCCACATCGGCCTGACGCCGCAGAGCTCCGGGCAGCTGGGCGGCTTCAAGGCGCAGGGGCGCACCGCCGATGCTGCCATGGAGCTGATTAAAGATGCCCTGGCCATAGAAAAAGCGGG
>DAOUDY010000125.1:0-25500 GCA_034430755.1 Dehalococcoidales bacterium
CGCTGATTTCATCCGGAGGCCTTGGCGCCATGGGATTTGGCCTGCCGGCGGCCATGGGAGCTCAAATTGGCTGCCCCGATACTACGGTCTGGTGCATTGATGGCGATGGTGGTTTTCAGATGACCATTCAGGAGCTTGGCGCCATTGTTCAGGAGCAGGCGCCGGTCAAGATAGCTATTATCAACAACGGTTACCTGGGGATGGTAAGGCAGTGGCAACAGCTGTTTTACAAAGGGCGGTACGTGGCCACGCCGATATCCTGCCCGGACTTCGTTAAAATTGCAGAGGGGTACGGTCTGCCCGGGTTGCGGGTCAAGCGCCGGGAAGAAGTAACGCCGGCAATCCAGCAGGCGATGGCGCACCGCGGACCGTTTCTGATCGACTTTATGGTGGAGCCGGAGGAGAACGTCTACCCGATGATTCCGCCCGGGGCAACAGTTGCCGAGATTATGGAGGAGCCCAGGCAGCCGATAAAGGCCATTTCCGATTCCTCGAGACTGAAAGTGAGCAATATCTAGGCTCGGATAAGGTGGCAAAATGGCACCGACGAAACACATACTGCTGGCACTGGTAGAGGATAAACCCGGTGTGTTGAACCGGATGTCGAATGTGTTCCGAAGACGTGGTTTCAATATCCACAGTGTGAATGTACTGGAAACCATTGAAACTGAGGATGGTGAGCGCCCCGGTTTGACCAGGGTTGCCATTGTGGTCTCCGGCTCGGCAGTGATTCTGGGGCAAGTTCGAAAACAGCTGGAAAAAATAGTCGATGTGGTAAAGGTCCTGGATATCACCACAGAAGATGTGACGTGAGACGAGGATGGGACCCTTCACGATACTAGATTTGGAGATGACGTTTGCTAAAGATGAAGCACACCCTTGTGGCACTGGTTGAGGACAAGCCCGGCGTGCTTACCCGTATGGCCAGCCTGTTTCGAAGGCGGGGTTTCAATATTGAAAGCATTGCCGTGGGACACAGTGAACTGCCCAACTTATCCCGCATGACCATCGTGGTCAACGGCACAGCCAGTATCCTGGAGCAGGTAAGAAAGCAATTGAGCAAGGTGGTTAACGTGGTCAAGATTACCGATGTTACCGAAGATAATATTACGGTGCGGGAACTGGCACTTATCAAGGTAAGGGCAACCTCCTCCACCCGCAGTGAAATAATCGAGATTGCCGATATTTTCCGTGCCAGTATTGTGGATGTAGCCGCTGACTCTCTGACCATAGAGCTTACCGGCGATGAAGACAAGGTTGATTCTTTGCTGAATTTGCTGCGCAGCTTCGGGATAAAAGAGGTGGCCAGGACGGGTAGCATTGCCATGCTGAGAGGTAGTACCGGCCAGCTGCGCACAGAAGAAAAGACAGCCAAAAGTAGAAAGGGAGCGTACAAGATATTATAATTACGGGCTTCATCTGAACCGGTGCGGAATCTATAGATGCGAACAAAAAATAAGGAGGTAAAATAACAAAGACATGGCCAAGGTGTATTACGAAAAAGACGCGAACCTCGATCTGCTGAAAGGTAAGACAATTGCTATTATCGGCTACGGCAATCAGGGGCGTGGCCAGTCACTGAACCTTAAAGATAGCGGCTGTGAGGTAATTGTAGGCCTTCATGAAGGCAGCAAGAGCAAGGCGAGGGCTGAGGCTGATGGGGTGAAGGTAGCCTCGGTGGCGGAGGCGGCGAAAGCGGCGGATATCGTCATACTGCTGGCACCGGATAACCAGCACCAGGAAATCTATAATCAACATATCGCACCGGGACTGTCAAAGGGCGATATGCTCATGGTTTCCCACGGCTTCACCATCCACTACAGCCAGGTTATCCCATCGCCGGACATAGATGTATCGATGATAGCTCCCAAGAGCCCGGGCAATTTGCTCCGCGAGTTCTTTACCCAGGGGCAGGGTGTACCCGCCCTGATAGCGGTCTTTCAGGATGCTTCCGGACAGGCGAAGGCTAAAGCGCTGGCCTACTCCGCGGCCATTGGCTGCGCCCGTGCCGGAGTCCTGGAAACAACCTTCGCCGAGGAAACCGAGACCGACCTCTTTGGTGAGCAGGCAATACTCTGCGGTGGAGTCACCGCCCTGCTCAAGGCCACTTTTGAAACGCTGGTGGAGGCCGGCTATCAGCCGGAGCTGGCTTACTTCGAGTGCCTTAACGAGCTGAAGCTCATCGTTGACCTGATTTACAAAGGCGGCATTAGCTTCATGCGTGACTCGGTGAGCCATACTGCCCGGTACGGCGATATAACCAGAGGGCCAAGGGTGATTGACGAAGGGGTAAGAGAGAGTCTGTGGGAGATTCTGGGCGAGATTCAGGACGGAACCTTTGCCCGGGAGTGGATTCTGGAGAACAAGGCTGGTCTGCCGGTGTTCAACGCGCTCACGCGCAAGGACAGGGAGCACCCGATTGAGAAAGTCGGGGCTGAGCTGCGCAAGATGATGCCGTGGCTGGCCAAATAAGCAGAAACCTTATTGATAATTTAATAGTGCATAAAAAAATGGGGAGCAAGATGGACAAGATTATCATCTTTGACACCACGCTGCGCGATGGCGAACAGGCAGCCGGTGGCAGCCTGAACCTTAATGAGAAGCTTGAAATCGCCAGGCAGCTTGAGAAGCTCGGTGTGGATGTCATCGAAGCTGGCTTCCCCATTAGTTCGCCGGGCGATTTTGAGTCGGTGAAGCTCATCGCTCAGGAAGTGCGGGGCAGCATTATCTGCGGCCTGGCGCGGGCGAACCCGGCTGACGTCGACCGCGCCTGGGAGGCGATTAAAGGCGCAGCGCATCCCCGTATTCACGTATTCGTATCATCATCGGATATCCACCTCATGCATGGCATGAAGAAGACCCGTGAGGAGATTTTGCAGTTGACGCACGACATGGTGGTCCGGGCCAAGAGCTACACTGATGATATTGAGTTCTCGCCCATGGATGCCAGCCGGACGGAACCGGCCTATCTTTATCAGATACTTCAGGTGGCTATTGAGGCCGGCGCTACCACGCTCAATATACCGGATACCGTGGGCTATTCCATTCCGGAGGAATTCGGCAGGCTCATCGATGGCGTTTTCCAGAACGTGCCCGGTATCGAAAAAACAGTCGTCAGTATGCACTGCCACAATGACCTCGGCCTGGCGGTGGCGAACAGCCTGGAGGCGGTCAGACACGGGTGCCGGCAGGTGGAGTGCACCATCAACGGCATCGGGGAACGGGCGGGCAACGCCTCGCTTGAAGAAATCGTAATGGCTATCAAGACCCGCAGCGACCTTTTCAACCTTGATACGGGTATAGATACCAGGCAAATCTACAAAACGAGCCGGATGGTAAGCGAGTTGACCGGCTTTTCCGTGCAGCCCAATAAAGCCATTGTTGGTGCCAACGCCTTCCGGCATGAGTCCGGTATACACCAGGACGGGGTTATCAAGATGCCCATAACCTTCGAAATCATGGACCCCAAAACCGTGGGCATACCATCGAGCAGTCTGGTGCTGGGTAAGCTGAGCGGTCGGCACGCTCTGCGTGAGCGACTGGCCGAGCTGGGCTACAGCATGTCAGACGAAGACTTCAATCGTGTCTTTCGTGTTTTCAAGGAGCTGGCGGATAAAAAGAAGGAAGTAACCGACCGCGATATCGAATCGCTGGTTGCCGAGGAGCAGCGTACGGTTTCGGAAGTCTATCACCTGGACCGCATCCAGATATCCTGCGGAGACCGTGGCATTCCCACGGCATCGGTAGTGCTAACTGGCCCCGAAGGGCAGGCGCTGTCTGATGCGGCCCTGGGTAGCGGGCCGGTTGATGCTGCCTTCAAGGCGATTGATAAAATCGTAAAAATATCCAACACGCTTACTGAATTCAGCATAAAATCAATAACCGAGGGCATTGACGCCATTGGTGAGGTGCTGTGTCGGATTGAGAGCGATGGTGTTACCTATACCGGACGGGGAGCAGATACAGACATCATAGTGGCAAGCGCCAAAGCATATGTGAACGCCCTAAATCGATTGCTGACGGCGAAGAAACAATAGAATGAACTTCAGGACTGAAGGAAGGAAACGGAGATGACTCTGGCTGAGAAGATACTGGCAGCGCATGCAGACCGAAAAAAGGTGAGTCCCGGGGAATTCGTCAATGCCAAAGTGGACGTGGTTCTATCCAACGATATCACGGCGCCAATCGCCATTAAGGAGTTCCAGAAAATCGGCACCAGCCGTGTCTTTGACCCGGGAAAAATCGTGATGGTGCTCGACCACTTTATGCCCAGCAGGGACATCGCCTCCGCAGAGATTGCCAAGATGATGCGCGAGTTCTACCGTGAGCAAAAAGTGGTGTTCTTTGAAATAGGTAAGGCTGGTATAGAGCATGTGCTGCTGCCCGAGCAGGGTATTGTACTTCCCGGTCAGGTGGTTATAGGAGGCGATTCCCATACCTGCACCTACGGGGCAGTGGGCGCCTTTGCCACCGGCGTCGGTTCGACAGACCTGGCAGCGGCCATGGCGACCGGTGACCTCTGGATGAAAGTTCCCCCGACCATCAAGTTTGTTTACCACGGTAGCCTGGGGAAGTGGGTAGGGGGGAAGGACCTCATCCTCCACACCATCAGTAACATCGGTGTTGACGGTGCGCTCTATTCGGCGATGGAATTCACCGGCGAGGCAATAGATGCGCTGAGCATGGACGGGCGTTTCACCATGGCCAATATGGCCATTGAGGCCGGGGGCAAGGCCGGGCTTTTCCGGGTGGACAATAAAACACAGCTTTACATAAAATCCAAGGCGCGGCAGCCTTATAATGTGTATGAGCCTGACCCGGACGCTGAGTATGCCGGGGTCATCGAGTATGATATCACAGGGTTGGAGCCGCAGGTGGCATTTCCCCATTCGCCAGCCAATGCCAGGCCGGTCAGCCAGGCGGGGAACGTAAAAATCGACCAGGCGATTGTCGGCAGCTGCACCAATGGTCGTCTTGATGATTTAAGGGTTGCTGGCCAAATCCTGAAAGGAAAGAGCGTACACCCCAGCGTACGTTGCATCGTTATTCCGGGGTCCCAGCAGGTATATGCTGAGGCTCTAAACGAGGGGCTTATTGGAACATTTATTGAGGCTGGCGCCGCGGTTAGCACTCCTACCTGTGGCCCATGCTTCGGCGGCCACATGGGCGTGCTGGCGGGAGGGGAACGGTGTATATCCACCACCAACCGCAACTTTGTCGGCAGAATGGGACATCCCAAGTCAGAGGTATATCTCGCCAATCCGGCGGTGGCCGCCGCCAGTGCCGTGACCGGAAGAATTACCCATCCGGATGAGCTTGTGAAATAAAGCGGGCCGATTTTGATAGTCATTTAAGTAAGGAGGTCGCTCAATGCTCAGAGGCAAAGTGCACAAGTACGGCGCCGATGTGAACACCGATGTCATCATACCGGCGCGTTATCTGAATATTTATGACCCGGTGGAGCTGGCCGCGCACTGCATGGAAGATATTGACCAGGATTTTCTGAAAAAGGTGGAGCCGGGCGACATTATGATGGCGACCACCAACTTCGGCTGTGGCTCCTCGCGGGAGCATGCCCCGATGGCGATAAAGGCGGCCGGCATTTCCTGCGTTATCGCCAAGAGCTTCGCCCGCATCTTCTTCCGCAACGCTATCAATATCGGCCTGCCTTTGCTGGAATGCGAGGAAGCGGTGGATAGCACCGAATCCGGCGATGTCCTGGAGGTTGACCTCTCTCGCGGCGGAATAAAGAATGTAACCAAAGGCTTGTCCTTTACCGCCATCCCCTATCCCGATTTCATGGCCGAGATAATATCCTCGGGGGGGTTGATTGAGTATACTAAAAAGCGTTTAGCAAGCAGGAGGGCCTGAAATGCAGTTCAAAATCGTAGTTTTGCCCGGTGACGGCGTCGGTCCGGAAATAATCGAGGCTGCGGTCAAAGTACTTCAGGATGTGGGCAAGAAATACGGGCACACGTTTGACTTGTATCACGGCCTTATCGGCGGGGCAGCGATAGATGCCACAGGCGTACCTCTGCCGCCGGATGTTTTGAAGGTGAGCAAGCAAAGTGATGCCGTATTAATGGGCGCGGTCGGTGACCCAAAGTATGATGCTCCCGACGCAAAAGCCCGTCCCGAAGACGGTATGCTGGCGCTTCGCAAGAAGCTGGGGCTCTTCGCCAATCTGCGGCCGGTCAAGACCCTGCCCATGCTCGTTGCGGCCACCAACCTGAAACCGGAGGTGGTTGAGGGAGTTGATTTCATCTTTATCCGGGAGCTTACCGGCGGGCTCTACTTCGGCCGACCGAAAAAGCGCTGGCAGACACCCAGGGGCTGGCGGGCAGTGGACACCATGACCTACTCGGAACAGGAGATCGAGCGCATCCTAAGGGTCGGTTTCGAGCTTGCCCGGGGGAGAAAGAAAAAGCTCGTCTCGGTGGATAAGGCCAATGTGCTGGAGTGTTCCCGCCTGTGGCGGCAGGTGGCGGTGAACCTCTCGGCAAGCTATCCCGATGTGGAGCTGGAGCACATGCTGGTTGATGCTGCCTCCATGCGTCTGATACAGAACCCGAAGCATTTTGACGTCATCGTCTCCGAGAACACCTTCGGCGATATTTTAACTGATGAAGCCTCGATGCTGGCTGGCTCAATGGGGATGCTGCCCTCGGCTAGCCTGGCTGGTGTGCCTCAGGAGGGCGTCAGAACGCTCGGCCTTTACGAACCGATTCATGGCAGCGCCCCCCGCCGTGCCGGGCAGAACATAATCAATCCCATCGCCACCATACTCAGCATGGCGATGATGCTTCGCTATTCCTGCGGTCTGGCCAGAGAGTCGCAGGCGGTGGAGAAGGCCGTAATCGACGTCTTGAGTGAAGGCTACCGTACCTACGACATTATGGATGAGGGAAAAACGCGGGTCGGCACCAGAGAGATGGGCGAGCTGGTCGCCGGGAAGGTTTAATAAAGGGCAGCCTTATTTCTTCTGCATGAGCTCGATGGAGACGCCGCCAACCGCATCGGTGCCGAAGTAAGCCCATTTCACCGTTGGGGTTTCTCCGCTCTGGGTAATTTTAAAACCCTTCTCGGCCATCTTGGCCGTTTCCTGCTCGATATCGTCGACGAAGAAGCCGATGTGCTGGACGCCCTCTCCCTTTTTCTCTAGGAAATCCCTGACCGGCGTGTCGCCCTCCAGTGGCTGAATCAGCTCAAAGGTCAGGTCGCCGATGCCGCCCTCGGCGTGCCGCAAGTCGAGCTCCCAGTCGGCAGATTTGCCGTGCAGGGTTTTATTCGCCAGCGGCACTTTTCCCTGCGGCCCGAGCAGGGGAGGGAAGGGGCCTATTCCCAGGGATTCGTAAAACTTGATTGCCTTTTCCATGTCCCTGACCACCACCGAGACGTGGTGGAACTTCCAGTTCCGGTGCATAATAAGCGCCTCCTTTCTGAATGCAAGCTACCTTTATAATATATGAGCATTGCCGACCTTTATCAAGAAATAAAAATCGACTGTCGGTCCATCGGTATGCGTTCATGCTTTAAGCTTTATCAGGCATTTAGTATAATACTTAATAAAGGGAAAGCTGACAAGGCAGGAGTTCCTAAAAAATTTGGGAAATCGGATATGGGAGAGGAAATAAAGAGCGCCCTGGAAATAGCCATGGAGAAGGTGGAGAAGCTGGGGGAGGTGACGGAAGAGGAACGTATGAAGTGGAAATACGTTCCGGAAGGTGAGAAAGTGGCCGCCCGATACCTGAAGCAGAACCTGAACATGTTGTCCGAGCTGGGCAAGTTCGAGGACAAGGCGAAGAACTGCGTTATCGAAGGGGCTCAGGACGTGCTGATAAGGAACATTGATCTGCCCCGGAATGATTATCTGCGCAAGAAAAACAAGCGCGTGATGGAAGGGATAAAGCTGCTGAAAAACGACAAAGTGAGCGTGGAGAACGTGTTCAGCAAGGTGAGGCGTGTCTTTGACCACTATGTGGAGCAGGGCGAGCAGCAGCGAAGGCAGGCATATGAGTCATTGAAGGCTGATGTCGGGGCCAGGATACAGCAGGCAGTGAAGCAGCAGCTGGGTCCACTGGCCAATGTCAGGATAGACGTGGAGAACCAGCCCCAATTTCAGGAGGAGTGGCGTCGTATGCTGGCGCAGATGGATGCGCAGTATATCAGCCTGCTTAATGAGTACAAGCAGGAACTGGTGGCCATATCGTAGAGGAACAGCATGTCTGCTAATGATGACCGAATTGAAAATGCCGTCTGGCGCACCGAGGTGATAAGGCCGCCGAAGCAAAAGCTGGCTACCTTTGGCTCGACCAATATCCACTACTACCTGCTTACCGAGCCGGCCTACGCTGAGCTGACTGGAGATGTCACTGAGACGGTGGTGAGGGAGGGCAGGGTTATTGCCGAAAGGCCCAGAATCGTCACCCCGTACTATCTTTCCCATCTGGAAGGGTTCAGCCATGAAGCACGCCGGTACCTTGATGCGCTCATCAAGGCCTATGGCTCTGATGCTCCCGGCCTCTTTTATACGTACCGGAATGAGTCCAAAGGACTTACCATTGTCTCAGAGCACTGGCGGACGTTGGTGGACAGGCTGAATGCTGAGATCGATAAACATGGCGACCCTCTGGCGGCAATCATAAAAGGCGAGGATGAACTCTGGGATGTGTCGTTGCTCAAGTTTATCTATGAAGTGGCCAGGGGTTCACTCCCGCACCATGTTACCCAGATGGGGGCGAGAGGACTGCTGGACATGGATGCCAGCGGTGTGCCCATGGATGCCCGGTTGAGAATTGAGGAGATGTTCCGCCGTGTGACGAAGGGCGAGTTCGACCCGGATGAACTGAAGAAGGAGCTCGACCGCTGGAACCTATTCGCCGAGTACGAGGACAGGTTCTTCGCCATCTTCAAGAAGAGGTAAGCAAACGTATATTGTAGAAAGGACTTGCGGGATGAACATCGCTTTCATTGAAGCACGGGACCTCTCAGAAGCCTGGTTCCAGTGTGTCTGTAAAACGCTGACCGATGGCTACGAGTATAAAATCGACCGCGGAAGCTATGCCGGTCAGAAGCGGAAAGAGCTTGACTTCGTTGTCATTAAGATTAATTATCCCGGGACCAGGCCGCTGGTACCGGATGTGCCTCAGGGGGTGCCGCCGCCGAGCACCGCGGATTATGTGGAGGAGTACCTGCCATACCTGATGACGGCGCACCGGAGAGAGGGTGAGCAGTATACCTACGGCCAGTATCTGGAGAAACAGATCGCCGAGGTAATAAAGATGTACCAGGAAGATGGATACAACACCAATCAGGCCTTTATGGCGGTGGGTGACGCCCAGTCCATCTTTCTCTCCGACCCTCCCTGCCTCAGGGCGATAGATACCCGGGTCAGGTATAATAAGCTCAATTTTGTGGTCTACTTTCGTTCCTGGGACCTGTGGGCCGGTTTTCCCTCGAATCTGGCCGCAATCCAGCTTCTCAAGGAATATATGGCCAGCGAAATCGGGGTTGAGGACGGGGAGATAATTGCCATGAGCAAGGGGCTGCACCTCTACGAGTATTCCTGGGACCTGGCTAAAATTGCGGTGAGAATGGAATAAAATCTTAAACATGTACCAGAAGGTGAACCGCCAATCATTTACCGCCCGAAAGTTTGCATAATCAGTAATATTTCAAAAACTGGTCAGTTTAAGCTTCTCACCAGCACGGTCGCAGCAAAGGCGAATCTGAATTGAAGATAGGGCTCACGGTAATGGCAGGTTTGGTCTCATTCTGTTTGCTCGGCGCCGGATGTGCTGCCACGGAAAATTTCGATAAGCGGCTAAGCCAGATTGTCAGGCCGTATCGCTTCCACATCGTGCAGTGGGAAGCCAGCACAATTATCAAAGGGACCAAGCAGGCAATCCGTAGCCGTGACAAGGCAACCAGCGGTGAAACGGAGAAGGTGAAGGACTACTTTGATACTGTAGAGCGGATTAAGACCCTGAAATCCGAGGCGGAGGCGATAAAAGCGGGCGACAAGACGGGCGAGCTGGCTTCCCTTGAGGCGGAGCTGGGCGAACTGCAGCCGAAAAGGGATTCCCTGGTAGAAGCAGTGGAAACGGTCATTGCCGGGCAGATAAAGGACATTCTTTTTCAGCAGGGTATCTACCATCCAGCCGACAAATACATTAAGTGGAAAGCAAATTTTCCCCCGCTGGATTTCAAGCTGGAGGAACCGCCCCATCTGCTGGTTATTTCCCCTCGTGAAGGAATAGAAAGCATGCGGGAAATCATGCTCCGGCAGGAAATGGATGTGGAGGAAATGGGGCGGATTGAGGAAGAGGCTGACAGGCTGGGTGTATCGTCAATAGTGGTGGGGCTTGGTGGCTTTGGGGGAACATACCCGGCATTCGTCACCAATGAGGCCAGTCTGCGTTTCACCGTTGACGCAGCGGCGGAAGAGTGGCTGCATCAATATCTGTTCTTCAAGCCTCTGGGGTTTCGCTACGTTCTGGACCTGGTTGGCCTGGCCCGTAATTATGAGATTGCCACCATGAATGAAACCGTGGCCAGCATGGCCAGCAGGGAAATCGGCGGCATGGTGGTGGAAAGCTACTACCCCGATTTGAAAAGCACGGATGCGGATGGTGAGCAGAGCCCGAAGTCAGGATTTGATTTCGACCGTGAGATGCGTGAGATACGCCGGGCGGTGGATGATTATCTGGCGCAGGGTGAAGTTGAGCCGGCTGAGGCGTTCATGGAGGAAAAGCGAGGATATCTCGCGTCGAAAGGATACCATATCAGAAAACTGAACCAGGCCTATTTTGCCTTTCACGGAGCCTATGCTGACCGGCCGACTTCCATAAGCCCAATCGGGGACGAGCTGGAAAGGCTGAGGGAAAAGAGCGTCTCGTTGAAGGAGTTTCTGGAGACGGTATCGTCCTTGACCAGCCGCAAAGACCTGCGGGAAAGCCTGGAATAAGATTTTATGCTATACTTGTAAAGCCCAATCTTCGGTGCCGTTTAAACAGACGGAAATCAGTGCTGTGGAAACCTTTTTCTTGAGCCAATATCATAGCCCGCTTGGAATTTATATCATCGCCAGCTCTTCTCGTGGTGTCGTCTGTGTCAAGACCGAGTCCCATATGACATCACTGGTGGCGCGATGGCGTAAGAAAGAAATCGAAATCAAAGACGCTGCCGGCAACAACGATGCTATAATCGCTGAGCTCGACGCTTATTTTGCCGGTGGTCTGCGTGAGTTCAGCGTTCCCCTCGACCTTCGTGGCACCGAGTTCCAGCGTCAGGTCTGGGGTCTCCTCTCGGGTATACCTTACGGTGAGACCAGGTCATACGGCCAGATAGCCACCGCCCTGGGGCGGCCCAGGGCCAGCCGTGCTGTCGGTCAGGCCATCGGCACCAATCCGGTGGCGGTTATCGTGCCCTGTCATCGTGTTATCGGAGCCAGCGGCGGACTAACTGGCTATGGCGGCGGGCTGCACCGGAAGCAGGCGCTTCTAGAACTGGAAGCCAGATACCTGGGGCTAGAAAGCAGATGGCACCATTCGGAACAGTTATGACGGCTAAACGGAGGGAGCACTATCACTCTATCGATATGATATAGTCATAGTGTGGCTGGCCACCGTTGACCACTTCAACCTCAAGTGAGGGATGCCGTTTTTGGATGGCATCGCTGAGCTTTTTTGCCTCGGCCTCCACCACATCACACCCGTAGTAAATCGTCAGCAGTTGAGCCTCGCCCGAATCCAGGGAGTCCAGTACATCGCTCACTGCACTGCTGCTTTCATTGCCAGCAGCAATCAATTCACCATCCAGGAGCCCGATGAATTGTCCCGTCTTTATAATAAGTCCGTTTAGCTTTGTAGAACGGCTGGCACGTGTGATCTCAATCGTTTTTGCCGTTGCCATCTCGCGCCGCATAAGCTCAGCGTTGGATTCAAGTTCAGCGTTGGGGTCGAAGGCTATAAGGGCGGCGACACCCTGCGGTATGGATTCTGTAGGCACCACCTCAATTTCTTTCTTGGTCAGCGACGCAACCTGCCTGGCGGTAAGTATTATGTTTTTGTTGTTGGGCAGGATGATAACTTTGTCCGATGGCAGTTGCTCGACTGCTCTCAGCATATCACGAGTGCTCGGGTTCATCGTCTGGCCACCATAGACAACGGCTGATGCTCCCAGACTTTCGAACACATCGGTTAACCCTTCGCCGCTGGCCACTGCGATGACCCCTATTTTATCGGAAGATATTCCTTTCCGCTTCTGCCTGGCCAGGAACTCGGCATGCTGCTCATCCATATTTCTGATGCTGATATTGTGCATGGTGCCTAAAGAGACCGCATAATGAATCACATCGGCCGGGTTCAGAACATGTATATGAACCCTGACCGTAGATTCATCACCGACGACAATCAGTGACTGCCCTTTGCTGATGAGCTTGCTTCTGATCTCATCCAGGTTCAGGTTTTTCCCCTTTAAAAGAAACTCAGTACAGTAGCCGAAGGGTATTTCCTCTTCGGCGGCGGCTTCTAATGGTGCCACAGATACCGGTGCGCTGCTGGCGACCACCTGGGATTTGCCGGACTTCATCAGACTTTCTTCACCTTTCAAGAAAAGAAGAGCACCCTCCAGCAAGGTATATAATCCCTGCCCGCCAGCATCCACCACTCCGGCCTCTCTCAGCACTGGCAGCAGCTCAGGCGTGCGGGCTACTGATTCCTTGGCGGCGGCGACGGCGGCATCGAGTACTGGCAACAGGTCACCTTCGACCGCCGGCGATATCTTTTCCGCTGCTGCGGCTACTTCCCTGATTACAGTCAGCATGGTGCCCTCTACCGGGTTGCTTAACCCATTGTAGGCTGCTTCCGCTGCCTGGCGCAAAGCCTCAGCCAGGTCACTCCCATCGATGATTTCCTTTTCATCCAGGCTGTTTGCCATACCCCGCCAGATCTGCGACAGTATCACGCCACTGTTGCCCCTTGCCCCCATCAGTGCCCCCTGGTACATAGCCTGAACGACTGATGACACTTTATGATTGGCGGTCCGGTACGCCTCCTCGAGGCAGGAACGCATGGTCAGCAGCATGTTGGTGCCGCAGTCGCCATCGGGCACTGGAAAAACATTTAAAGCATCAATATCCGAAACGCTTTTTCCCAGCCAATTGGTAGCCGCGCTAAACATCTGTATGAAAACTTCACCATCTATCTCTTCGGTTCCCCTCATCCTGTCTGGCTCCTAACAAATGTCATGCACTCATCCAATTTGATACCTAGAATATCTAGGTACAATTTACATTGCCGATTTTCAGTTGTCAAGAAAATAAACTCATTTGGACATACTGGCCAATTCTGTCCATTTTTGGCCCTATTGCAGGACAAAAGTATCACTGAGAATAGTACTAAAGTATTATGCGGAATACAGCAACGGGCATTGACTCAATGCGGCGGTACAGTTATGGTATATTCAGGTATTCCAGGTGGGCATTGGCCTGTCAGTCAGCAGAAACGGCCAAACCGGTGACAGAACTGCTGATAGGGGCATTAAATGAACCAACATGTGGGTAAAAAGAAAATTTTAGTGGTTGAAGACGAACCGGCAATCAGTCATGTCTGTCAGCGAACGCTTACCAGCGAAGGGTTCGAAGTGGATATCGCCGTCAATGGAGAGGTAGCGCAGAACATGATTGAGAATAACCAATACGACTACGACCTTTGCCTGATTGATGTCAGAACACCGACGATGAGCGGCGAAGAGTTCTACCAGTGGCTTCAAGGCAAACACCCGGGACTTGCGGCTGGGGTCATTTTAACCACTGGAGATCTAATGGGCGGAGATACCGCGGATTTTATCGAGCAAGAGAAAAAGCCTTTTCTGCCCAAGCCTTTTACCCCCGATGAGCTGAAAACTATGGTGAAGAGGGTTCTGCGGCGAAAAGCCCGATAAGAAAAGCACGTATTAGGAAAAGCAGTCGCCTCTATTATCTTCGGTGGCGTCCCTGAGGAATTCGAGACCACGCCCGGCTGATTATAAGGCGGCTGCTTTTGTCTTGGTTGCTCGGCTGGCTGGCCTCGGCCTCACAAGTGTTTGACAAGGCCTGGTTGTTAATGTACCTTAATTTATGTCCGGGGGTAAGATTGGGGCAAAAAAGCGGCATCACAAAGAACCAGCAACGAAGGCCCAGATATTTCCTTGCGGGATTTAGTGGGCGGTATTGAAATGGACAGGCCTGTATTTAGCCCAGCAAATTCGAGGAGTCGGCGTTGAAAACATGGGTTTGCAGTACCCTGGCCAGTTTTTTTGGACCGATGCAAGGTTCTGCCAGACTTTACGCGTACCTCAAAAAGCAGGGGCATAATGTCTCCCTGAGGGACTTCAACCAGGATGCCTATTTTGCTCTTTTGTCCAGAGAATATCTGGAGCAGGCTTCGGAAAGGTTGAGGCTTATCACTGACTCGGCTAAACGAAGCAAGTTCTTAAGAGAGGACATAGGTTCACTTCTATTGCGCAGCTCGAACAACGCAATCAGGCAGTTGTTAGCCAAAGGAATCATGGTGGGCAGTCCCTGGTACCGGTTCATAAGAGCCAGTGCCATCATGAAAAAGCCGGTATTCGACATTATCAATGCCAAGATAAAATGTGACAATATTTTCTATGCCTTGCTGGATGATAAAGGGTTTGTTATTTCAGAGGTTGAGCGGTCTCGTGAGATTCTCGATAAGAAATTTCTCAGCCTTCCTCCGGACGAGTTTTTCACCCATTTTTATACTCTGCTGGCAGGCAAGGCTCTGATAGATGCCGCTTATTTCCCGGCACAACTGGACTTTGGCCTTGGTTTCCACGGGACAGCCTATGCTCCACGCGTCAGCGATATAATTCGCGCGGTCAAAGACGAAAGATATAATTTTCTTCTTCCATATTATCGTAAAGAAGTCATACCTCTATTTATCAAGGAGCACCCTGATATTGTGGGCATCTCAATAACCCATACATCCGAGTTTATACCTGCCTTTACCCTTGCCCATCTGATAAAAAATGAAAGTCCAGAAACCCATATATGTTTAGGCGGCTCAGCATTGACGGAAGTGGCCCATCGGGTTGGTAAAAACTTACCGTTATGGGACTTTTTCGATAGCCTCATAGTGGGGCCGGGTGAATATGCTTTTAGCGAGCTGATAGAACGCCTTGGCCAGAAAGGGGATTTGTCAGGGGTCCCAAACCTGATGTACAAAGAAAAAGATTCGCTGAAGAGGAGCGAGAGGCTTCAGGAGTTTGACATTAATGATGCCTGCACACCGGAGTACGTCTCACTCCGACCCAAAAGCGGGCTTCCTCTGGAGACAGCCAGCGGCTGTTACTGGGGAAGATGTATCTTTTGTTACTACCCGAAACAAGGAACAGCCAGCCTTAATCCCGAGCATCAAAAAAAGCGCGTCCGTAACATGGAACTTGTCCTTGAGGATATCAGGAAATTAAGAGATAGATATGACCCGATCTATATTGGAATCACTGATTCTTCTCTGCACCCCAAACGAATTGAGCAAATTGCTGAGCAGAATCTTAAAAGTGAGAAAAAGATAAATTTCTCAGCTTTTATCCGTTTTGAGAAGGAGTTCAAATCACCGGAATTCTGCCGGAAACTAGCCGAGGGTGGATTTCTGGGAGGGCAGGTCGGGCTGGAATCAGGTTCGCAGCGCGTGAATAATATTATCAATAAGGGTGTCAACCTGGGTGATGCAGAAATTATCATCAGGAACCTTCACAAATCAGGTATATTAATACATCTATACGCGCTTGTTGGCATACCAGGAGAGACAATGGAAGATGCCGTGATGACATACGATTTTCTAAAACGCTGGCACCGTATGTTGACGCTGGACTGGCAGCTATATGCGGTCTATATTTTAGAGCACAGCCCGCTGGCCAAAAGGGCGGCTGAGTTCGGCCTTAGCGCTACGCCACTGCCGGACGATTTCTTAATTGAAGTTATGAGGTATGAGATGGAACAGGGCCTTTCGCAAAGTGAAAGCGCAAAAGTGGCAATTCGTTTTTGCGAGAAACTTAAACGCTTTATGCATCCAGTAAACGATATTATGGACATTGAATCGGTTAAACTCGTTCTTCTGGCGCAAAAGTCAAAAGGTATCGCTCCCGTAAAAATAAAAAAAGCAAGTATAAAGATATAATAGGTTTTATTTGCATTTGGTTGGTGAATTGACAGGTGGTCTTTTTGTGGCTTTAATTCACCACTATGCCCATCATCCCATTCTTTGATTGAGGTTTCTGATTCCCTCTTCAATTTCCTCACGGACTTTTTCCGCCTTGGCTTCTCTAGCTTTCCTGTCGGTTTCTCTTTCTTCCTTACGGCTATTTCGATAGTCAAAATAAATCCCTATCAGAAATATTGTAAGGAAAATCGAGGCTAAAATGAACATAAGAATTGAGCCTAGAGAGTAATCTTTGGTTAAGTATGATGCAATCCCTGCTGACCCAACAAAGGCCGCGTTTTTAAGGATTTCTTCACCGTTTCAAGTAGCGATGCCGGCATTTTCCGAGCAGGCAGTCGCCCCTTCTATTCGTATGGCGTCCCTGGCGGGATTCGAACCCACGACCCGCTGCTTAGAAGGCAGCCGCTCTGTCCAGCTGAGCTACAGGGACGTTCTATCACCATTCAAATGTAGCATGAGAGGTCGAAGCCGGTCAAGGATTACATACCGCTTCTGCACCTTGACAATAGCTTCCAAGCATTGTTAGTATGAGGTAATTAATGCTTGCGATACGAACTGCGGAAGATGACTCGACTGCTCGACCGAATTGATGGTCCTGCCGATTTAAAGAAATTGAGCCTGCCTGAGCTCAAGGAGCTTGCCAGTGAGCTCAGGCAGGAGCTGGTTGATACTATTAACATTACCGGTGGCCACCTTGCCTCCAATCTGGGCGTGGTTGAGCTCACCATAGCTTTGCACCGCGTTTTTGACAGCCCGAGGGATAAGATTATCTGGGACGTCGGTCATCAGAGCTACGTCCATAAGTTGCTCACCGGAAGGAAAAAGCATTTCGCTTCACTGCGCCAGTATGGCGGTCTCTCCGGCTTTGCCAGTTCTGGAGAGAGCCCGCACGACCCATTTGGCACCGGCCATGCCAGCACATCGATTTCAGCGGCGCTGGGGATGGCTATCGCCCGTGACCTTCGCGGTGATGACGAAAATGTGGTGGCAGTCATTGGTGACGGCGCGATAACGGGCGGCATGGCTTTAGAGGCGCTGAACCACGCCGGCCATCTGGGCTCCAGGCTTATTGTGATTCTCAATGACAACGGCATGTCGATTTCCCCTACGGTAGGCAGTCTGGCCAAAATGCTTAACCGGGTGCGGTTTGACCCCCGCTATCGCTGGGCGAAAGAAGAAGGCCACAGGCTGCTGAAGAATCTGCCGCTCGGGGACATGGTCTGGGAGGTAGGCCGGCAGGCCAGAGGCAGGTTCAAGGGATTGCTTTTGCCGACCATGGTCTGGGAGGAACTGGGCTTTGCCTATATTGGACCTATTGATGGACATAATACGGCAGAACTGGAGCGCGCGCTGCGCCAGGCCAAAGAGTACCATCTGAAACCAACGTTCATTCACGCTATAACTACAAAAGGCAAGGGCTACCGTCCTGCGGAGAACAACGCGGTCTATTTCCACGGCGTTCCTGCCCAGCGTGTCAGCCGCCAGAACATACCCACCTACAGCGAGGTATTTGCCCAGACGGTGCTTCGCCTGACCCGTGATGACCCCAGAATAGTGACCATAACCCCGGCCATGCCGGAGGGTAACTGCCTGAGCATTGTCGCCGCCGAATTCCCGAAGCGCGTCTATGATGTCGGCATCTGTGAACAGCATGCGGTTACCTTTGCCGCCGGGCTGGCCGCTCGGGGTTTCATTCCCATTGTCGCCATTTACTCCACCTTCCTGCAGCGCGCCTTTGACCAGATAATACATGACGTCTGCCTCCAGAACCTGCCGGTCGTTTTCGCTGTAGACCGCGGCGGCATCGTCGGGGACGATGGCAAAACGCACCAGGGAACGTTTGACCTCTCCTACCTGACGCTTATTCCCAATCTGATTGTGGCCGCTCCGCGAGATGAAAATGAGCTGCAGCATCTGCTCTATACGGCGGTGAACTCGGGCCAGGCCATGTCCATACGCTATCCCCGTGGGTCCGGGTTGGGGGTTCCGCTGGACACCATATTACATAAAATACAGGTTGGCAAATGGGAAGTGATGCGTGAAGGAAACGATGTTGCCATCCTGGCCGTCGGCGTTACCGTGGCACCAGCCCTTGAGGCCGCGCATGAACTGGCGGCACACGGGATAAAGGCGACCGTGGTCAACGCGCGCTTCGTCAAGCCGCTGGATGCCGAGCTGATTACCAGCTTGGCGGGCCGTATCCCGCGCTTTGTTACCATTGAAGAAAATACCATAAGCGGTGGCTTCGGCAGCAGTGTGGCCAGATTGCTGCATGACTTGGGCATTGCCGGGAAGCCGGTGAAAATTATTGGCATCCCGGATGAGTATGTTGAGCAGGGGGCTCAGGCTGTCCTTCGAGCCAAGTACGGTCTGGACACGAAGGGAATCATGCGGCATGTTCTATCATTGTTTCCCGGCTATAAAGCGGGCGGGCGTCCCGCCGAGGAAAGCAAAGCCAGGCCCGTGGGTTAGTCAGGTCTGCTGGTGAAGATGTGGCGGTGGGAGAATGATAATTTGATTTTCCAGACAAGCACAGGCGTTCACCTGTTGGTCAATGTATGGCCGTGATGCGTGCCTTGAGGTGTAACTGATGGGCAAGATGACGGTGAAGGATATAGAGGTCAGGGACAAGCGTGTGCTGGTTCGCGTTGACTTTAACGTGCCCCTGGATGAAAAAACGGGAGAGATAACCGATGACAACCGCATCCGCGCTGCTCTGCCGACAATTCACTATCTGAAAGACCGTGGGGCCAGGGTAATATTGATGTCCCACCTGGGTCGCCCCAAAGGGAAGGTGGTTGAAAGTATGAGATTGGGCGCGGTTGCGCAGCGTCTCTCCCAAATCCTCGGACAGCCGGTCGCCGTGGCTCCGGACTGCATTGGACCTGACGTGGAGAAGATTATCTCCGCAATGAGGGCCGGCGATGTTCTCATGCTGGAGAACCTTCGCTTCCACGCCGAAGAGGAAGCGGGAGATAAATCTTTTGCTCAGGCGCTGGCCCGTCTGGGCGATGTCTATGTCAATGACGCCTTTGGCGCCGCGCACCGGGCGCATACCTCGGTATCGGTTATCGCTGAATATCTGCCGGCAGCGGCTGGCTTCCTGATGGAAAAAGAGTTGGCGAACCTGGGCAGAATACTGGAGAACCCGGCGCGGCCATTTGCCGCCCTGCTCGGCGGCGCCAAGATAAGCGACAAGGTGGGCATGCTGGAAAACATAATGGCTAAGGTGGACTACGTCATGGTCGGCGGCGGTATGGCGGCCACTTTTCTGAAGGCCAAATCATATGAGGTGGGCCGGTCTTTGGTAGAAGCGGATATGCTGGAGACCGCGAACCGTTTGATGAAACTGGCGCAAAGGGAAAAGGTGAACCTAATGCTGCCTGTGGACGTTGTGGTCGCTGATGAGGCCAGTAACGGGGCCAAAGCTCAAATTGTCCCGGTGGCAAAAATACCCGGGGAAAAGCGAATTGTGGATATGGGGCCGCAGACAATCAATAACTTCAGCCGGGAACTGCAGAAGTGCAAAACGATTTTCTGGAACGGTCCCGTGGGTATATTTGAAACCCCCAGGTTTGCCAGAGGAACTCAGGAACTGGCGAAGCTGCTGGCCGGGCTTGAAGCCATGACGGTCATTGGCGGAGGCTCCACCGCTGAGGCGGTCGGCAATATGGGCCTGGCGGAGAAAATGACCTTTGTTTCCACCGGAGGCGGGGCTTCTCTGGAATTTTTAAGCGGAGATAAGTTACCGGGTGTGGAGGCATTGCCGGAGAAGAAGTAGAAAGAGAGACCGAGCGAGGAGAGAAGGATGCGCATGCCATTTATTGCGGGCAACTGGAAGATGAATACCACGGTGAGGGAAGCTCTGGAACTGGTCAGGGCGATGAAGGGCGAGCTCGAAAAAGTTACCAGCGTGGAGACCGCAATCTGCCCGCCGTTTGTTTCGCTGGCGCCGGTGAAGGAGCTGCTTGCGGGCAGCACCATCAAACTGGGGGCGCAGAACCTGTTCTTCGCCAAAAAAGGGGCCTACACCGGCGAGATTTCACCGGTGATGGTGGCTGACCTCTGCGAGTATGTCATTATCGGGCACTCGGAGCGACGGCAATATTTTGACGAGACTGGAGACGTTGTCAATAAAAAAATTGTCGCGGCACTGGAAGCGGGTCTCAAGCCGATTCTGTGCATCGGCGAGCGGCTGGAGGAGAATGAGGCCGGGAAGACCGAGGAAGTGGTGTCAGAGCAATTGAGCGCAGCTCTGGCGGGGGTGGAAGACATTGATGGCCTGACGGTTGCCTATGAGCCGGTCTGGGCCATCGGCACTGGGAAGCCGGCCACCGGTGAGCAGGCCAATGGCACGATCGCGTTTATTCGTCAGAATGTCGCCAAAACGTACGGGGAGAAGATTGCGCAGGAAATGCGCATACTCTATGGCGGCAGCGTTAACTCAGCCAACGCCGCCGAGTTCATGCAGCAGCCTGAAATCGATGGGGCGCTGGTCGGTGGGGCAAGCCTCAAAGCCAATGAATTTTTAAGCATCGTCAATCAGACATCTGTAATCAAATACCGGAAATGAACTCTTTGATAGCGATAGTCGGTCCGACCGGCGTCGGCAAAAGTCGGATGGCTCTCCATCTGGCCCGGACATTCGATGGCGAAATCGTCAGCGCGGACAGCCGTCAGGTTTACCGTCATATGGATATCGGCACCGCCAAACCAGACCCACAGGAGCAGGCGCAGGTCCGGCACCACTTGATCGACGCTGTCGACCCGAACCAGGATTTCAGTCTGGCGCAATATCAGAAGCTGGCCTTCGCTGCCATCGGGGATATTCAGCAGCGCGGTAAATTGCCGATTTTGGTCGGCGGCAGCGGCCTTTACGCTTGGGTGGTGCTGGAAGGATGGCGATTGCCGGCGGCCAAGCCGGATCCCGAGCTGAGGCGCCGCCTGGAGAAACAGGCCGCCGATGCTGGATACGAGAGTCTCTATCAAGAATTGGTGAAAATTGACCCGGCGGCGGCCCAGAAAATTGACCCTCGCAACGTGCGGCGGGTGATAAGAGCTTTAGAGGTGTACCACCAGACGAGCACGTCGCTTTCCCGACTTCAGGATAAGAAGGCCTTGCCTTACCGCACATTGATAATCGGGCTTACGGCGGAGCGGAAAGAACTATATCGGCGAGTAGATAAAAGAGTGGATGAGATGGTAAAACAGGGCCTGGTCGCCGAGGTGGAAAAATTGGTCAATATGGGGTATGATTTTAACTTACCAGCCATGACTAGCATTGGCTACAGGCAGATAGCCATGTTTCTCAAAGGCGAAATCAGCCTGGAGATGGCGGTGCAACAGATAAACTATGAGACACATAGATTCGTCCGTCATCAGTACGCCTGGTTTCGCCTGGATGATGAGAGGATTCACTGGTTCGACATCGCTCAAGTTCAGGAGGCGGAGATAGAGGCGCTGGTATCCGGGTTTCGGGAAGGCAGGCTCAGCAATAGAGAAACGGTTTCCGTTAGTGAGTGAGAGAAGATGAGGTTCACCAAGCTACAGGGCACGGGAAACGATTTTATCCTGGTGGAGACCAGCGATGAAGGGCGCGACTGGTCGAAGCTGGCGGTGGCCATGTGCGACCGTCACTTTGGCATTGGCAGTGACGGGCTGCTGCTTCTTCTGCCTTCGCACAGTGCGGACTTCCGCATGCGTATGTTTGACCCGGACGGCTCCGAGGCAGAGGCCTGCGGCAACGGCATCCGGTGTCTGGCCCGCTATGCGTATGATAACGGCATGATACCCGCCAGTGCCGACCGAATATCGGTGGAAACGATAGCAGGCGTGAGAAAACTCAGGCTTTACCAAGAAGATGGTAAGCTCATAAGTATTCAGGCTGGCATGGGGGAGCCCGCGTTTAAAGCCGAAGAAATCCCCGTTAAGATTGAGCAGGGCAGGGAGAGGATAGTTTACATAAAAAACATGATAAGCTATCCGGTGAATATTGCTGGCATTGACCTGCTCCTCAACCTTGTCTCGATGGGAAATCCGCATGCGGTATATTTCCAGGATGACCCGGTGGCTGATTTTCCGCTGTCTCAGGTAGGGCCGAAGGTGGAACACCTGGCCATTTTCCCGCGACGAGCCAATTTTGAGGTCGCCCGCGTGCTAAATAGAAGGGAAATAGAGGTCCGCACCTGGGAGCGGGGCGTTGGGGAAACGCTGGCATGCGGCAGCGGCGCCTGCGCGGTAGCCGCAGCGGCGCAGCTTCGGGGCTATGTCGATAATAAAGTTAACATAAAACTGCTGGGCGGCGCATTGCAGCTGGAATGGGACGGTGCCGGTGAGGTGTTGATGACCGGCCCGGCAGCAACCGTGTTTCACGGAGAGTGGCTGGATTAAGGAGCAAGCAATGAGATTAGCCAAACGCGTGGAAAAACTACCGCCATATCTGTTCGTTGAAATCAACCGCAAGATTGCCGAGAAAAAAGCGAGGGGCGAAGAGGTCATCAGCTTCGCCATTGGCGACCCCGATATCCCCACGCCTCAGCACGTCATAGACCGGCTCTGCGAGGCCGCCCGCGACCCGGCAAACCATCGCTACCCGGAATCGGATAGTCTGCCGGAGCTGCGCCGCGCCGTGGCTCAGTGGTATGAACAGCGCTTTGGCCTTTCTTTTGACCCCGATAAAGAAGTATTGCCCTTGATAGGGTCCAAGGAGGGAATCGGCCATATCGCTTTCTGCTTCATCGGCAATGGTGATGTCGCCCTGGTGCCTGACCCGGGGTATCCGGTATACTCGGTGAGCACCATGCTGGCCGATGGCGAGCCGTATTACCTGCCGCTCAAGGAGGAGAACAACTGGCTGCCTGACCTCGACTCCATTCCAAAAGACGTCCTGGAGAGGGCACGGCTGCTGTGGCTCAACTATCCCAATAACCCCACCGCTGCCATCGCCGACCTTGAATTCTTCAACCGCGCCGTCCGATTTGCCCGGCAGCATGACCTGGTGGTCTGCCATGACGGCCCCTATACCGAGGTCGCTTATGATGGGTATCAGCCGGTGAGCTTCATGCAGGCAGACGGGGCCAGAGATATCGGTGTGGAGTTCCATTCGCTCTCCAAAAGCTACAATATGACCGGCTGGCGCATCGGGATGGCCGTCGGCAATGCCACCATGATCAACGCGCTGATGAGGCTTAAATCTAATTTAGACTCTGGGATACCGCAGGCGATTCAGTACGCTGCCATAGAGGCACTAACCGGGCCTCAGGACTGCATTCAGGAACACAATGCCATCTACGAGAGGCGCCGCGACCTCATCATTGAGGTATTGAATGAAATCGGGCTGGAAGCAAAACCGCCGAAAGCGAGCCTCTACATCTGGGCGAAAGTCCCGGAAGGCTATAATTCGATGGACTTTGCCGCCGACCTGCTGGAGCAGGCGGGGGTGGCGGTCACTCCCGGCATCGGGTATGGCAAGCAGGGAGAAGGGTACGTGCGGTTGTCCCTGACCATACCGGACGCCGCGCTGGTTAAGGGGCTGTCGCGATTGTCCGGCTGGCGCAATACCCGCCGGCAGACGAGAAAAAAGTAAGTTGACATAAAGAGGTAAATTACGCGGAGTACAGTTCCAACCAGAAGCGCAACCGAACGGGCTTTGCTGGTAGCGGTGGAGTCAAAAGAGACCACGGGCCGGTGGTCGGCCAGGGCATCAATCAATGAGCTGGCATTTCTGTCCGGTACCGCCGGCGCCAGCGTGGTCGGCCAGATTATCCAGAAATTACCAGTGCCTTCAAAGGCGCATTACGTTGGCAAGGGAAAGCTGGAGGAATTAATCGCCCGGAAAGAGCCGACCGGTTACGACGTCGTTATCTTTGATGATGAGCTGACGCCATTGCAGCAGCGTAACCTGGAGGAAGCGCTGCAGGTGAAGGTCATCGACCGCGTGGCGCTTATCCTGGACATATTTGCCCGGCGCGCCCATACCCGTGAAGGTCAGTTGCAGGTGGAGCTGGCGCAGCACCAGTATTTGCTGCCCCGGCTTGCCGGACAGTGGAGCCACCTGGAGAGGCTGGGGGGTGGCATCGGCACGCGAGGCCCCGGGGAGTCGCAGCTTGAGACCGACCGGCGGCTCATCAGGCGTAGGATACAACGCCTGCAAAGGCAGATTGAAGAGGTCAGGAAGCATCGCGCCCTTTATCGCCAGAAGAGGCTGAAAAGCGGCATACCGGTGGTATCCCTGGTGGGCTATACCAACTCCGGGAAGAGCACACTGCTCAATGCGCTCTGCCAGGCGGGCGTTTTCACCGAGGACAAGCTCTTCGCCACGCTGGACCCGACTACCAGGCGTCTGATGCTGCCCGACGGGAAGATGATACTGGTAACGGACACCGTCGGCTTTATCCGCAAGCTGCCGCCCACCATCGTCAGCGCGTTCCGGGCCACGCTGGAGGAACTGGATGAGGCGGCGCTGCTGCTTCACGTCGTTGACCTTTCCTCGCCGGATGCCGCCGAGCAGTGCCAGACGGTGGAGGATATCCTGGCCGACCTCAACCTCTCCGATAAACCCCGCATAACCGCCCTTAACAAAATAGACCTGATGCTGGAAGGGGACAGGGAATGGGACGAGGCAAGCGCCGCCGAGTTTTTGGCCGACCAGTCCGCCGGGGAAAAGGCAGTGATGATGTCGGCCACCCGGAAATGGGGGCTGACCGGGCTGATGGCGTTGATTGGCCAGCAAATCGCCCACCCCGCCGCCACCCCCTGAGACCCCTCAAAAAATGACGCGCTGTAATCAAAATCTAGGCCCCTTAAATTCTTTTTGAATGGTTTGCTATTCATAATGAATTCAGGGGGCTGATGGGCGGTTGAGTTTTGGGAGATTTAAGGCCCTGGCGGGTTTCCTTATTTTTTTGGTTATTGAGTTTTTCTTTGGAAATCCACCCCCTCGGGGGGGTAAATCCCCCTGAAGTCTCTTTAACAAAAATGAAAGGCCAATTTATCCCCCTTTAATAAAGGGGGACTAAGGGGGATTTTAATAGGTTAACATAATGGGGCAGGTTATTTGTGGTATAATACATATGTGAACAAGTTATGGTATTTGGTGAAAAAATTAGTTAAAGCTGCCATTAAAGAGATTGGATATATGAGGGTTATCTTTGATCATCTTCGTGCCTTCTGGTGGCTCCGGTATATGACATACGCTTTAATTATTTCCGTAGCTTTAGCAGTGCTGGGCCAAGCGAACCGTTTAGGCAGTAGTCCTAATTATATTGCAAAATTT
>DAOUDY010000126.1:0-2385 GCA_034430755.1 Dehalococcoidales bacterium
TCCAGCGCCAGCAGCACCCGTGGCAAATCAACGCCGGGAATGGGCAGGCTGCGGCTCTTCTGCGCGCCGATGGCCAGGTAAATCGCCTTATAGCCCTGCTTTTTCAGCGCCTCCAGGCCGTTCTGGCCGTTTACCGGTGCATTGAGTTTGAGGTCTATCCCCAGGTCAACGATATCTTTTATGTCGGCGGCCAGCACATCCTTGGGGAGGCGGTACTTGGGAATGGCCGACCAGAGCTGCCCGCCGGGCGCTGCATCCCTTTCAAAAACGGCCACCGGGTAGCCGAGCTTCACCAGCTCATGGGCGCAGGTGAGGCCGGAAGGCCCGGCACCGACCACCGCTACTTTTGGTTTTGATTTATCGATTACCGGCTTTTCCTCCGGTGGGATTTCACCGTCTTTCCGTTTCTGCCGCACGATATCGGCGGCAAATCGTTTTAGGGGGGCGATGGCCACCGGCTGGTCGACCTCGTTGCGGTTGCACTCCTGCTCGCAGGGGTGATGACAGATTCTACCCAGCACCGCCGGCAGCGGTATCCACTGCTTTATATGGTCCAGGGCTTCGAGATATTTGCCCTTGGAAATGAGGGCAACATACCCCTGGCCGTTGCAACCCGCCGGGCAGGTGAGCTTGCAGGGCGGGCGCGCCGACTTGCTGATGGCCACGGCGCTGGGTATCGCCTGCGGGTAGCGCTTGTTAATCGCCTTGTAGGTGTTCAGACCCTGCTCGAACTCGTTGATTAAATCAACGGGACAGACATCAAAACAGTCGCCGCAGGAGCTGCATTTCTCAATGTCAACGTAGCGCGGCTTCTTGAGCACCTTAACGTTAAAGTTGCCGGTTTCTCCTTCCACCGACTGCACCTGAGAGTTGGACAGAATCTCAATGTTCAGGTGCTTGTCCACCTCAATCAGCTTCGGGGAGAGCATGCACATGGAGCAGTCATTGGTGGGGAAGGTCTTGTCCAGCTGAGACATCCGGCCGCCAATGGACGTGGTCTCCTCCACCAGATATACCTTGAAGCCGGAGTTGGCCAGGTCAAGAGCGCTCTGCATGCCGCAGATACCGCCCCCCACCACCATCACCGCGCCTACTTTGTTTTTATCCGGTTTTCCTTTACTGCCATTATTCATTATGTCAACTTTATCAGAGCAGACCTTTCTGCCTTAGCAGCGGCCTCGGGTCGACAAAGTGACGGCCGAACCACTTCTCCGCCCCTGAGTCGCCGAAGGCCAGGCCCATGAGCTCGGTGAAGTAAAAAATGGGAATCTGATACCGTTTGCCCGCCTGTGCCGAGACTTCCTCCTGGTGAGTATCCAGGTTTGAATGGCACAGGGGACACGCCACCACGATGGCGTCGGCCCCGGCTTCCCCGGCCATATCAAACAGTTTCTGGACAAGTTTCCAGGCCACTTCAGGCATGGTGAGCGCATGGTCGGCGCCGCAGCAATCGGTCTTATAGCTCCAGTTCTTCACCTCAGCGCCCAGCGTTTGCAGTATATTGTCCATGGACTCGGGGTTATCGGGGTTGCCGGCATCGGTTACCCGCGGCGGTCTGGTAATCAGGCAGCCGTAGTAGCAGACCGCTTTCAGGTCTCGCAGCGGCTTTTTTAATTTCTCCAGAATTGCTTTCTCGCCCAGTTCTTCCCAGATGAAGTCAACGAGGTGTTTTATACTGAAATCGCCTCTGTACCCGTCGCTCACGCCTTCAATCTTTTCACCGGCCCGCAGGGCTTTATCGGCGTGTTTTAATCTTGAGTAGCAGGCAGCGCAGGGAGTCACCAGGTCAAGCCCCGTCTTGTCCGCGGTTTCCAGATTGCGGGCGGGCAGGGCCAGCGCCAGCATATCATCGGTGGCGTGCGCCGAGGCGGCGCCGCAGCAGGTCCAGTCTTTTAACTCTTTCAGGTCGATGCCCAGCATCCGGGCCACCGCTTCCACGGACTCGCCGTACTCCCTGGCGACGCCCTCGATGGAACAGCCGGGATAATATGAGACCTCCATGGCTTGTCCTATCTTTTCACCTTCTTAAATATATTCTTCACCTGCCGCCCGGCTTTGACCCGGGGTGGCAGGAGCTTTATCTTGCCGCGTTTGAACATGGCCATGCCGGTGCCCGCCTGTCTGCGCAGACCGCCCAGCCCGCCGCTCCGCAACGTATAGACCACCGCCATCTCCGTCTCGTGCACGCGACCGTGCCTCCGCAGCGAAGACAGAAAAGCGGAATGGAAAATGGGAGCATTCTTCTGTGCTGTCTTTATCCCCTCTTTCCGGGCAAGCTGCCTGAGGGTATCCATGACGTGGGCGATATCGATGTCATTGGGGCATCGCGTGGTACACGTCTCGCACGAGGCGCAGACCCATATCGTGTCGCTGCGGATTGCCTCA
>DAOUDY010000127.1:0-6803 GCA_034430755.1 Dehalococcoidales bacterium
TGTTACAGGAGGTACTGAAGCTATGGCCCATGATGAAAAGCTGATTCAGAAGCTGGCGGAAAAAGCCAAGGTTATCCGCCGGGGTGCCGTGGAAATGATCTGGGCTGGCGAGCTGGGATGGATAGGCGGCTCATTTTCACAGGCGGATATTATCGCGGCGCTGATGTTCCACCACATGAAACACGACCCGAAAAACCCGGACCGGGAGGACAGGGACCGGCTCATCGTCTCCAAGGCCCACTGCTGTGAGACAGTCTATGCCGCCCTCGGTGAATCAGGTTACTTCTCGAAGGAACTGTACAAGTCCTATGGCAAAATGGGTGCCACCCTGCAGGCGCACACGGAGCGGATAGTGCCGGGAGTGGAGTATTCCGGCGGCTCGCTGGGCCAGGGACTGTCCTTTGCCCTGGGTGAAGCCCTGGCCGCCCGCATCGATGCCCCCAGGGACTCGTCCGGCCGCCCCATTCCCCGCTACCGCGTTTACTGCATAATCGGAGATGGAGAGAGCAACGAAGGACAGATATGGGAAGCGGTCATGGCAGCGAAGCACTACAAAGTGGACAACCTCGTGGCCATCCTCGACCATAATAAGTTCCAGTCCGGGGCCGCGGTTGAGGAAAGGATGAACATGATGCCGTGGGTGAACAAATGGAAAGCTTTCGACTGGGATACCACCGAAATCGACGGCCACGACTTTGAGGCCATACTCACCGCCCTGGAGAACGCGGACAAGGTCAGGGGCAAGCCGCACATCATTATCGCCCACACTACCAAGTGCAAGGGGGTGCCCTCTTTCGAGCACAAGAACCTGCACTTCTGCAAGCTGTCCGATGAAATGTACGCCGAGGCGATGGAGGCACTCAAATAGGTAACCTCGCGCCGACAATAAAAAGACCACAAGGGAGCGAAAGATGAAACGTAATTATGTGCTGGAACCACTTGGTGAAATGAAGGCCATGTACCAGGCCTACCATGAGGAAATGGTGGCGCTGTCCCAGAAAAACGGCAAGATAGTGCTCCTGTACGGCGACTTTCCCCATGGTGCCGCTGGCGAATTGTTCCAGAAAGAGCACCCCGACCGTATCTACGATGTGGGCATCGCTGAGGCAAACCTCATCACCACCGCCGCCGGTCTGGCAGGAGGCGGCTACCTGCCGTTCACACACTGCCACAGCATCTTTGCCGTCGGACGGGCGTATAACCAGATACGACAGAACATGGCCTTTGATAAATTAAATGTCAAGGTTGTCCTCTGCAACTCCGGCATGCTCTGGCCTTTTATGGGCGGTTCGCACCAGATTATCGAGGAAATCGCTGCCATACGCGTCATCCCCAATCTGGTGCTCGTTTCACCGTCCGACCCTGTCTCGACGAAGAAAGTGACCAGAGCCATTGCCGAGCACGTCGGGCCGGTGGCCCTGCGCATTTCCTTTCCACCCGTGCCCACCGTATACCGTGATGACTTTCCGTTTGCACTGGGAAAGGCGGTAACGCTGACCGAAGGCAGCGATGCCACCATTATTTCCACCGGCATGATGCTCTCCGACGCACTGGAAGCAGTTGATGTGCTGGCGAAAGAAGGCATCAAGGTACGACTGCTTGATATGCACACCATCAAGCCCATTGATGAAGAGGCCATCATCAAAGCCGCCAGAGAGACTGGCGCCATCGTCACCGTGGAAGACAGCAGCATTATCGGTGGTCTGGGTGGGGCGGTGGCCGAGGTCACGGCCGAAAACGCCCCGGTGCCCGTAAAACGGGTCGGCATCAAAGACCGGTTCGGCCAGTCTGGTACCGTGCCGGAACTGAAACAGGAATATGAAATATCCGCCCGGCACATCGCCCAGGCAGTCAGAGAATCGGTCAGGAAAAAATAGACGGAAGTCCTGCCACTTCATTTGTTAAAGGAGGGTTCATGAAAAAACTCGGTTTTATCGGCTTAGGCCATATGGGCAAAGGAATGGCCCTGAACCTGGTCAAGGCGGGGTATCCACTGACGGTCCATGACATCAGGCCCGAGCCGGTTCAGGAACTGGTCAAAGCCGGAGCCAGAGCGGCCGGTTCCCCGCGTGAGGTGGCCGAAAATTCAGAAATTGTCATCACCATGGTTATCTCCTCACCCCACGTGGAGCAGATAATGTATGGCGGTGACGGCGTCCTCGCCGGTATGAAAAAGGGCAGCATCATTATCGATATGAGCACCATCGACCCGATTGTAACCCGCAAGGTGGCCGCCGCCGCAGCCGAAAAGGGAATCGATATGCTGGATGCCCCGGTGAGTGGTGCTCCCCCGAAAGCTGCTGACGGCACCCTCTCCATAATGGTGGGAGGCAAAAAAGCAACTTTCGACCAGTGCAAACCGATACTGGAGGTCATGGGAGAGAAAATCGTTCACGCGGGCGATGTGGGCATGGGGGAGGTGGTAAAACTGGCCAACAACCTGGCCGCCGCCATTGCCGGCGTGGGTGTCTTTGAGGGCTTTTTGTTCGGCGTCAAGCTCGGCGCTGACCCGAAAGTCCTTTACGAGGTAATGAGCGCCAGCTCCGGAAACAGCTGGGTACTGCAGACACGGGTACCCTATCCCAACGTTATCTCCCAGAGCCCGGCCAACGAAGACTTCGCCGCCGGCTTCACCGCCGACCTGATGGCCAAAGACCTCGGTCTCATACTGTCTGCGGCCGAGGCAACCAGAATCCCGCTGCTGGCGGGCAGCCTGACCCGGCAGCTGGTTGAGGCCGCCCGAGCCATGGGGCTGGGTCATAAAGACTGGTCAGTCATCGCCAAGGTAATTCAGCGGCTGGCTGGCGAATAAACATAACATCGCTTACTTCAATCAATCACACCGCCGCAGTCGGGGGCCTTTTGCCCTTCCACGGTGCCGCCTGCTCATATGCCGCAGCTGCTTTGAAGAGGGCGGCTTCGCCGTGATGTCTGCCCACGATTTGAACGCCGACCGGCAGTCCGTTCTCCATCCAGCCGCAGGGCACCGATATCGCTGGATGGCCGGTCATGGTGATGGCGTAGGTCAGCATGGCCCAGTCCAGGTAGTTCTCCATGGGCTTGCCGGCGATTTCGGTGGGGAACTTTACCTCGGCAAGGAAAGGCGGGATGGGCGTCGTGGGTGTCAGTAATAAGTCATATTTATCAAAGAATTCCTTCACTCTGTTCCATATCTCCGACCGCTGCCGGTGCGCCCAGGCTATCTCCTCAACCGATAACTTTAGCCCCTGCTCGATATTGCCCGTAACCAGCGGGTTTACCCAGCGCCGGAACTCAGGGTCGTTCCGGTACTGCTCACCGTACATGGCGACAAAGCGCACCCCCCGCAGCGTCAACGCCGTTTCCCTGGCCCCGCTGAAATCAGGGCAGTCCTCGGCCACCTCACCGCCCAGGCCGCGGAAAACGTCAATCGCCTTTCGTGCTTCCTTCAATACCGCCGGGTCAACCGGCATCAGGTTCAGGTTATCGCTCCAGGCGATTTTGAGGTTTTTTGCCTCGGGATTTTGCGCCGCCTGAAGAAATGGCACCGTTTCTTTGGGCAGGGCCACCGGGCTCCTGCCGTCCGGGCCGGACATCGCGTCCAGAAACAGCGCGGTATCGGCTATGGTACGAGCAATCGGGCCCTGCACCGCCAGGTCGTCCCAGTTGAGCAGGCTCGGATAATCGGGCACTCTTCCCGGCGAAGGGCGCAGCCCAACCACCCCGCAGAAAGCCGCTGGAAGTCGCAGTGAGCCACCCAGGTCGCTGCCCGAGGCCAGCGGCCCGATGCCCGCGGCCACGGAGGCCGCCGCCCCGCCGCTGGAACCACCAACGGTGTAAGCGGTGTTCCAGGGATTGCGCGTTATGCCAAACACCTGATTAAAGGTGGAGGCGCCGGCGGCGAATTCCGGCGTATTGGTCTTGCCCAGAATGATACCGCCCTCCTGCTTCACCCTCTCCACCAGCAGTTCATCCACATCGGGCACGAAGCTCTCATACAGCTTTGAGCCGTAGGTGGTGCGGATGCCAGCGGTCATGGTAACGTCTTTTATCGATACCGGGATTCCGGCCAGCAGCCCGGCTTCATCTCCCCGCATGATGGCCGACTCGGTCTTTCTGGCCGCTTCCAGAGCCATTTTCGACACAAGAGTACCATAGGCGTTAATCACCGGGTTAATCTTATCGATTCGCTCCAGAAACGCCTGTATCAGCTCCACTGGAGAGATGACTTTCTTGCGGAGCATCTCTCTTAATGCCACCGCCGGGGTGAAACACAGGTCTTCTGAACTCAAATTTTGTTTTTCGGTCATTACCAAACGCTCCTCGCTTTGGACATGGTGAACCTTTCCTCTCTTTTTCTCGAAATTTCTGAATTTGGCAAATATCTAGAGCATGGCGACGGAAAAGCCGCCATCCACGGGAAGAGCCACACCGGTGACGTAATCAGATGCCCGGCTGGCCAGGAAAACGGCGGTACCGGCGATGTCATCCGGCTCACCCCACCGACCGGCCGGCGTGCGCGTGTTGACCCGCTCTTCCAGCTCTGGCATGTCCTTCCTTGCCTTTCTGGTCAGGTCAGTATTGATAAAACCGGGCAGGATAGCATTTACCTGGATATTATCCTTTGCCCAGGCATTGGCCAGACATCGTGCCAGCTGCACAATACCACCCTTGCTTGATGAGTAGAGCGTCACTTTGGCCGCGCCGAAGATGGAAGTCATGGAGCCGGTGTTGATAATCTTGCCGCCGCCGGCCGCTTTCATCGCCGGATAGACTGCCTTCGAACAGAGAAAGGCGCTTCTCAGGTTGACATCCAGCACTTCATCCCACTCATCCACCGTATAATCCTGCGGGAACTTGCGAATATTGGTGCCGGCGTTGTTGAACAGGATATCTATCCTCCCAAAAGTATCCAGCACCTTTTGCACCATGTCTTTTACCTGTCTCTCTTCCTTGACGTCCACCTTCACTCCAATCGCCTTCACGCCGAACTCGTTCTGGAGTCCTTTCACCGCCTCGGCCGTTTTGGCCTCATTGCGGGCGGCGATAGCCAGATTGGCCCCCGCTGAGGCCAGCCCGCGCGCTATCCCCAGACCGATGCCTCCGTTCCCGCCGGTGACAATCGCCACCTTTCCCTTTAGATTGAAAAGGTCTTTCATTTCTCTCCTCCGTAGCTCACTGCGCTGTCTATGTATTCTATACTATTTCTGGGGTTCGATGATAACCTTGATGGAATCTCCGGCTTCGGCAACAAGCTGGAAGCCCAGGCCCGCCTTCGCCAAAGGCAGGCGGTGGGTAATCATCTGCCGCACCGGGATGGCGCCAGCTCGAATTATGTCCAGTGCTGTCTGGTAGTCGTAAGGGCTGGCACCATAGCTGGTGGTCAGCGTGACATCAGTACGCCAGAAAACCTCATTCAGGGATATGGGGATGGAAACGCCGGGGTCTGTGGGTGCGAAGAGCAGAATTGTCCCCCCGCGCTCTACTGAGGCTAATGCCTGGTTGACCGCCGCGGCGGCGCCGGTGCCGACTATCACCAGGTCGGCCAGATAGCCATCGTTGACCTCACGCAGTCGGTCAGGCGAGTATTCTTTCGCCGGCATGGCAGCATCAGCGCCGAACCTTTTGGCCGCATTCAGTCGAAAATCATTGACATCTGTAGCCACCACGCGCCTGGCACCCAGCGTTCGAGCCAGCTGCAAATGAAGCAATCCGGCAATACCGCTGCCGATGACCAGCACGCTGCTGCCCGGCGGCATATTTGCCACCCTCTGTCCGCGAAGCACACAGGCCAGCGGTTCAATAAACGTTGCCTCTTCATAAGACATCTCATCAGGCAACGGGAAGACACCGCGGTCAACGTTAATAGCGGGCACCCGTACGTATTCCGCAAAGCCACCGGGGTCGAAGTTCGTCTTTCGCAGGGTGTCGCACATGGTGTGGTGGCCCCTCAGGCAGTAATAGCAGGTGTTGCAGGGTACATGGTGCGCCGCTGATACACGGTCGCCTCCTTTGAAACCCTCCACGCCATCTCCCACCTCCACAACCTGCCCGCCGATTTCATGGCCAAGCACCAGCGGCGCCCTATCCAGCCGATACCATTCCATAACATCGCTGCCGCAGATGCCGCTGGCTTCTATACGCAGGAGCAGCTCACCGGGGCCAATTTTCGGGACGGGCATCTCCTCAACACGGACATCCCGGTTGTTATACCACATGGCCACACGCATGTTCTTTTTAACCGTGGCGGTCATTGCTTCTTCGCCTCGCTCTTCTTTTCGCCATCGTACAGTGCTTGAGCTTCTTCAGGCGCTGCGTTCCCATGCACAATGGCGCGAATTGCTTTTATCATGGCCGCCGGAAATTCGTTCTGCCAGATGTTCCGCCCCAGATTCACCCCGATGGAGCCTTTCTGTATGCCATCATGGACGAATTCAAATATCTCCAGTTCAGTATCAACTTGGGGCCCGCCCGCCATAACCACCGGAACGGGACAGCCTCCGGTTACCTTCTCAAAGTCTTCACACCAGTACGTCTTGACCACCCGCGCCCCCAGCTCGGCGGCGATGCGGCAGGCGAGGGCCAGATAGCGGGCATCCCTTTTTTCCAGCTCTTTCCCCACCGCGGTAACCGCCATGACCGGGATGCCGTATCTCTCGCCATCATCAACCAGTCTGGCCAAGTTCAGTAACGATTCTTTTTCATAATCACTGCCCACGAACACGGAAATGCCAACCGCCGAAGCATTAAGGCGAATGGCCTCTTCCATTGAGGTGGTAATCCCTTCATTGGCCAAATCTTTCCCCACCACGCTGGTACCGCCC
>DAOUDY010000128.1:0-20579 GCA_034430755.1 Dehalococcoidales bacterium
AAAAGCAGCACATCGTTGACCCGAAACGGACTCCCGCCGCCGTGCTGGTGCCCATCTACGAGAGAGACGGGCAGTATCACATCCTGTTCATCAAGCGCACGGAGTGGGTGGAAAAGCACAAGGGAGAGATATCGTTTCCCGGTGGCACGTGTGAAACGCGGGATAAAACGCTGCTTGACACCGCCCTGCGGGAGAGTGCCGAGGAAATAAGCCTGAGACCGGATGATGTTGAGGTTCTCGGCGAGCTGGATGATGAGGCCAGTGTCAAGACAAACTACACCATCACACCGTTCCTAGCATTCATCCCCTGGCCGTACGAACTCAGGGTGGACGGCCAGGAAACAGAAGAGATTATCGAAGCCCCCATATCAGCGCTGATGGACATCGGCCGCTCACGCCAGGAATTAAGGGGCAGCGAAACGGTAACCGTATACTATTATGATTATCAGGGCAGGGTAATCTGGGGGGCAACCGCCCGCATCCTGGCCCAGTTGCTGGATATATTTGCCCGGGCCGCGCGGTCCTGACCACCACCCCCGTTTTCGGTCTGGTACATACAACAGGCATTTCCATCTCTAGTCCACGCGGTTAATACGCCGCCTAGTTAGCACCAATTTATTAACTTTTATTATAAATTATTGTTGATTTTATTTAAAATATGTTATACAATTTATTCAGAGGTATTAATCAGACATGGCCAAGAAAGATTATTATGCAACGCTGGGGGTCAGCCGTAACGCCAGCGAGCGGGAGATAAAGCAGGCGTACCGCCGGCTGGCGCGCCAGCATCATCCCGACGTTAACGCCGGCGACAAGTCGGCCGAGGCCAAATTCAAGGAAATCAACGAGGCCTATGAGGTCCTCTCCAGCCAGGAAAAACGCGAAAAATACGATAAGTACGGTGACCAGTGGCAGTACGCCGACCAGTTTGAACAGGCACAACGCCAGCAGACGCCTTTCCGGGACTTCGGTCACGCCGGCGGGGCCACCAGCTTCCGCTTTGAAGGTGAGGACATGGGAAGCCTTTTCAATGATTTGCTGTTTGGCGGGGGGCGTGCCCGCACCTATACGCGGCGCACCCGAGCTATGCGCGGAAGGGATATTGAGACCCCAGTGGAGGTAACGCTTGAGGAAGCCTTTCAGGGCACCACCCGGACCATCAGCATTCAGACCGAGGAGCCCTGCCCTGCCTGTAAGGGCACCGGCCTGCTCCAGAATGTGCCCTGCTCAGCCTGCCAGGGCACCGGAAGGGTACCCCGCATGAAGCGACTTGAAGTCAAGATACCCGCCGGGGTAAAGACCGGCTCGCGGGTGCGGATAGCCGGCAAAGGACAGCCCGGCTATAACGGCGGCACCAGCGGCGACCTTTACCTGGTGGTATCGGTCAGGGCACACCGCCAATTCGAGCGGCGAGGTGACGACCTGTACGTGGAAGTCCCGGTGCCACTGACCGTGGCCGTGCTGGGCGGGGAGGTGCAGGTGCCCACCATGAAAGGAAAGCTGGCGCTGAAGATTCCGCCGGAGACACAGAACGGGCGCTCCTTCCGCCTTGCCGGACAGGGCATGCCTCACCCGGGCAATTCCTCCCGCGGAGACATGTTCGCCAGAGTGAACGTGGTCCTGCCCACAAAGTTATCAGACAGAGAAAAGGAACTTTTTCAGCAGCTGAGCAAGCTCCGCAGTTGAGAGGAGGCGAGTTTATATGGAACAAAATGACGAACCGAGATATGTTATCAGCATTGCCGCCCGGATTCTGGGCACACAGACCTATACGCTGCGCTACTACGAAAAAATCGGCGTGGTCGAGCCAAAACGCTCGCAGGGCAACATCAGGCTTTACTCGGATAGAGATATTGACCTGCTGCGCAGGGTCAGGACGCTGGTGGAAGACATGGGGGTGAACCTGGCCGGGGTGGAGGTAATTCTCCGTCTGATGCAGCGGATGGGCGAGATGCAGGATGAAATGGCAAAGCTGGAATCAGAGTTAAAGGAACTGGAAGGGAGGTAAGAGATGAGGCAGGAGAGATTAACGGAACTGGCACTGGATGCCCTGGCAGCTTCTCAGGAGCTTGTACGCCAGTATAAACATAGCCAGTGGGATGTGGAGCACCTTTTACTGGCGCTGCTCCAGCAGGAGAGAGGCTTAGTCGGCGATATTTTAAGAGAATTGAAAATCGATACTGAAGCGGTCAAGCAGCAGGTGGAACAAGCTCTGGAAAGAACACCAAAAATCGCCTATGAGGGTACGCAGATTTATCCCACCCCACGTATTAATCGTGTCGGCCAGATGGCTGATGAGCAGGCGAAACGATGGAATGACGAGTATATCAGCACCGAGCATCTGCTGATTGCCATAGTTGCCGAAGGAGGCGAAGCCGCCTCCATCCTGAAACGTTTCGGCGTTGACCAGGAAAAAGTCTACGGCGCTTTGCAGAAGCTTCGCGGCGGGCACCGGGTTACCGATGCCCGGGCGGAGAGCCGCTACCGCTCGCTGCAGAAATACGGCCGCGACCTCACCGAGTTTGCCCGGCAGGGTAAGCTCGACCCGGTTATTGGCCGTGAGGCAGAAATCAAGCGGGTGATGCAGATACTCACCCGGCGTACCAAGAACAATCCGGTGGTCATGGGTGAGGCCGGCGTGGGCAAGACCGCCATCGCCGAGGGGCTGGCCCAGAAAATCGCCGCCGATGATGTCCCCGACTCCCTCAAAGGGCGGCGTGTGGTGGCGCTTGATATGGGCGCGCTGGTGGCGGGCAGCAAGTTCCGCGGCGAGTTTGAAGAACGCCTCAAAGCCGTCATGGACGAGGTTCGCCAGGCCCAGGGCGAGGTCATTCTCTTCATCGACGAGATTCACACCGTGGTTGGCGCCGGTGCCGCCGAGGGCGCCATTGACGCCAGCAACATGCTCAAGCCGGCACTGGCCCACGGCGAACTGCAGTGCGTCGGTGCCACCACCATTGACGAGTACCGCAAGTTCATTGAAAAGGACAAGGCGCTGGAGCGGCGTCTGCAGCCGGTTTTCCTAGGCGAGCCAACCGTTGACGCCACCATAGAGATTCTAAAAGGCCTGAGGCCCAGGTACGAAGCGCACCATAAAATCAAAATCTCCGATGAGGCCCTGGAGGCCGCCGCCCGTCTCAGCCAGAGGTACATTTCAGATAGACACTTGCCGGACAAAGCAATTGACCTCATCGATGAGGCGGCAAGTAAAATTCGTATCGACACTGAAAGCGCCACGCCGGAAATCCGGTCTTTAGAGCAGCAATTGAAACAGCTGACCAATGAGGAGGAAGCTGCCTCGCAGCGGCAGGACTACCAGCAGGCGGCCCAGCTCAGGGCGGAACGGCTCAAACTGGAAGAAAAGTACAACACGGCCAAGAGCGAATGGCTCAAGCAGGAGAAAATCAGCGAGACGGTGAACGAGGAGCATATCGCCCAGCTTATCTCCAGCTGGACCGGCATCCCCGTTTCCCAGATGCTGGAGGGCGAGGCGGAGAAACTGCTCCACATGGAAGAGAGGCTCCACGAACGATTAATCAACCAGGAGGAGGCCGTCGCCGCCGTCTCCGAGGCCATCCGACGCAGCCGTGCCGGACTGAAAGACCCGAGGCGGCCCATCGGCAGCTTCGTTTTCCTGGGGCCCACCGGCGTCGGCAAGACCGAGCTGGCCCGCACCCTTGCCTGGTTCCTCTTCGATGATGAGAACGCCATGGTGCGCCTTGACATGTCCGAGTACCAGGAGCGGCATACCGTGTCCCGGCTCATCGGTGCCCCTCCCGGCTACGTTGGTTACGAGGAAGGCGGCCAGCTTACCGAGGCGATCCGGCGGCGTCCCTACCGCGTTATCCTTCTTGACGAGATCGAGAAGGCGCATCCCGAGGTCTTCAACAGCCTGCTCCAGCTTCTGGACGATGGGCGACTGACCGACGGTCACGGCCGGACAGTCGACTTCAAGAACTGCGTCATCATCATGACCAGCAACGCCGGCGTCGAGCATATCAGGCGCGAGTCAGGACTCGGCTTCGCCCCACGCAAAGATGAGACCAGGACAGAAAAGCAGAGATACGAGGCGATGAAGGAAAAGGTGATGGCCGAGGTGAAGAAGACCTTCCGTCCCGAATTCCTCAACCGCCTCGATGAGACCATCGTCTTCCACGAGCTCACCGAGGAGCAGCTGAGGAGCATCGTCGACCTGATGGTCAAGGACCTGCAGAAGCGCCTGGCCGAGCGAAAGCTGGATATAGAGCTCACCGAAAAAGCAAAATCATGGCTGGCCAAGGAGGGCTATGACCCGGTCTTCGGTGCCAGGCCATTGCGGCGAGTGATTGAACGCCACGTGGAAAACCCCCTGTCAACCAGACTTCTCAGGGGAGAATTCAAAGAGGGTGACACGGTGAAAGTTGACCTTGGCGACGAAGGTTTGACCTTCGTCGCCAGTATTTCTGCTAAAGCAGCCGCCTAGGCACCAAAATTTGCTGCCCCCGCCAAAGCTTGCCAGCAGGCAAAAGTTCGGGTAGAATAGGGGGGCATGGCGGAACAGAAACCGGAAAAGAAGTTCTCCACCAAGGCAGCCTACCTCCTGGGTATCTTCGGTATCGTAGTGACCCTACTCATGGCGGCGGCTGTCGTTTATTACTGGGAGTGGGTGCGGGCGCTTGGAGCATATGGATATGCCGGAGCGCTTCTCATCAGCGTTCTGGGTGGTGCCACGATTATTGTCCCGGTGCCGATGCTGGCCGTCATTTTTGCCCTGGGCAGGGTAATGGAATACACCTGGCTGGTCGGCATTGCCAACGGTCTGGGTGAGACCATTGGGGCACTGACCATCTACATGACCGGATACGGTGGCGGTTCGGCCTTATTATATAACCGCACCCATAGCCGACTGCACAATGCCTACGTGAAACTGATGAACCTGATGGAGCGGAGGGGGTGGCTTATTCTCTTCGTGCTGGCGGCGGTACTTAACCCTTTCTTTTACCCGGCAGCCCTGGCCGCCGGCGCACTGCGCTTCGGTGCCAAAAGATACTTTATTATCACCTGGGTGGGAAAAACAATCAAGGGCATGACCGTGGCCTATGCTGGTTACTGGGGGCTGCGCGGCCTGCTCAGGATGCTCGGGGCGCCAATCTAGCTACTTTTCTTCAATAATTATCCGCAGTATTTTATCGCCGGCAAACTGCGGGTTCTGGCTCGGGTCTCTCGGCGTCAGCTTCTGCAGGACATCCATACCCTCAATTAACTGGCCGAAGACGGTGTGCTTATTATCAAGCCCGTGCTGCGGCGTAAACGTGATGAAGAACTGGGCACTGTTGGTGTTTGACCCGCTATTGGCCATGGAGAGCGCCCCGGCTTCGTGTTTGTGTCCGGTAAACTCGTCATCAAAGCGATAGCCGGCCGTGCCCGTTCCCGTGCCGGTTGGGTCACCGCCCTGGGCCATAAAGTCCGGTATGACCCGGTGAAATGTGGAGCCATCGTAAAACCCTTCCCGGGCCAGAAAGACGAAGTTGTTAACCGTCACCGGCACATCGCTGGCGAATAGTTCCGCCACCATACTCCCCTTTTCCGTCTCAATAGTCGCCGTGTACTGCTTGCCGGTATCGATAATCATCGCCGGCGGTGATGAATAGGACTTCGGCTTGGCCTCCGGCGCCTTCTCACCACAGGAAAGCGCCGCGAGCGTCATCAGAAGGATAATTACAGCCAGAGTAACGATTCTCTTCATCATTTTGCCCTCTCTTTTCTAAAAGCATAAATTTTACTTGTGATTGTAGCTGATTTGCCTCTGAAAAACAATCACTCTGCACGGGATAATATATAAAATGAATCAGTATCATGCTGCAGTTGTCAACCGACCTGCTTTGTGATAAATTATACTCGTAATCGTGGGGCTGTAGCTCAATTGGGAGAGCGTTTGACTGGCAGTCAAAAGGTAGGGGGTTCGAATCCCCCCAGCTCCATTTTGAAGCTAAAATCAAGGTGGGCATATGATAACTGGGGCAGTTACCATACAGTCTGGTTATTGCTGATTGGTCTTGCTGTTGTTGGCATTATCTCAATCTCCACAATAACCCCAGACAGGCCTGTGAAGATAGCGGATAAGAAAGCCCCATCAGAACATTAGACTATGCTGTATAAAAGACAAGACTTTTTCCAAGCCTTTTATACTATCAATACCTTCCATCTTTTCTATTGACCACCGATGACATTGGGAGGATCATCCTCCAATTAATCCGCGAAACCAAGGGAAGCACTAACCATGACGCTTTACGCATTCCCAGAGAAAAAGCGGTGAATTATCTTTTCACCGAAAGCCGAAAGTGCCCGTCAAAAAGAGCTAACCTAGTTTGGCCCTACAACCATTCCCTCGGGAACGACTACTATTTTTTTATCCGATATGGTGCAGCCTTTCTTCACATCGGCTTCCAGGTCATATCCTATTGATGCGCCAGACTGGATTCTCACCGCAGTGTCGATGATAGCCCGCCTTACCTTAGCACCAGGCTCAATATTGACATCATCAAATACTATCGATTCCTCAACCAAAGCATCTTTCTCCACGATTGCACCAGGAGATAGAACAGATCTCCGCACCGTACCTCCGCTAATGATACAGCCATCGGACACGATAGAATCCAGCACTTTTGCCTCGAAGACATACTTGCTCGGGGGCAGTGATCTCTCATATGCTCTGATGGGCCACTTCTCCCCATACAGATTGAAAGGAGGATCAAAACTCACGAGATCCATACTTGTTTCATAGTATGAATCGATGGTGCCAATATCCTTCCAGTAGGAAGAGTCACGGGTTCTATCAGTTAGAATCTTACGCCTTGTTCCCTCTTTCACTTCAACCACGAAATCCTCAATCCTATTCTCCTTCTCGTAGTCGTAGATGAAGATGTTAATGTCTTTGCTGATCGCCGCAGGAATGACATCTCTGCCGAAATCTTTCTCTGGCTCTTGTAAAGCTTCCCTCAGAGCACCAGCTTTGAATACATAGATTCCCATGGAGCCAAAGACATGTTCTGGGGTATCCGTAATTGTCTTTGGCTGCGCTGGCTTTTCCTGAAACCCGACTACCCTGTTATCTTTATCCACCTCGAGCACCCCGAGTCTTCCAGCAGCCTCTTCCGATCTCACCCTGATAGCCGAAATGGTGAAATCAGCCTTCTTCATTTGATGATAGGCGACTATCTGAAGGTAGTTCATCTTGTAGATGTGATCACCAGATAGAATCAGGACCGGGTCGCTGGCCTTGCCCTTGATCAGGTCAAGGTTTTGTCGTATGGCATCAGCTGTACCACGGTACCAACCTACACCCACCTTCTGCTGAGCCGGCACACAGTAAATGTAGTCCCCCAATCTCGAACCCGAGATGCCCCAGCCATTCTGGATGTGCCTATTCAGTGAGTCAGACAGGTACTGCGTAAGAATAAAAATCTGGCGAATGCCTGAGTTGATGCAATTGCTCAGCGTAAAGTCAATGATTAAGTATTTGCCCCCGAAGGGAATAGACGCCTTAGACCGCCCTGACGTCAGGGGCTGCAGTCTTTCACCTGCCCCCCCCGCCATTATTATCGCCTGCACCTTGTTCACTGCTATCACCAATCACCAGGTAAAACATCAAACGTGAGTCTACTCTGGTAGCATCCTTTCTCTGTTTTGGTGAGGATATCACTCAGGTCTAATACCAGTTTTTCAGCTAACCTTCTTTAAGGATTTCACACTGTTGCTATTCGTTTATGGCCTCGTCACGGTCTTTCCTGGCTTGCTTTACGGCTTCCTTTCGGGCTTGATCGGCTGTTTCCTGGGCCTCTTTATCAACGGCCTGTTCTTTGGCCTCTTTATGGGCCGTATCCGCCTGCTTCTTAGCTTCTTTGTAGGCCTTTTGTGCCTGATCGCCACGCTCCTTTGATCTGGTGATAGCTTCCTGAGCGTCTATATCTGTTTGCCTCCAAAAAGCGCTGAAGACTGCCTGGGCTTCACTGGTAATCGCGTCACGGACTTTCCCGGCTTCCTTTACGGCTTCCTTATGGGCTTCATCGGCCCGTTTCTTAGCCTCTTTATCAACGGCTAGTTTCTTGGCCTCGTTGTAGACTATATCCGCTTGCTCCTTAGCCTCCTTGTAGACCTTTTTAGCTCGAGCCCAAGCCTCGTCCAATAGTTTCCTAGCTTCATTAGAAGCCTCTGCCTGCTGAGCTACCGGTTTTCTTGTTTCCATTTCAGACACCTCCTTTCTGTTTTCCCCATTTGATGGATCAGTTCTTTCTGGCATAACGTCCGGGTCGGTTGCCCAGCCCGGACGTAACTTTATGTTCAACCTTGCTTATCTGCTCAGTCTGACTTTGTGAAAGCAATCACGGCAATATACCGGTCTGCCTTTATTAGGCTCAAACGTTATTTCCGTGTCTTTTCTGCACCAGGCGTAGAAGGCATAAAGCATTCACCACTTGGAACTGTAGCTATAGCTTCCACCGTTGGAAAGTTGTGTTTTTTTGGCTCGACGGCATGAGGGACAACGCTTAGGCTCATTGGTAAAGCCTTTAGATTGGAAGAACTCTTGTTCCCCAGCGCTGAAGGTGAAGGTAGTTCCACAATCGGAACATTGGATCGACTTGTCCTGAAAAGACATTGCATGACCTCCTCTCATTAAAATTTTAGTTAGAGCCCGGTCATCCAATACTAGAATGGTTTAAAATGATTTATGAAGCTTGTAATAACCCAAACTGGAACTAATTACTTAATACTATATATTAAAGACAGCCGCTTTGTCAAATGCGCGCAGGTCACATTGTATACGAGGTTACTTTTTGCATTGCGATACTTCCCTTTGTAGTAACAATATGACGGTTTGTTATCACCCTATAAAAAGGTTCCGCTGAATTTCATGCCTGAAGGCCAGGCGTGACAATGTGGCTTTAAAAAGGAATCTTTCTAATTTAATATTCCTTGATATGCGCTACTTTATCATCATACTAGGTAGCCAGAGAACCAACTGGGGGAAAAATGAGCAGAGGGCAAGCCCCAGCATTATCAGGGGGATAAACGGAATTACCCCCCGGATGACATCAGCCATAGTTATTTTCAGTTCTGGCGCCGCCGCACCGACGGTAAAGTATATGGCCGGAGCGAAGGGGGGAGTATTGAATCCCATCTGAAGGTTGATGGCTATCATTATGGCAAACCAGATGGGGTCGAACCCAAGAACCGGCACAATGGGGAACACTATCGGAGCCATGATGGCTAGGATACCCAGCCACTCAACGAAAAATCCCAGGATAAAGACAATGAGCATGACAAGGGCAAAGGCACCCCATGCCCCGCCCGGGGCAGTCAAAAGCATTTCCTGGATCACTTTGCCACCACCCAGGTGGAGAAACACGCCTACGAAAGCGAAAGATATGCCGGCGATGAAAAAGACATAGGTAAAAAGCTTTATCGTCTCGTAACAGTTCGTTTTCAGTAGCTGAAAGCTAAAGTGGCCACGGGCCATGACCAGAAGCATTGAGGCGAAAGCACCGCAAGCGGCTGCCTCGGTGGGAGGGGCGATGCCGAAAAAGATAACCCCCAGCACGGAAAGGATAATAAATCCGGGCGGTACCAGTGAGACAATGAGCGTTTTCACTTTCTGGCCGAAGGGGATTGCCCTCTCTTCAGCAGGAACCACCGGCGCCAATCTTGGTTGCAGGAAAGACCGGATGGTGATGTAGGTAATATACAGGCCGGCAAGCAGGAAGCCGGGGATAAAGGCCCCAAAAAAGAGCTTTCCCACGGAGAGGTTAGCCAAGGGACCAAAAACCACCAGCATAATGCTCGGGGGGATGAGAATCCCCAGAGTGCCGCTAACCGCAGTGGTGCCCGAAGCTAAGCTTTTGTCGTAACCCCGCTTTATCATTGACGGCAGAGCTACCAGGGCTAACATGGTGGTGGAAGCGGCGATAACCCCAACACAGGCAGCCAGGATAGTACCGACCAGCACCGTGGTTACCGCCAGGCCACCCCTGTAGCCACCCAGCCATAGATACATGGCTTTATACATGTCTTCCACGGTCCCGGCGCGTTCCAGCATCAGTCCCATAAAAATGAAAAGGGGCAGCGCCAGAAAGCTGTACTTCTGCGAGAAATCATACATACGCAGATAGAGTATGTTGCCAGTTATGTCAGGGCCTGCTGTGGCAAACCCGACCAGTACCGCCACGGCACCGATGACGGCCGCGATGTAGTAGCCGGTGAGCACGCCGACCAGGATGCCGCCAAGCATTAGTACGGTAATAACTTCTGGGCTTATATCAATCATAAGGCTTATTCCTTACCGCAAAGTAGAAATCACGAAAGAATCGAGCCAAACATTGAATGGCGAAGAGGCTCCATCCTAACAGAAAAACGGTTCTGAAGGGAGCCGCCGGGGGATACCACCAGCTCTCATCTCTCACTTCACCCATAACCCATGATTGCACCGCCCACTCGGCAGAATTGGTCAGAAACACATAAAGCAAAGGGACCATGAAAAGCAGGAAAAAGCAGACGTCAAGAATCATCCTTACTCTGATTGGAAGCTTTCGGTAAATAATATCAATCCTGAGATGCTTGCGATGGACATGGGCATAGGCCAGACCTATGGCGACGAGGGTTCCTCCCATCATCTGGCTGGTCAGATGGGCCCATACAGTTGGGCGGTTAAAGCCCCACCTGGCGATCACTTCAAAGACAAGTACCAAGATAAGGGCTAACGCCAGCCAGCTGAATGCCCTTCCGCTGTAGTCACTAATTGCATCAACAACTTTGAGTACTTTTCTCAATGACCTTCAGTATCTTCCAGTAAATTTTTCTTCGCCCCCCGCCCGGACCGATGCTCCCGGGCGAGGGGCAGGGTCGAGTGTTTACTTTATCAGGCTTTTTACCGCGCTACAGGCGCGCGAAGCCTGCCCTTATCATGTCTTGGAACTCCATCATTGATTTGTATACCTTGTCAATGAAGGGGTCAGTGGCACTTTTCTCGGCGTAGAACGCACGTGCTTCCTTGGCAAAGGCCTCTTCTATCTCGTCGGAAACCAGTTCCACCGTGGTGCCGTAGTCCTTAAAGTTCTGCACGGCCTTAACATCTTCGACTGCGTAGAGATAGTAGACCTCCATCATTACGCCCTGCGTGAACGACGTTACTAGCTGCTTGAGGTCATCCGGGAGCTCCGCCCAGCGCTCTTCATTGACGAGGAACTGCATATACTCCATGGGCTGGCGCGACGGTGAGAGGTAAACGTACTGTCCTACTTCCTGCAAGCCGCGTGCCCAGTCAGAAGCCGGAGTGGACACCTCATAGGCTTCAATTACTCCCCGTTGCATTGATTCATAGACTTCCGAGGAGGGGAAGAAACTCGCTGAAACCCCCATTTTGCTCAAAATCTCGGCGCCGTCACCGGAACCCCGGATCTTCAATCCCTTGAGGTCTGCTGGCGCGTTTAACGGCCTGTCGGAATGCAGCCACGTCTCCGGAGTGGTGATATACCCGCCATAGGGTATCGCGTGCAGGTTAAAGTTATAGTCCTTAAGCATCTCATCCATTAGCTCGGCGCCGCCTCCGTACATCAGCCAAGCGTGGAATTCGACGCCAGTCAATCCGCCGGAGACATAAGAAAATAGAGCCGCGGGGCCAGGTATGAATTTCTTCCAGTGTGCCGCGGGTGTCAGGGCCAAGTCTAGAGCGCCCTGGTTCACCGTCTCAAACTCCATTTGCTGTTCCACAATGTCACCAGCGCCGTACCAGTCAATCTCCAAGCGGCCACCGCTGGCAAGTACCATTCTATCCAGCATCTCCATCCACTTCTGGTTCTTGGGGTCTACGAGCATACTGCCGACTTGCCCCACCCATCTGATTGCTTTTTCTGGTTGGGCCGGGGCTGGTGCTGGGGCCGGTGCCGGAGCGGGAGCGGGTGCTGGCGCCGGTGCTGGTGCAGGTGCTGGTGCAGGTGCTGGCGCAGGTGCTGGCGCCGGTGCTGGTGCAGGCGCTGGAGCCGGGGCTGGTTTCGCACAGGCAGCGCTAAAGCTGCTGATTAAAACTACTACCAATACTAAAGCCAGTATCAGTCTTTTATTCATAATCTCCTCCTTTTGGTTCGGATACCTCGTTTTTTAAATCTATTGATATGAAGTTAATCACCTCCTTATATTAAAAATTGTAAAAAAATTATCGAATAAAAAGAGCACTGATTACCGAAATTAAAGCTCGACTGCAGTGTTCTGATTAACCTCATCCTCATCTTTCTAGAACACTTTTTGTCAATGAAATTTTATAACAGGATAAATCAATTATACCTTTATTTGCATAATTGTCAATACCTGAACAAGAGACGGTTTCGGTTCTAGGTATCGTCCCCTCAGGCCCACCAAAGGTCACTTTTGCAAAACCGGCCTGCTCCCTCTCTTCATCCCCATTCTGGCTCCGATAATACCCGCCCTTGGCTTCGATCCTCTCTGGTTTGCCCTGGTTTTTGCGGTTAATTTACAGACTTCCTTCCTGACGCCGCCATTTGCCGTTTCCATATATTATCTTAAGGGAGTGGCTCCTCCCGAGGTCCAGCTCACTGACATATTTAAGGGCGTTATTCCCTTCGTGAGCCTCCAACTTATTGGTCTGACTTTAGTTATCATATTCCCGCAGATAATCCTGTGGTTACCCAGCGTAGTGTACGATTAGCGTTCCGAACCGGGGGAGCAGTATGACCTCCCATCATTGCGTGAGATTTCCCAGACCGGTTCGCTCCTTTCCGCTGGAAGAGTATTCCACACTGAATCTATTCTTAAATCTCTGCAATATCGCTATGGTCTTTATCCCGAATAACCCCAAGAAAATGGCGTTGCCCAGAGCATGAAAGGTATCAAACCAAATGCTCGTCAGTTGATAAGTCAGGAAGGTCCTGAAATCAAGAGGATAAATGAAAGAGGCCCAGTACCAGATGTTCATTATCCAGCCATAGAGGTAACCCCATATAATACCGGATATAATCAATGCTATTTTACCCGGCTTAAATCGCTTGAGATAAGCCCCGGAAACACCGGCCAGACCCCAGGCAAACATCTGATACAGTGTCCACGGCCCCTGGCCAAGAAAAAAGTTGGAAACAAGCGCCGTCATCGCCCCAACCATAAATCCCGTAACCGGCCCGAAGACATACCCGGAACAAATTATCAAGTAAGTGCATGGCTGAATATTTGGCATTACGGCAAATGGGACCCTGGCTACTGCGGATATGGTCCCCAGCATGGCAACCAGTGCGATTTCCTTTGAACTTATAGCCGTAGCTTCAAACTCAAAGAAGAACGCTATGATAGCCAGGATAACCAGGATAGTTGCCGTCAGACCCCAGTTGGAAAAGACCTTCAGGGGAGTATCCGGAAACAGAGGGGCCACCAAAGCGGCGATACCTATGAGCAGTATGAGGCCCAGGAAAAAATAGCTTCTTCTCATTTCAACAGGTGCAAGACCTCGTCAACGGTCAATATATCGTTGGGCACGCCATACCTAGCAAATGCCTGAACCAGACGGTTTATCTGCGGCGAAAAGAGCAGTGCCCTTGAGAGCACATCTCGCTTGTTCCCATCCACCACCACTTTACCCTCGCCGAGTAAGAGCACCCTATCAGCGTACTCAGCTACTGTTTCTACATCGTGGGTGACCAGAATCACGGTGTTTCCCTGTCCTGCATAGTCGCGGAGAAAAGCCATCAACTCAGACTTAAGGCGGTACTCCATGCCTCTGGTTGGCTCGTCCAGGATTAGAATCCTGGGTTGAACCGCCAGAACCGAGGCCAGCGCCACCCGCTGTTTCTCCCCACCGCTTAAGGCGCGGGGGTACTGCCTCCTATATTTATCCAGCCTGAACCTCCCTAATACTTCGTCAATCCGCGACCTTACCTCCCCATTCTCCAGACCCAGATTCTTCAAGGCGAAGCCTATCTCCTCCTCGACGGTATCGGCAAAGAGGTGGTCGTTGGGATTCTGGAAAACAAAGCCGACCTGCCTCGCCAGCTCAGCAATGGTAGCCCTGCCGGTATCGGTTCCGTGAATCACCACCGAGCCTTTAGTGGGCTTCAAAAGACCGTTGAAATGTTTCACCAGGGTCGTTTTCCCTGAGGCGTTTCTCCCCATAATGGCCACAAACTCTCCCTCACCTATGGCCAGGCTTACGTTCTTCAGAGCCGCCGGACCATCAGGATAGACGTGCCACAGTTTTCCCACTTCAATCGCCGGTCTATTGATACCCTTTTTCTCCTGTTGAGGTAACTCTCCAGCGATTTTCTGAAAAACTTCCTGAAGCATAACCCTGCCCTCTTTCACGGTAAGAGGCGTCTTGTTATCGGTGATGCCCATTATCTCCAGCTGGTGAGCCAGCTTGATTATCGGCGGCATGCCAACTCCCCCACCAGAGATTTCCTGATAATTCTCTTGCAGAACCTGTCTCGTGCTGCCATCAACAACGATTTCCCCTCCATCGAGGACTATCAATCTATCAGTATGCTGGATTACTCTGTCCAGCCGGTGCTCAATCAGGATTACGGTGATGCCCAGCTCATCGTTCAATCGCTGCGCTATGGAAAGCACCTCTTCAGCACTCTTGGGGTCCAGTTCCGAGGTCGGCTCATCGAGAATCAAAATTTCGGGATGGAGGGCCAGAACCGAAGCGATGGCTATCTTTTGTTTCTCGCCGCCGGACAGTTCGTGTAGCGGCCGGTGACGAAGGGCAGAGATGCCAAGCGTGTCCAGCGATTCCTCAATCCGCCTGGCGATCAGGTCTCTGGGGAAGGCGAGGTTCTCCAGGCCAAAAGCGATTTCCCTTTCCACGTCCTGGGTTACCAGCTGGTTCTCCGGGTCCTGAAATATCATCCCTACCCTGGTGGCGAGCTCTTTGGGGGAATGCTGCAATGTATTGAGCCCCTGCACCTCCACGCTGCCAGTCACTTTTCCACCATAAAAATGGGGAATCAGACCATTGATGCACCGGCACAGGCTTGATTTTCCCCCCGCTGACGGACCGGTTACCAGAACAAACTCTCCGTCCGCAATCTCAAGATTTATGTTTTTGAGGGCAGGCTTTTCCGCACCGCCGTAATAGAAAGTAAAGTTCTGTATCTTAATCAAGGTCAATCCTCTTCTTCGCCGACGCCAGCGGTGTCATCATGCCCAGCGAAAAGGCCAGCAACGCCAGCATAAAGTATTCCAGGCCACCGAGGCTTATCTTTTCCAGCGTTGGATAGTACTGGTAGCCGCCTTGACCCAGCCAGAGCATGAGAATGCCGAGCGCAAGAGGAAGAAAACTGACTATCAGTATGCCGACATCAACTTTGCTCAGCTTTACTTCGCGGTAGAAGGTTCTTTTTTCCCCGTGGCCAAATGCCCTCGATTCCATAGCCTCGGCTATCTGAACGGTTCTATCCAGGGAATTGGAGAGCAGCGGGATGATGATTGCCATGCGACTCTTTATTCGCTGGAATAGCTTTCCGCGGTCGAGCTCCAGGCCCCTTGACCTCTGCACATCGCTGATGCGTTCCACATCATCAATCAAAGTGGGAATGAACCTGGTGGTGAGTGAGGTCACCAGCACCGATTTATAAGGCAGCTTCAATTTTATCATCGCTAGCATCAGGTCGTCGGGGTGAATGGTGAAGGTGAGTATGGCAAAGGCGGAGATTATCGTCAGCAGCCGCAGTGACATGCCCACCCCGAAGAGCACCGCCTCCACAGTCAAGACCGGAGCGCCTAGTACTGGAATCCGGAACGGAGCCTGCCACAGAAGATGGGAACCGTGGGAGCTAACAAAGGCATTGATAATGATTATCGACAGGCAGAGATAGAAGGCAAACTTCATAACAGACGCCCACTCTCTCCACACCCTGGCCGTTATTACGAGAGGCAGCGTGGCCAGGAACAGCAACGCAACGTAAACGGGGTTATCGAAGATTAAGGCGAGGACAAAAATGCTGGTGACCCATCCCAGCTTGCAGAAAGGGTTGAGCTTGTGGATGGCAGTTCCTTTATCTTTATATCTGAAACTTATCACCGGGGTACCTTAATTATCTTCCCGTCTGCCACCACCACCGCGCCGGCATACTGGAACTCGCCATGATGGTTAATCAAAGCATCCAGGGCATTTTCCACCCCGACTTCGTCCGTGCCCGAAACCAGCCAGACCACATTTTCGCAGGCGCCGATTCCCTTTGGGTTCCAGGGGTTTTGCGTGGCCTGAATGAGCCCGGCGCCAGCACCGTATTCGGCAGTTACCTCTCCATCGTTATTGATGACAATGAGGTCTCCGTTCTCAAAGTAGGCGAAAAAGCCCAGCCGCTGCCAGTTCTGATTCAGCTCCGAGATAAGGCGGTTTCCTGGAACGCTGACAAGAATTATATTAGAATTTCCCTTCTCGCTTTCGTCTAATTCGTCAATACTTCTGATGCCGACATCCTTTACTTCCAGCTGAGCCAGTTTCTCCTCCAGCCTTACGGCATCCTGTTTCAGGTAATCAGGACACACAATCAGGGTCGGCCTCGCTCTGCCGCCAAAACCATGCCGGAAAGCCGACGGATAAGCGTCGATAATAGCTGGAATGAAATGACGGAAGCCCCAGCTATGAAAGTCCCAGTGCTGGACATCACCATCATGCAGTTTATAATCGAGCGCCCCTATATTGGACTGAATTCCATTCACATAGAAAAACCAGTCCTTTTTCGTTTTCTGACTCCCGGCATAACCGGAGCGAACCCCGTTTATGGCATTGACAAATCCTCCGCCATAGGCGGTTTCAACCTCGGCTACCTCCATCAGTGCCGCCATCGCGGAAGTATCCGGCAATACTTCCAGCGTTTCACCAAGCATCAGTTCCCGTCCGAAATCCTGGGAAATTGTAATGATTACTGTGATGGTGCCGGGCTCTTTTTCTGCCGGTGGCGCGGATGGTGAAGTCTGAGCGGGGCAGGCGCTTAATAAGGCACATGCCAGAAGAGAGAGAGCAAGTAGAGCCAGTAGTCTTTTCGCCTTCATTTTTATCTTAGTAATAGGTGAACCTTCGAATCAGGAAGAAAACGAATAACCCCACCAGTATCGCTCCGGCGATTATACCACCAATAAGAAGCCAGTTGCCTGGTCCTCCGGAGGGGGGTGGCGGTAATGGCGCCGGCGGCTTTGGAGGCGATTTCTCAGTTTCAGGCGCTTCAGGTTGAGGGGATGGTTGAGACAATGCCGACTTGGTCGGAGGCGAAGGAGTTGCCGGTGGCGGTGCCGTTGCGGATAAGGCTTTCTCCACGACGGCAAACGAACCAATCAGTCCATTAACGTCAACTATATAGGTCCCGACAGCATCCGGGATTACGATGAAGCTTAACTTCTCGCTATCACCCCCGATAACCTCAATTTCCTTGACCCCTACCTCGCCACCATTCACCTTGAGAATTACCTCATGAGTGCCGGCGAGGTCGCCGGTATTGGTAACGGTAGCGCTGACAACGACGGTCTCCCCGATGCCCACTTCAGTCGGATTTATTGATAGGCCAGCAACGGTAAAGCTCGCCGGTCTGGTATATGCCAGAATGGTAAATTCGGTGAAGTGGCTCACCTCCGCCGTGATGGTATTGTCCTCCGGGTCAACCGTACCTTCCAGCTCCACCCATTCATCCGCGTCCTCATCCCAGTAGGCGACAATCAGGTTTTCCTCGGCAACATCCTCGGGTATTTTGGATTCAGAGTATTTAACGGTAAGGCTTATCGGTGGGTCAAAGGTGGCCCCATCAGGGCCAAAGTCATAGACCAGCCCCACAACGTTGGACCTTTCCGGTGGGTCCGGCGGGTTCTCCCCCTCTTTTATGCTTATGCTGGACAGCAACGCCCCGTATTTATTTTTACCTATGGTGTCCTCCGGTATGTAGAGCTCGACTTTATCGTCTTCACTTTTAGCGGTGACATCTTCGGTAAATTTGCCGCTGCTGGTTACGTAACCTAATACCGGGGTGACGCCGGCGGCGGCACCTCCGCCACTAGGGCCCCCACCGCCGCTCTTGGTCACGGAAAAAGACCAGCTCCGGCTGGCCTCGTTGCCTTTCTTATCGCTGACGGTTACCGTAACCGAGTGGGTGCCCGTGCTCAGTCCGGATGAAGCATAGCTGGTGCCGGAAGAGGCGACTGTGGCATCGGCCGTGACATCAGTCCCGTCCAGCGTCAACCCGGCCGTGCCGGTATCAATTCCCGAGGTAGCATCAGAATAGCCGGCACTGATAGTGGGGCCGGTGGAGGTGGTACTTGCCCCGGATGAAGGGGACAGGCTGGATATAGCTGGCGCTGTGGTGTCCTCCGGCCAGGAGCCGCCCAGCAGGGCGATTATGGCGTAAGCGCTCATCCATTCCGGGTTTGACCGCTGTGTTGCCGACCATTTGAAGGCCCCATCCGTATCCTGCAGGCTCAGCAAGTGCCCTATCGGATTGTTGCCGCTTTTCCTCCATTCCTCGGCAACCGGGCTCTGCCCGGCATCGGCGATGGCATTTATCGCCCAGGTATCAACACCGACATTGGTAGCGCCCTCTGAAGTAAAACCCCCGTCATTTTGCTGCTGCGATTTCAGGTAATCCAGAGCGTCCGTTATAACCGAGGAACTGGATGATTGACCGGCAGCAATCAACGCCGATATGGCGGCCGCAGTGTTATCAGCATCGCTGACCCCGCCGACCGTCCAGCCCCAGCCGCCATCGGAGTTCTGGTGGCTGATGATGAAATCTTTGCTGTCCGCCACTCCCTGCGTTTCCCCTATTGAGGTCAGCGCCAGTATGCCCCAGAAATCATCGTTCAACATGTCATCGTCGCCTATCTGGGTGCCATCATAAAAGTCCAGCAGGGTAGCAATGCAATCTACCCCGCCGAAATCCCGGGGATTCTCCCCGGCGGCGACCACCGCCAGGATGAACCTCTCCCAGTCGGTAGCCTTGTCTGCGTCCAGGTGATTCATATTATCCCGCAGGTAATCGACAACCGAGTCCCCGCCGTTTGTCCAGCTATCCGGGCCCTCGCCGGCGGCCGCGATAGCCATCACTGCCCATCCTGAGGTAGCGAAGGCGGCGATGCAGCCGTTTGATTGCTGCGCCCCCTCCAGATAATCCAGCGCGTCTGTTATCTGAGTATCGCTGGCATCCAAAGGGAAAATTTCAACCGACAGGTCAAGGTTTCGGGACTGGCCCGGCTCATAGACGGCGGTCTGGTTGGCCTGTGTCCCGTTTATCCAGAAGGTTATGGCCTCCCCAACTTCAGTCTCTTCACCGGCAACCACCAGCCGGCTGTCGAAAGTGCCCGAGCCACCGTAGTGCCCGACCTCGGTGGTGGTGAAGCTTCCCCGCCCGGCGCCACCTATCTTGGCCACGATTACGGTGCCCGCCGACGCCGCACGCCCATTGATGATGATATCACCGTAGAACTCCTCCGGCCACGTCGTATCGGCACTCACCGGCAGGGCCGGTGCCGTCAATAAGCAAAGCATAATGATGGAGAGCACAAGGACAGAGCGTTTAACAATCTTCTTCAAATTCATACCCCAGCCCCATTCTTACGAGCTTATGGCCGCCAGCTGACAGGCCGTCGTCACATGAAGCCAGTAGCCTTTCCAGCAGTTCATCTCCCTGTCCTCGTCATGGGCATCGTCGTCAGGAGCGTCATTTATGATGGAATCGTCATAGGCCTGGCCATCGGCGTCAAAGCCAATAAGCACCGTCCAGCTGGCCTCCACCGAGGTCAGGGCGGAATCTGCCGAGGCGGCGGTGAAGTCAGAAAAGCCAATGGCATTCCAGCCAGCCGCCAGCTGCTTGGTCGGTGGCACCTGACGCGGGTTGGTATCAAACGCCGGGTGCAGCTCAACCTCCGATGCGGAATATATCCAGATGCCCTCCAGCGGCGAGACGACGTTATCACTGCTCATAGCCGTCCAGCCATCGGTGCCGTCATAGATGAAGATGGAATGGCCGTCGGTATCCACGCTGCCAAATACCTGCTGCGCCATCGAGTAACCGCTGGCCAGTCTCTTGGGCACGGAGACAAAATTCCAGCCCGCTTCAAGCGTGAGCGGCACATACACGATAACCGTTTCCTGAATTGACCTGATATTAACGCTACAATCACCTTTGTCGGCATACACGGTATAGCTGCCGGGATTCAATGTCAGGTCCAGCACCTGACCGCTGGCATTTGTGGTATAGCTCAAGGTGCCGACATATACCGTCACACCGGCGGCCGCGCTCCAGTCGGTCTCGTCATAGGCTTCCACCGTCACGTTGAAGCTGTTGCCGTACAGCACGCTATTGCTGCTCACCGTGGTGCACAGCGGCTGAGAGCCATACTGCGTGTAGCTCCACAAAATGACATCCCCTTCGGACACGGCGTACTCCTTCGCCCCGAGGCTGGGGCTGTCCCAGTTAGCCCGATACATCCAGCCATCAGGATACAGTGCCGTTTCCCCATCCACCGCTTCCACGTAGTCTATTGGCCCGAACATACTGTCGATAACCAGACTGAAACCACCGGCGGCTGACGCCGCGTGTATGGCTCCCATGGCGGTA
>DAOUDY010000129.1:0-1878 GCA_034430755.1 Dehalococcoidales bacterium
AGATTGTCAATAGCGACCGGCGGTGTTATACTCTGACATATTGTCTAAAATTTTTGGAGGTTTCAGTTGAAGAGAGCCGATGGACGTGTCTATAACGAGCTCCGGCCGGTCAGCATCGCTCCCGGGTTTTTACTGTATGCTGAGGGCTCAGCGCTGATTGAGCTGGGCAATACCCAGGTGCTGTGCTCGGTCAGCGTTGAAGATAGAGTGCCCAACTTCCTTAGAAACAGCGGGACGGGGTGGATTACCGCGGAATACGCCATGCTGCCCCGGGCCACGGTGACCCGTACTCCGCGTGACTCCTCGATGGGAAGAGTGGGGGGCAGAAACCAGGAGATTCAGCGCTTCATCGGGCGCTCATTAAGGGCGGTGACCGACCTGGCGGCTCTTGGCGAGCGGACTTTAGTTGTCGACTGCGATGTCATTCAGGCTGACGGCGGCACGAGGACCGCCGCCGTTACCAGTGCCTATGTCGCGCTTTACAAAGCCCTGTACAACCTCTCCGATATGGGTATCATCTCCACGGTGCCGCTCAGGAGCGCGGTGGCGGCAACCAGCGTTGGCATTGTGCACGGCAATATGATGCTTGACCTGTGTTACGATGAAGACGGCGCGGCCTCGGTTGACTTCAATGTGGTCATGACCAGCAAGGGCGAGTTCGTTGAAGTGCAGGGCACCGCCGAAGGCAAGCCGTTTTCCAAAAAGACCATCGATGAATTGCTTTCCCTTGCCGAGTCGGGGATTCAGCAGCTCTTTCAGATTCAGCAGGCGGCCCTCGAAAAGTATAAGTAGTGGACAGACCTAGGTTCTTATCTGGCCGCTGCCGAAGATAATCCATTTATATGTGGTCAGCTCTTTCAGCCCCAGCGGCCCGCGGGCGTGGAATTTCTGGGTGCTGATGCCAAGCTCCGCTCCCAGACCGAACTGTGCCCCATCGGTGAACCGGGTGCTGGCATTCACGTAAACGCAGGCGGCATCGACTTCGTCGAGGAAGCGCATCGCCGAGGGATAGTCCCCGGTCACAATCGCTTCGGAGTGGCCGGAGCCATATCGAGCGATATGTTCCAGCGCCTCATCGAGAGAGCCAAGCACCTTGATGGCGGCCACTAGGGATAAAAACTCCCTGCCCCAGTCTTCATCCGTTGCCGGAACGAGCTTGAGTCCGGACTGGGCTTTCAGAATTGCCTGTGCCTGTCCGTCGCAGTGCAGTTCCACGTCTGCTTTGGCCAGTTCCGCGGCAATCATGGGCAGGTAACGTCCGGCGATGTCAGCGTGCACCAGCAGCGTGTCCAGGGCATTGCAGACGGTGGGACGCTGCACCTTGGCGTTGTAGACAATGGCCACCGCCTTGTCTAGGTCAGCGCTTTTGTCCACAAAAGTATGGCAGACACCGATGCCGCCGGTGACCACCGGCATGCAGGCCTTTTCCGACACGGCGCGGATGAGCCCGGCACCGCCCCGCGGTATAATCAGGTCAATGACGCCTCTCATCGTCAGCATGTGGTCGACGAGTGCATGGTCGGTATTTTCCACGAACTGGACGGCACCGTCAGGCACTCCGGCACTTGCGGCGGCATCCTGCACCACTCTGGCCAGGGCGCTGTTGGAGCGCACGGCCTCCTTGCCTCCCCTTAAAATCACCGCGTTGCCCGACTTCAGACACAGTGAGGAGATGTCAATGGTGACGTTGGGACGGCTCTCGTAAATGGCGCCGATGACGCCCAGGGGCACACGCTTCTTGCCCAGCAGCAGGCCGTTGGGCTGGGTGCGCATATCGAAAACCTCGCCGACGGGGTCGGGCAGCGCCGCTATATTGAGCACGTCCCCGGCGATGGCCTCAAGGCGGCTCTCATTCAGCATGAGGCGGTCGAGCATATG